>NZ_JBFAID010000028.1:0-77324 GCF_040654475.1 Micromonospora sp. NPDC050686
GGTCCGTGGACTGGCGCCCCACCCGGCCACGATCTCCCACATCCCAGCCAGGATGTCTCCGGCCTTCCGACTGGGGATCATGACTGCGTCCGTGATCCGCGAGTACCCGCAGGTCATCGCGAGCACCGGCAGGATCCGCTCAGCCCCACCGCCAACCGGGATCGGCTGGGGTGGGAACCACAGGTCGCACTGGGCGACCTCGCCCGGGTCGTACTCGACTCGGTCGGTCGGGTCCGGTGGAACGAACAACGGGCGCAGCTCCCGAACCCGGTCCTTGAGGATCGTCAACGATTTCGTCCACCCGATCCGCTCAGCGATCACCGTCGCCGGCATCCGCGGGAACTCCGCGAGCAACGCCCGGATCTGCGGCTCGACCTCGTCCACAAGCGAACCGCGGGGGCCGCGCTCACGCGATGGCGGCGCCTCGGCCCGAAGCGCCGAACGGACCGTGTTACGCGCCAAACCCAGCCGGCGCGCGATCTCCTTGATCGGAACACCCTCGGCCCGATGCAGCCGACGGATCTCAGCCCAATCTTCCAATGCGATCACCCCTCCAGCCTCGGAGGGGTCAGTCCCAATCCGCCGCTAGAGGGTCAGTCTCAGCGCGTCGTCGACACCGTGCCCGACCCGTGCCTGGTGGACCGGTCAACAGGGGTCAACAGCGGCCTGTCGCAGGGCAGCGAAACGTTCCTTCCGCGCTCGGCAACCAGGTGGGACGACCACCCGAGCGGTGATCAATGCGGTTCCCAAGCTGACCGTGCGACATGCCGGCGATGACCGGTCCTGGGGCCGCCGCTGGGCCGTCTGGGCCGGCCAGTTGAAGGCCAGCCGAGGGCCATGCTCAGGAACGAGTACTCGGATGCCGGCAATCGTCCTTCGCGCGGCGGCATTCCGGCATTGAATGGCTCGCATGGAAAGTGCTGGTGCGGCCACAGGTGTGGGGGTGAGGCTCCTCCGGGGCGAGCGAAGCAAGCAGGAAACGAGCTTCGTCGAACTCTTCTTCGATCTTGTGCTGGTCTTCGCTCTCAATCGAGTGGTGGCTACCAGCACTTCGCAACTGGCGTCTTCCCCCTCTGGTGCAGGGGGGTGGGCGAGGTTACTGCAGGCACTGCTGCTGATCCTGCCGCTGATCTGGGTCTGGTCAATGACGGCCTACAGCACGGCGCGCTTCGAGCCCCGCCGCCTGGCGGTACAGGTCATGGTGCTGGCGACGGCCTTCGGTGTGCTGCTCCTGGGCATCTTCACGCCGAAGGCGTTCGACGGCAGTGCGTGGATGTTCGCCGGGGTCTACGTCGCGCTCCAGGCCGGCCGGGCGCTGGTGGTCGCTTTGGCGCTGCGCTCACATTGGCTACAGCGCCTCTATTGGGGAATCCTGGTTTGGTTCTGCGTGTCCGCGGTGGCGTGGCTGCTCGGTGCCGCCGCCCACGGTACGGCCAGGATGCTGCTCTGGTCGCTCGCGATCGTCATCGAGTACGGATCAGCCCGGCTGGGCTGGTGGGTGCCGTGGCAGGGACGGGAGCGCATCCTGGCTTGGGAGTCCTCTGCCGGACATCTCGCCGACCGGTACCAACAGTTGGTGCTGATCGCGCTCGGCGAGACGATCCTCGCGGTCGGGATCGCCTACACCGAGACGCCCGGGAACCCACGCCTGGCGCAGACGTTTGGGCTGGTGATCGCGTTCATCACCGCTGTGCTGCTTTGGCGCATCTACTTCTACAAAGCAGGTGAGCTGTTCGGGACGGCGGTCAAGTCGGCCGCCAGTCCCGCCAGCCTGGGCCGAGTAGCCGGCACCGCCCATCTGCTTATGATCATCGGGGTTGCCGCCACCGCCATCGGCAATGAACTGGTGCAGAAGCACCCGAGCGGCCACACGTACAAGTCCTGGCTTGCGTTGATGCTCGGCGGCCCGGCTCTGTACGTGGCGGGCCGCACGTCGCTGGAGTGGGTTGTCTTCTCCCGCGTATCCAGGCACCGACTGCTCGGCATTGCTGCCTTGCTGCTGCTCGCCGTGCCGCTGGCCTTCGCTCCGCCGCTGACGGTGGTCGCCGCAGTGCCCGTGGCGCTGCTCGCGATCGCCGTCGCCGACGCTCGCCGGGCAGTTGGAAAGCCGCCTGAGGCACCCACGCCGCCGGGCTGACCATGGGCGGCAGACTGAGGACGCCATGCTTCGTAAACAAGGCCGGCGGGCAAGGCTGGAGCGTCAGTAGGAAGTCAGCCGACCCCTCCTCGCCCAGCACGCGATCGATGGCCGAGGCAGCCTGACGAGCCCGCGCCGGCAGGACGTGCCCGTAGGTGTCGGCCGTCATCCAGATCGTGGAGTACCCGAGCAGCTCCATCACCGTGCGTAGCTCCTCGCCCTTGTCGAGCAGGAACGTGGCGAACGCGTGCCGTAGATCGTGCAGGTGCAGCCAGTCCAGGCCGGCAGCCGCACGCAGCTGCTCGAAGCGCCGGTTGACGTTCCGCCGGTTCTGCAGCAGCAGGAGCAGAGAGACAAGTCGGCTAGCGCGCACGCCGGAGGATCTATCCCGGCCCACTGACAAAAGATGTCAGGGGAGGGTGCCTAACCTGCGGGACATGGACAACAGCACCGCATTCGGCTTCTTCACCGGCACCTACGACGTCGTCAACCGGTGGCGCACCGACTTCCTCGACCCCGCCGAGGGCGCCGATCGCTGGGAGGAGTTCCCCGGCGTCACCCGCGCCTCGGTGCACTTCGACGGCCGGGCCAGTTTCGACGAGATCACCTTCCCGACGAAGGGCTTCGCCGGTCTGACCCTGCGCCTGTACGACCCGGAGGTCGATGCCTGGTCCCTGTACTGGGCCAGCAAGCGCACCGGCATTCTCTTCCCACCCGTTACCGGCCGATTCGGCCCGGACGGCACCGGCGTTTTCCACGGAGACGACGAGCACGACGGCCGCAAGATCCGGGCTCGCTTCATCTGGTCGGAGATCACGGAGAACAGCGCCCACTGGGAGCAGGCGTTCTCCTTGGACGGGGAGCAGACCTGGATCACCAACTGGCACATGCACATGACCCGCCGCCCCGCCTGAGCCAGCGAGTCAGCAATGCGGCCGAGAGCGCGACGACCAGGGCGACGCGGACGTTGCGGGGCGGCTGCGGAGTGGCCTTGGGAATCTACGGATCAGATGGCGGCACCCGTTCTCGGCCTCGTCGCGGGGGCGCCAGCTCGTGCAGTAGACGAGTTTGATCTTCAACCGACCAGAAGTTTTCCATCAGCGCGTTGTCGAACGAGTCGCCGACGGAGTCCATCGACGGCAGGATCGCGTTGCCTTGCAAGCGTTCCGCGAACCGGAAGGACGTGTAGTTCGACCCCCCGATCGCTGTGATGAATCGACTGGCCGTCGCGGACGTCGCGGGACCAGATGCCGTACTCGAGGGCGGCGAGGATCAGGTCGGTGTCGCAGCGGTCGGAGGTCTTCCACCCGACGATCCGCCGAGAGAACGCATCACGGACCGCGGCCAGCCAGAACACGCCTTCACCACACGGGATGCGGGTGGCGTCGGCGACCCACAGCCGGTTCGGTACGGCAACCAAGTTTTGTCATCGGTGTGCATCGTTGTGTGGTGCGGGTGGGTGTGGTCCGTCCGGGTTGGCGGCGAGGCGTTCCAGGACGTCGGAGACGTCCGGGGCCTGGACGGGTTTGGCGATGTAGTAGGTGGTGGTGACCTCTTCGCTGGAGTGTCCAAGCTGTGCCGCGCCGCTCTTGGTGTCGGCTTCTTCCTTGATGAGTGTGGCGACGGTCTCGCGGAAGGTGTGTGGGGTGACCCAGTCGAATTCGGTGTCGACGCGAGCCTGGCGCCACTGGTGGTGGACGTTGTTGGGGGCCGGAAGAACCGTTAGCGAGACAGGCCCATCCGCGCCGGCGTTGGTGCGCCAACGACCGGCCGTCAGGGTTGCTGGGCGGTGACTGGTTCGATGTGGTGCCGGCGTGCCAGTACGACGATGGCCAGGACCGCCATGGTGACGATGGCCAGGAGTGAGAGGAGGTAGGGCTTGCCCGGGATTACCTGGGCTGAGATGAGGGAGAAGTCCCACATCCCGTGGATGATGGCCGGCACGGTGATGCCGCCGGAGCGGCGCCGGATGAGGTAGAGGAAGTAGCCGGCGACCATGGTGGTCAGTACCTGGGCGAAGGCTACGGCACCTACGGCGAGCAGGTTGGTGGCGTGGGCGAGGGCGAAGATGACCGTGGACCACAGGGCGACCTTTCCTTCGGTGAACCCGGTGGAGCGGAACACGGTCACCCCGAGCCCACGGAACATCAGTTCCTCGCTGGCGCCGATCAGCAGCGCGGAGAGCAGGAGTGTCAGGGTGAAGGTGGCGCCCTTGGTGGCGAGGACGCCGTAGTCGGTCACGATGAGAGCGCAGGTCGCCATGCCGATGGGCACGACCACGACCCAGCGCTGGACCGGATGGTTATCCCGCAGGACCGGCGGCCACCAGCGAAGCCAGGAGATGGCCGCGATCACCAGCACGACGGAGACCGCCTCCGGAACTGTGATGCCGCGCCACATCTCGTTCAGCGTTCTGGGCGCGGCGTACCTCGTTTCCAGGCCACTGGTCAGGGTCAGTGCCAGCCCGTGGAGCACGACCAGGTAGGCGACGACCATGCCGACGAACGTGACCACGGACAGGCGTCGGCTGTCCGCCGGCAGGAGGTGCCGCGAGTGCGGCGGCGGCGTCATGCCACCCTCTGTTCCTTCATACCGAGTCAGGTCCACGCCTCGCCGCCGTATCACGGCGCCGGCTACCCCGCTTCGGCCGAATCATTCCGGCCCGTACCGTGCCAAAACTTTGTTTAGGGCTGTGTGCTGGAGATTTGCCTGGCGGATCAAGCGGCTCGACGATTGATGACGCCGCCCAGGACGCGGCGTCGCCGGATCGGCTCGTCGATCCGGCGAGGGCGTCGGGGTCGTAGTGGATGCTGCTCCAGGCTCTGGTGGGGCCGGTGCCGGACGAAGTGGTCCTCGTAGTCGCGCACATCGGGCTTGTGCGGCTTTGATGAGCTCTTTGACCGTCTGGTTGCCGGGGGTGTTGAGGACGCGGGCAGTGCTGTCCACCGCTTTTCGCTTCCGGGGGGCGCCAGCCCGTAGCGCGCTGGCCACCGCCAAGACACTGGGGTGCCTTCCGAACCACGATGTTGCCTTCCGGGTCGAGATTTCGCACCCAGGCTGCCAGGTCCCGCAAGGCTCGCTCCAGCTTCGGCCGCGGCCGTGCCTTCACAGCCTTGCCGTAGGCGGCCACCAGCTGCACGACGGCCCCGCCGACGTGTTCGGCGTGGTTGTCCTGCGCCCACCGGTCCAGATCAGTACTCCGTTGCTGGTCGTGTTGACCCCGTAACAGCACGCCTCGGGCGGGGCGACCATGCCGGGGGCCGGGGCGGCGAGGTCGGCCGAGGGGTCACCCGGGAACGTTCGTTGGCCGGATCCGGCCATGCCCATCCATTGATCCTGGCGGCGCCCATTGTGAAGGATGCACTTCGAGGTAGTTAGAACGTTTCATATCGTCGACAGGAGCCGGCGCATGGTGCCAGCAGGACGTCTCCGAGCCGGACGGTGCGCCGTACTCGCGCTGCTCGTCGCACTCTCCGGGCTCGTGCTCCCAGCAGGTCCGGCCGCCGCGCTGGCGCCGGAGGCGCCGCAGCTGACGATCGGCGACGTGACCACCGAGCGGGCGACGAACCCGATCGGGTTGGACGCCCCGAAACCACGCCTTGGCTGGACAATCAGCGCCTCCGCCCGCGGCGTCGTCCAGGAGGCCTACCAGGTGCGGGTGGCCACCAACCCGGACCGGCTCGATGACCCAGACGTCTGGGACAGCGGGCGGGTCACCTCCCGGCAGAGCTCGCTGGTGGCCTACGCGGGCCCGGCACTGGAGCCCCGCACCCGCTACGCCTGGCAGGTCCGGGTCTGGGACACCGCCGGACGGACCTCCGACTGGAGCACGCCCGCCTACTGGGAGACCGGCGTCAAGGGCCCCGACGGCTGGCAGGCCGACTGGATCGGCCTCGCCTCGCCCACCGCGTCCTGGACCGACTACACGGTGCGGACGACGGTGCGGCTGGAGAAGGACGCGGTGGGCATCTTCCTCCGGGCCAGCGGCCCGGGCAACGCCTACATGTGGCAGTTCTCCATCACCGGTGGGGTACCCAAGCTCCGGCCGCACGTACGTACCGCCGGGAACTGGGCGGTCATCAAGGAGGTGCCGCTCAGCGACATCGTCCCGGCCGACAAGCTCACCGCCCCGCACACCCTGCGCATCACGGCCAACGGCGACACCTTCACCACCTGGGTCGACGACGTCCAGGTCGACGTCACCACCAGCGGGGCGCACCGCTCCGGGTCGGTCGGCCTGCGCTCCAGCGGGACCGAATCCGGCGTCTTCTCCAACTTCTCGGTCACCAGCGGCGACCAGACCCTGTTCGCCGCCCCGCTCACCGACGGCGAGAACCCGTTCGCCGGAGGCACCCCGACCCCGACCGGCCTGCGGGTCTCGGGCGACACCGAGGCCATGCTGACAGCGCTGGACGCCAACCCGCTGCTGCGCCGCGGCTTCCGGGTCGACGGCGAGATCTCCCGGGCGCGGGTCTACGCGACCGCGCTCGGCGTCTACGAGCTGTCCCTCAACGGCCAGCGCGTCGGCGACCACGAACTGGCACCCGGCTGGACCGACTACGCCAAGCGGGTCCAGTACCAGACCTACGACGTGACCAGCCAGCTACGGCAGGGCGACAACGCCTTCGGCGCCATGCTCGGTGACGGCTGGTACTCCGGCACGATCGCCTGGTTCGGCACCGACAACTACGGGTCCCGGCCGCACCTGAGCGCACAACTCGTCATCGACTACGCCGACGGCCGCACCGAGACGGTCCGCACCGACGGCACGTGGCGGGCGACGCCCGGCCCGTTCCTGCAGAGCGACCTGATACACGGTGAGACCTACGACGCCCGGACATTGCCGGCCGGCTGGGACCGGCCCGGGTTCGACGACTCCGGCTGGTCACCGGCCACCGTCGACGACACCGACGCCACCGCCAAGCTGGTCGCCCAGGTCGACCCGCCCGTCCGGGTGGTGCAGGAGCTGCCCGCCCGGGCCCTGACCCAGCCCACACCCGGCACCTGGATCTTCGACCTCGGCCAGAACATGGTGGGCAAGGTCCGGCTCAAGGTCGACGGGCCGACCGGCACGACCGTGCGCATCCGGCACGCCGAGGTACTCAACCCGGACGGCACCGCCTACACCGCCAACCTCCGTTCGGCGAAGGCCACCGACTACTACCGGCTCGCCGGCGGCGGCCCCGAGACGTACGAGCCGACCTTCACCTTCCACGGCTTCCGCTACGTCGAGCTGACCGGCTACCCGGGAACCCCCGACCTCGGCACCGTGACCGGGCTCGTCATGCACACCGACGGGGAACTGACCAGCCAGTTCGAGACCTCGAACCCGATGGTGACCAAGTTGCACAGCAACATCACCTGGGGCCAGCGGGGCAACTTCCTCTCCATCCCCACGGACACGCCCGCCCGCGACGAGCGACTCGGCTGGACCGGAGACATCAACGTCTTCGCCGAGACGGCCACGTTCAACATGGACAGCCTGACGTTCCTGACCAAGTGGCTCCAGGACCTGCGGGACGCCCAGTCGGCCAATGGCGCCTACCCCGACGTCGCGCCCCGCGTCTGCTGTGGCGACGGCGCGACCGGCTGGGCGGACGCCGGCATCACCGTTCCCCACACGCTCTGGCAGCGCTACGGCGACACCCGCGTCATCGAGGAGCACTACGCGTCGATGGTGCGCTACGCCACCTGGCTGCAGAACACCAGCTCCGGCAACCGGCGTACCAACGCCGGGCCGTACCTGGACTGGCTCAACCTCGACGACTCGACCCCCGCCGGTGTCCTCGGCACCGCCTACTACGCCTACAGCATCCGGCTGCTCGGCGAGATGGCGGCCGCCATCGGCAAGGACGCCGACGCCGCGCGCTACACGGCGCTGTCCAGGGACATCGCCGAGGCGTTCGTCGAGGCGTACGTGGCGGCCGACGGCACGGTCCAGGGCGACAGCCAGACGGGGTACGTCCTGGCCATCGGCATGGGCCTGCTGCCCGACGGGTTGCGGGCCAGGGCCGCCGAGCGGCTGGTCGCCAACGTCGAGCGGCACGACTGGCACCTGGCCACCGGCTTCCTCGGCACGCCCGACCTGCTGCCCGCGCTCAGCGACACCGGGCACCTGGACGTCGCCTACCGGCTGCTGCTCAACGACACCTACCCGTCGTGGGGCTACGAGATCGCCAAGGGCGCCACGACCATCTGGGAACGGTGGAACTCGATCATGCCGGACGGCAGCTTCGGCGACGTGTCGATGAACTCCTTCAACCACTACGCCTACGGCGCCGTCGGTGACTGGATGTACCGCACCGTCGCCGGCATCCAGCCCGACCCGCGCAACCCGGGCTACGCCCACGTCACGATCGCGCCCCGGCCCGGGGGGAACCTCACCTGGGCGCGGGCGTCGTACCGGTCGATGCACGGCGTCATCAGCACCGACTGGAAGCTCGACGAGCGGGGAGACATGCGCCTGAACGTGGCCGTCCCCGCCAACACCACGGCCACCGTTCGCATCGCCGCACCATGGCGGCACGCGGTCACCGAGGGTGGGCGGCCGGCGGAGCAGGCCGACGGCGTGCGGTTCGTCGAGCTGGACGGCGGCGCGGCGGTCTACGAGATCGGCTCCGGCTCGTACGCCTTCGCGGTCGACCGGGTGCTCGGCGACCTCGGCGAGGCCGCCGACGCGGTACGGGGCGCGGTCGCGCTGGTGGACGAGCTGGCCGGCGACCTCCGCCCGTCCGTCGCCCAGCACCTGCGCGCCCAGCTCGCCAAGCTCACCACCGAAACGGCGAAGACGGGCACGTCGTACGCGACGGGCGATGCGCCCGCCACGGCGGCCGATGTGCACCGCGCCCTGGCGACCGCCGCCGACCTCGACCGGTGGCTGCGTACGCAGGTCAAGGCCGGTCGGATGCCCGCGGCGACCGCGGACCGGTTCAACTCGCTGCTCGGCCGGGTCGACCAGCGGCTCTCCGCCGCATCGTCGGCGCTGATCGGTGCGGTGGCGAAGCTGGACCTTCCGGTGGGCGAGCGGCTCCCGGGCGATCTGGTCCGGGCGACGGTCGTGATCAGCAACGGCGGTGCGAAGCCGCTGACCGGTGTGACCTCGACCGTGCAGGCGGGTGAGGACTGGACCGTGACGCCGGTGGGCAGCCACGACACGGAGGTCGCCGCGGGAGCGGCCGTACGGCACAGCTACGACCTGCGGGTCCCGGCCGATCAGTCGCCGTCGACGGTGCCGGTGACCGGGTCGGCCAGCTACCGCCACCAGGGCGGTACGGCGACCGTGCCGATCGCCGGGTCGCTGACCACGGTGCCCGCGGTGGTCATCGTGTCGACGACCGCCGAGCCGGCCGAGGTCACGCCCGGTGGCACGACGACGGTGCGTACCGTACTGCGCAATCGTTCGACGGCGCCGGTGGCGGGCAAGCTCACCGCCACGCCGCCGGACGGGTGGAACGTCGAGCCGGCAACCAGGTCGTACGAGCTGGCTCCCGGCACGGAGACCGCCGTGACGACCGCTCTCACCGCACCCCTGTCGGTGACGGAGGGGCCAGCCGGTGTCACGGTCGCCACCGGGGCCACCGACGCCGAGCGCCGCAGCCTCACCGTGCCGGTGCGGTTCGACAACCCGCCGCCGGACGCGCTGGACCACGTCGACCTCGGCGACGCGGCCTCGGAACAGGCCCACAAGCTCACCGCCTCGACCCACTCGGGCACCAACGTCGAGGCCGGGCGGACGCGGCGCTACACGAACGTCACCTACCCCGGCGGCTGGTTCGAGTTCGACCTCGCCGTCGAGCCGGGCCGACCGTTCGTCCTGCGGGCGGTGGAGACGTACGACCAGGCGCAGCTGAAGGACTACGAGGTCGTCGTCGACGGTGCGGTCATGCATTCCCGCTCGTACCGGCGCACCGCGGGCGGGGCCGGCACGGTGAGCTTCCAGTTCGTCGTGGACCTGCCGGAGGCCACCCAGGACGGCATCGTGCGGGTGCGGTTCCGCGACACCGGCGAGGGCTACGACCCGTCGATCGCCGACGTCTGGTCGATGCCGGTGCCGGCCCGCCCGGTCGCCGGCGACCTGCCCTGAATCCGCCCATCGGCCACGTCCGAAGTTTTTCGAGGAGAAGACCATGGCGCAGACACCACCCCCGATGCCGGGCGAGCCGGACGCAGGGCTCGGCCGCCGCTCGTTCCTCGGCCTGGGCGTCGCCGGTGCGGGAGCCATCGCGATCGGCACCACGGTCGCCGCGCCGGCGGCGGCCGCCCCGCCCCCCTCGGCCAGCGCCGGACCCCTCGCGCTGGACCGGCTGACCACCGAGTACGCCGGCGAGCGGCTCGGGACCGACGTGCGACAGCCCCGGCTGTCCTGGACGGCCACCGCGCCGGGGCACGGCGCCACCCAGAGCGCCTACCAGGTACTCGTCGCCACCAGCAGGGGTCGGCTCGCGCCCGGTGCCGCCGACGTCTGGGACTCGGGCCGGGTGGCGTCCCCGCAGGCCGTCGCAGTGGCGTACGCGGGGCCGCCGCTGGCGGCGCGGACCCGCTACCACTGGACGGTGCGGGTGTGGAACGCCGAGGGCCGGGTGACCGACTGGGCTCGCCCCGCGTGGTTCGAGACCGGCCTGCTCGGCGAGGGCTTCGGCGCGGCCCGGTGGATCGGGGCCCGACCCGACGTGGAGCAGGCGCCGCTCGACCTCACCGGCGCGTCCTGGATCTGGTCGCCGGGCGCGACGGCGAGCAACGCGCCGGCCGGGACACGTTGGTTCCGCGGGCGGCTCGACGTCCCCGCCGGCACCGAGATCGTCGCCGCGCACCTGGTGATGACAGCTGACGACGACTACACCGCGTACGTCGACGGCCGGCAGATCCTGCACGCCCCGCAGCAGACGAACGGCTGGCGCAGCGCCGAGGTCGCCGACGTCACCGAACTCGCCCGGGCCGCCGTCGGCGGCGCCCTCGTGGTGGCGGCCGTGGCCACCAACCGGCCGGGCCCGTCGGTGAATCCGGGCGGGCTGGTCGGGAAGCTCGTCCTGGTCACCGCCGCCGGGGAGCGTCTGGTGCGCAGCACGAACGGCACCTGGCGCAGCAGCGACACCGAACGCCCCGGCTGGCAGGAGCCCGGGTACGACGACAGCGGCTGGGCAGCGGTGGCCGTCCTCGCCCCGTACGGCCAGGGGCCGTGGGGCGGCAACGTCACCGTTCCCCAACCGCGGGCGCTCGACATGGTCGGCTCGTCGTGGATCTGGGGCCCGGGTGCGACCGTCGACAACGCGCCCGTGGGGCCGCGCTGGTTCCGTGGCCGGCTCGGCCTGCCTGCAGGCCTCGAGGTCGCGTCCGCGCGGTTGATCATGTCCGCGGACGACGACTTCACGGCGTACCTGAACGGCCAGCTCACCCTCTCCGCCCCCCAGCAGACCGACGGGTGGCGCACCGCGCGCATCGCTGACGTGACCGCTCACGTTCGCCATGCGCTCGGTGGTGACCTGGTGGTGGCCGCTGTCGCCACGAACCGGGGCGGTGCGTCGGTCAACCCGGGCGGCCTCATCGCGAAACTCGTCGTCCGTACTGCCGACAGCCGGGAACTGGTCCTGGTCACCGACGGCGGATGGCGGACGGCCGGCACCAACGAGCCCGGCTGGGAGCAGCCCGGCCACGACGACGCAGCATGGTCGCCGGTCGTCGTGCTGGCGCCGTACGGGCAGGGACCGTGGGGGAGCGGGATCGAGCCACCGGTGGACGAGAAGCCGGCGCCGTTGCTGCGGCGGGCGTTCCGGCTCACCAAGCCGGTGGCCCGCGCCCGGCTGTATGCGAGCGGCCTCGCCTACCAGGTGCTGCAGCTCAACGGGGCGCGGGTGGGAACGTCGGTGCTCGACCCTGGGTTCACCGACTACGACGAGACCGTGCTGTACGTGACCCACGACGTGACGGACCTGCTGGACGAGGGAGAGAACGTCCTCGGTGCAGAGCTCGGGCGCGGCTTCTACGGCATGACCACTCGGAACGTGTGGCGCTGGCACGAGCCGCCGTGGCACGGAGAGCCCCGGCTGCTCGCGCGGCTGGTCGTCGAGCACCCGGACGGTTCGCGTACCGAGGTCGTCAGCGACGACGCCTGGCGTGTCACCGCGGGCCCGACCCGGTCCAACTCGCTCTTCGCGGGGGAGACCTACGACGCGCGGCGGGAGTTCGCGGAGTTCTCGGCGCCCGGCTTCGACGACTCCGCCTGGGACCGCGCGACCGTCCTGGACGCCCCGGCCGGCACCCTGACCGCACAGGAGCACGAGCCGATCCGCGTGATCGAGAGCGTGGCACCGGTGCGCCTGACCTCGCCGCGGGCTGGAGTGTGGGTGGCCGACTTCGGCCGGACCACCGCCGGTTGGGTGCGGCTGCGGACCACCGCCGCGGCGGGTACCAGCATCCGCCTCCAGTACGGGGAGAAGCTGCGCGCCGACGGCACCGTCGAGGCCTCCACAGGCCATGTCCAGGGTGGACGGTTTCAGCAGGACGAGTACATCGCTCGCGGTGGCGGCGAGGAGGTGTGGGAGCCGCGCTTCTCGTACAAGGGATTCCGGTACGTCCAGTTGGACGGGCTGCCCGGGGCGGCCACCACCGGCACGGTGACGATGCAGGTGGTGCATTCCGACGTCCGCGACGCCGGGGAGTTCCGGTGCAGCGAGCCGCTCTTCGAGCAGTTCGAGCGGATGATGCACCGTACGGTGCGGAACAACCTGCACGGCATTCCCACCGACACCCCGATGTACGAGAAGAACGGCTGGACCGGCGACGCGCAGGTGGCCGCGTCGACGATGGCCGGCCAGCTCGACCTGGCCCGGTTCTTCACCAAGTGGCTCGGCGACCTGCGCGACAGCCAGGTCGCCTCCGGGCAGGTGCCGGTGATCGTGCCGAGCGGTGGGTGGGGATACCAGGAGCTGGCGCCCGCGCCGGAGTGGACGACGGTCTACCCGTACCTGCTGCGGGAGATGCACCGGTGGTACGGCGACGACCGGCTGCTGCGCGACCACTGGGAGCCGGTGGTCGACTACCTGGACTGGGAACTGGGGCGGCTGCAGAACGGGCTGGCCGTGACGGCGCTCGGCGACTATCTGTCGCCCGGCACCGGGGGCAACCCGCCGGAGGACACCCGGTTGACCGCGACCGCGTACCTGCACCGGGCGCTGATCTCGATCGCCGAGGTGGGGGAGCTGACCGGGCGCGACGCGGACGCGGTCCGGTTCCGGCAGGCGGCGGCCGGCCTGCGCGACAGGCTCAACGAGACCTTCCTGGACCGGTCGCGCGGGCTGTACCGGACCGATCGGGACCCCGGCTACCGGCAGACGTCGAATGCCGTACCGCTGGCGTTCGGGCTGGTGCCCGACGACATGGCGCAGGCGGTCGTCGACAACCTGGTGGCCGACATCGAGGCGCGCGGCTGGCATCTCAACACCGGCTGTCTCGGCACCAGCGTCCTGTTGCCGGTGCTGACCGCGCACGGCCGTGCCGACGTGGCGGCCCGCGTGGCGCTGCAACGGACGTACCCGAGCTGGGGCTACTGGGTCGACAACGGCGCCGACACGATGTGGGAGATGTGGCCGACGTCGTCCCGGTCGCGGCAGCACTACTTCCAGGGAACGGTCGTCCAGTGGCTGTTCGAGAACGTGGCGGGACTGCGGCCGGCCGCCAACGGCTGGGAGCGGTTCGTCGTCCGTCCGGACGCGCGCAGCGCCGTGTCGTCGGCCTCCCTGGGCATGGATACGGTCCGGGGCCGGGTGTCGTCGGCGTGGCGGCGCGCGGACGGCGAGTTTCTGCTGACCGTCGAGGTGCCCGTCGGGGCGACCGCGGAGGTGCACGTTCCGGCCGAGCGTGCCAAGGACGTGGAGGCGTCGCCGGGTGGGCTGGTCTCTGCGCGGCGGATGGCGCCCGGCTACCTCGTTCACACGGTGGGGCCGGGGACCTGGCGATTCGTGAGCCGGTCGGAACCGGCGACATGACAGCGGTTGACCTGGAGGTAAGACTGTGCAGGAGCCTGATGCCCGCCTCGCCGCGGGTCTGACGCGGCGGCGTCTGCTCACCACGACCGGCGCCGTCGCGGTCGGCGCCGCCACCTCGCCAGCAGCGGGGCTTGCGGACGGTACACCGGCAGCAGCCGTACCGGCGGACGGTCCGGCACCGTCCGGCCTGTTGACGTCCCTGTTGGACATCCCGTTGGGCGTGTCCGCGGGCCGGCCGCGGCTGAGCTGGATCGTGCCGGCGCTGGGCCCCGCGCCCCGCCAGGTCGCGTACCAGGTCCAGGTCGCACACACCCGCCAGGAGCTGCTGGCCGACGGCGGTGTGGTGTGGGACAGCGGCCGGGTCGCCGCGAGCGACTCGGTCGCCGTAGAGTACGGCGGCCCGACGCTGCGGCCCGCGTCGCTCTACCACTGGCGGGTCCGGACCTGGACGACCCCCGACCTCGTCTCGAACTGGTCCGAGCCGCAGCAGGTGGTCACCGCTGCCGGCGACACCTGGACCGCGACACCGGTTTGGGCGCGGGACGGCTCGGTGTCCCTGACCGACGGCGTGCTGGACGCCTCGGTCACCGTCACCTCCGTCGCCGCCAGCCTCTGGTTCCGTGCGCAGAACGCGTCCAACAACTACCTGTGGCAGCTGCGTGCCGGTTCGCCCGGCGTGCTCAAGACGCACGTGCAGCGCAACGGCACCTACACGGTGCTGAGGGAGCAGCCGATTGGGCTTCCGGTCCCCACCGGCGTACCGGTGCGGCTCCGCATCGAACTGAGCGGACCGACGATCCGGACGTACCTCGACGGCACCTTGATCGACACGACGGTCGACGGCACGTACGCCACCGGCGGGATCGGCATGCGCAACGGCAGCACGGAGTCGCAGCGCTACCATTCGGTCTCTTTCACCGATCCGACCGGCAAGGTCCTGGTCGACGAGGACTTCGTCACCGGCCCGGGGGTCTTCGTCGGCGGCACGGTCACGGGCGGCGACCTGGTTCTCGACCGCGGTGCATCCCTGCTCGCCGCGCTGGGCGAGAGCAACGACTGGGCCGTGCTGCGCACCGAGTTCGACCTGCCGGACAAGCCGGTGGCCGCGGCCTTCGTCTACGCGACCGGACAGTCCCCCGAACCGGCTCGGCAGTACGTCTACAAGATGTGGCTCAACGACACCGTCGCCGGTGTCGGGCCGGTGCGGGCGATGGCCGGTGAGGCGCGCTACCAGACCCACGACGTGACGGCGGCCCTGGCTCCGGGACGCAACGCGTTCGCCGCGCTGTGCTACTCGTCGCAGGAGCGGGCGTTCCTCGCCGAACTGGTCGTGGTCTTCGCCGACGGCAGCCGCCAGGTGGTGACCACCGGCGAGCACTGGCGGGCCCGGCGGGCCGGCCGCTGGCGGCCGTCGGCGGGTTTCACCGGCGGCGGGTACTACCAGGCGCCGCAGGAATACATCGATGCCCGGCATGAGCCGGTCGGCTGGAGCGCCCCAGGGTTCGACGACGACGCGTGGGAGCCGGCCGCTGCCGTGCCGCTGACCCGACGCCTGGAACCGGCCTGGCTGAACGCGATGGCCTACACCTACCTGCGACCCGCAGCGGTGGAGCAGCTCGGACCGGGCCGGTGGCTGTGTGACCTCGGGCGGGCGGTCGTCGGCGGCATCCGGCTGTCGGTGACCGGCACCGCGGGTCAGACGGTGGAGGTCCGGCTCGGCGAGGAACGCACCGCCACCGGCGCCCGCTACCAGCTCCGGGCCGGTCAGACCTACCGCGAGGTGTGGACGCTGCGGGACGGCCCGCAGCAGCTCGAGCACTGGGGCTATCGCGCCTTCCGGTGGGTCGAACTCGTCGCCGACCCCGCACTGGACCTCGGCGACGCCGTCGAGGCGGCGGTGTTGAAGCTGCCGTGGAACGACGACGACGCCGCGTTCGAGAGCTCCGACCCCGACCTGGACCGGGTCTGGGAGATGTGCCGGTACTCGATCGAGGCGACCCGCCAGGACCTCTACCAGGACACACCTACCCGGGAGCGCGGGCCATACGAGGGCGACGCCATCATCAACCAGCTCTCCGAGTACGCGACCCAGCGCTCCTTCGCGCTGGCCAGGTACTCCATCTCGTACCTGGCCCGCCGCCCGACCTGGCCGGCGGAGTACCGCCTGCAGACCGTGATCACCGCGTGGGAGGACTACCTTGCCACCGGTGATGCCACCAACCTGGCCGCCGACTACGAGCTGTTCGTCGATCGGCAGCTCGACGAGGCGCTCAACGCCTCCGGTCTCGTCGAGAAGAACCCCGGCAGCTCCAGCCAGTCGAACGCCGACCTCGTCGACTGGCCGGCCAGCAACCGCGACGGCTACGTCTTCACCCGGGTCAACACCGTCATCAATGCCTGGCAGTACGCGGCGTTCGGCGCCCTGTCCCGCATCGCCGGCGTGCTCGGCCGTGGCGCCGACGAACAGCGCTACGCCGAACTTGCCGCGCGGCTACGGGCCGCGGCCGATGCGCAACTGCTCGACCGCACCGCCGGCACCTACCGCGACGGGGCGGGCACCGGTCACCACGCCCAGCACGCGACCGCGTTCCCGGTGGCGCTCGGCATGGCGGACGACCGCGACGTGCGCGCGCTGGGGGAGTGGCTGGCCGAGCGGGGCATGCGGGTCAGCGTCTACGGGTCCCAGTTCCTGCTCGAGGCGCTCTACCGCGCCGGCCTGGGGCATGCCGCCCACGCCCTGCTCACCAGCCGGGAGCAGTCCTCCTGGCTGCACATGATGGACGACCTGGGCGCCACCATCGTCATGGAGGCGTGGGATCCGTCGATCAAGCCGAACACCACGTTCTCGCACGCCTGGGGGTCCGCACCGGCAAACATCGTGCCGCGGTTCGTCGCCGGTGTCCGGCCACTCGCCCCCAGCGCCCGCGAAGTGCTGGTCGCCCCGCAGCCCGGTCCACTGCAGTGGTTGCGGTCGAAGGTGCCCACGATGCGGGGCCCGGTCGAGGTCTCGCTCGACCGCCGCGACGGGTTCCGGTTGGCCGTCACCCTCCCTGCGAACGTGTCCGGTCGTATCGAACTCGACCTCGCGCAGCTCGGTGTGGCCGACCCCCGGGCCCTGCACGTGCGCTCCGAGGGGCGCGCCCCCCGCAGGTCGGTGACCGACGGGCGGCTCGTCGTCACGTCGGTCGAGCCGGGCCGCACCGTGATCACCTCCGACCGCCGGAACTGAGCCCGCCGGCGGCCTCCGACCTCCAACAGGGAGAGGAACACGTATGTCACGAGCGTCCATCCGTCCCCGCGTCGTCGCGTTCGTTGCCACCGCGACCATCGCCGGGGGCGTGCTCACCGGCGCGCCGCAGGCGACGGCCGCGCCGGGACACGCACCATCGGTTCCGGCCGCCTTGACGGTCGACGACCGTGCCCACCCACTCAACGTCGAGGGGATGCCGCGGTTCAGCTGGCTGCCGCAGGACCGCGACCCCGGCGAGGTGCAGACCGCGTACCGACTCACCGTCTCGCAGGCGGGCGGCGACGTGGTCTGGGACTCGGGCAAGGTGGCGTCCGGGCAGCAGTCGTACGTGCCCTACCGGGGGCCGGCGTTGCGGGCGGGCGCCGCCTACGAGTGGTCGGTCCGGACGTGGGACCGCAGCGACCGGGAGTCCCCGGCCGGCACCGGGAAGTTCGAGACCGGCATCTCCGACGCGCAGTGGGACGGTGCGAGCTGGATCCGGCGCGCCACGAACGAAGCCGACGACTACACCCTGGCCCGCACCGAGGTGCGGGTGGGCGCAAGCCCGGTCGTCCGGGCCCGCGCGTACACGGCGGCGGATCACACCTACGAGCTGTACCTGAACGGGCGGCGGGCCGATCGGGGCACGTCGTTCGGCTATCCGGGCGAGGACTACTACCAGGCCGCCGACGTCACCGCCCTGGTGCCGGCCGGTGAACCGCTCACGATCGGTGTGCGCTACCACTGGTATGGGAGCGGCCAGGGCCGTCCCACGGGTGCTCGTGGGCTCCTCATGAAGCTCGTGGTCGAGCACGCCGACGGCTCCCGGGAGGTGTTCGTCACCGACAACTCATGGCGGGTCACCCGCGACACGCTGTTCCCCGACGGCTCCGGCCGTCGCAACGGCGAGGGCGACCGGATCGAGCGGCAGGACGCGCGCGCCGAGGTGGTCGGGTGGACGCAGCCGGGGTACGACGACAGCGCGGCACCCTGGGCACCCGCGCAGGTGGTCGGGGCGCATCCGAACGCGACCTACTCCCACCTGATCGGGCAGGAGACGCGGTTGGCCGAGACGACGGTGGCGCCAGTGGCGGTGAGCACCGCCGAGGACGGCACCGTGGTCGCCGACTTCGGTGTGGTCATCCCCGCCCGCCCGGCCGTACGCTTCGACGCCGGTGTCGCCGGCCGCACCGTCACCGTCCGGGCCGGCTACAACCTCACCGACACCGGCCGGGTCGCCACCTCCACCCTGCTGTCACAGGGCACCGACATGAGCTACCCGTACACCCAGAAGGACGGCGAGCAGGAGTTCCGGGCGTTCACCCACCTCGGCTTCCGCTACCTGGAGATCCCGGGAGCAGGCGAGGACATCGTCCTCGAGGACATCTCCGCCGTGGTGGTGCACACGGACGTTCCCAACGGCCGGGAAGCTAGCTTCGCCAGCTCCGACCCCATTCTCGACAAGGTGTGGGAGCTGATGAAGCGGTCCGCGATCTACTCGGTGCAGGAGGCGTTCGTCGACACGCCGAGCCGGGAGAAGGGCCAGTTCCTGGGTGACGCCGCGGACATCTCCTACGCCACGATGGCGGCCTTCGGCGAACGCGACGCCACCCAGCAGGCCATCCGCGAGTTCCTGCGGTCGGCGAAGCGGTACTGGAACGCCGGCGGCGATGTCGGCCGGTACAACGCCGTCTATCCGAACGGGGACGGAAAGCGCGACATTCCCGACTACTCGCTGATGTTCGTCGACTGGGTGTGGCGCTACTACCAGGAGACCGGCGACGAGGCGCTGCTCGCGGAGGCGTACCCGGCAATCCGTGACACGGCGGACTACGTGCTGCGGCACATCCCGTCGACCGGTCCGGCCGCCGGCCTGGTCACCGACCTGTCCGGCGGCAGTGGCGCCTACCGCTTCGGGATCGTCGACTGGCCGGAGCCGGGCCGGTTCGGGTACGACATGAGCGCCGCCGCACGGACGACCATCAACGCCCAGAGCGTGGACGTGCTGCGCACCACCGCGCGGATGGCCGAGACGCTCGGTCGACCGCGGAGCGAGGTGGCGACCTACGACGGACGTGCCACCGACCTCGCCGACGCAATGAACGCGAAGCTGCGCCGGGCCGACGGAGTCTACATCGACGGACTCCTGTCCACCGGCGAGCAGAGCGGCCACGCGGGCCAGCACTCGACGTCGTACGCGGTCGCCCACGGCGTGGCGCCGGCGGCCGACCACCCGGTGCTGGCCGAGCACCTCGCCTCGATGGGCATGAAGCAGGGCCCGATGACGGCCCACTGGCTGCTGCAGGCGCTCAGCGACGCCGGCCGGCCGGACGCCGTACTCCGGCTGTTGACCAACGCAGACGACCTGGGCTGGGCCAACATCCTCGCCCAGGGCGGCACCTTCACCTGGGAGGCGTGGACGCTCGACCCCGGCACCAACTTCAGCCAGTCCCACGGCTGGGGTGCGCAGGCCCTGGTGGACGTGCAGGAGGCGATGCTCGGCATCCGTACGTCGAGCCCGGGGGCTGCCGTTGTGGACGTCGTCCCGCCGGCCGTCGGGCTGACTCGGGCGGCGGGCACCGTCCACACCCAGCGGGGTCCGGTGGCCCTGGACTGGCGGCGGGTCGGCGCGGGCATGCGGGTCGAGCTCGAGGTGCCGGTCAACGTCACGGCTCGGGTGGCGTTGCCGGTGGAGGCCGGGCGGTCCTACCGCGCCGCCGGTCCGAGCCGGGCGACCTTCATCGGCATCGAGGACGGGCGGGCGATCTTCGAGGTGGGCTCCGGCCGGTCGAGCTTCCACCCGGTGGCCCAGTCGGCGGCGCAGCCGCGGTGACCGGCGTGTGGCCCGGGGCCGGTGCCCCGGGCCACGCGCCGGCTCGATGGCGCTGTTTTCGGCCCGGCTCGTGGTCGCGGGTTCAGCGGTAGTGGTCGCTGGAGGCCCGAATCACCAGTTCGGGCTGGAACACGACGTGGCGATGCTGGTGACTGCCGTCGTTCATCGACTCTTCGAGGAGAAGCTCGGCGGCGGTGCGGCCCAACTGGGCTCGGGGCTGCCGTACGGAGCTCAGGGGCACGGTCGCCGCACCGGCGAACTCGATGTCGTCGTAGCCGACGATCGCGACGTCCTCGGGCACTCGCAGCCCGTGCGCGGTCAGCCCTTGGAGCACGCCGAGCGCGAGCAGGTCGTTGGCGCAGAAGACCGCCGTGGGCCGTTCGCCGGCGGCGAGCGTCGCCACTTTGTCGGCGGCCTGCCGACCGGCGTCGACGGACAGGCTCGGTGTCGTGAAGAGCTGAAGGTCAAGCGGGGTGTCGCGGTCGGCGAGCGCGGTGGCGGCGCCGTGGTGCCGGTCCGCCACCTGGCGGATCGTGATCGGGCCACCGACGAACCCGATCCGTTCGTGTCCCCGCTCGGCGAGATGTTCGGCGGCCCAGCGCCCTCCGTTGAGGTCGTCGACGGCGACCGAGCATCGACTCGAGTGCCCGGAGCCCCGGTCGACGAGCACCACCGGAATGCCCCGCTTGACGAACGCGTCCAGCCGTGAATGCCGGCCGTCGGAGACGGGGGTCACGAGCAGGCCCTGCACTCGCTGCTCCTCGAGCATGTCGAGGTGGCGTTGCTCCCGCCGTGGGTCTTCACCGCTGTTGCACACGATCAACATCCCGCCGGCTTCCTCGACCACCGCCTCCGCGCCGCGGACGACGTCGGTGAAGAACGGGTTCGACACGTCGAGGACGAGGATCGCCACGGTACGGCTGCGCCCGGCGCGCAGTTGACGGGCGGAGTCATTGCGGACGTATCCCAGCTCGGTGATGGCGTCGAGCACCTTCTGGCGGGTGGCCGGGGCGACGAGGTCAGGCCGGTTGAGCACGTTGCTGACGGTCCCGAGCGACACACCCGCGTGCTTCGCCACTTGTTTGATGTTGGCGGCGGCCATCTCTCCCTCAAGCCTGTGGTGACCGGCGGCCGGCGGTTGATTCCGCTGCGCTGGGTGAAACGTACCAGCGGCGCCGACGGCCGTGCTGTGGGTGGGGCGAACGTGTCCGGATCAGGACACGTCGCCACCGGGGGCGGAGGCGGTCCAGGATAACGAGGTGGTAACCGGCCGGAAACTCTTGACCCGTATCGGGCCGCCGCCTAAAGTCACTGCCACTAGTGAAACGTTTCATATAGGTGATCTCGATTACCGCGCCGTTACTACTACAACCGTGAGGGGGCCACGTGCTTCCGGTCCTGGCGCTGGAAGGTGTGGACAAGTCGTTCGGTGCCGTCGCCGCATTGCGGGACGCCCGGCTGGAACTGTACGCCGGCGAGGTGCACGCGCTGGTCGGCGAGAACGGCGCCGGCAAGTCCACCTTGGTGAAGATCCTGGCTGGCGTGCACTCGCCGGACGCGGGGAGCGTGTCGCTGGGCGGCCGACCGGTCGCCTTCGGCAGCCCGGCCGACGCCCGCGCGGCAGGCATCGCCGTCATCTACCAGGAGCCCACCCTGTTTCCCGACCTGTCGGTCGCGGAAAACATCTTCATGGGTCGACAGCCGTTGAAGGGGCTGCGCCGCATCGATGCCTCGGCCATGCGCGAGCGCACCAACGAGCTGTTCGCGCGGCTCGGTGTGCGGATCGATCCGGACCGGCCGGCCCGCGGCCTGTCCATCGCCGACCAGCAGCTCGTCGAGATCGCCAAGGCGCTCTCCTTCGACGCCCGGGTCCTGGTGATGGACGAGCCCACCGCGGCGCTCTCCGGAGTCGAGGTCGAGCGGCTCTTCGCCGTGGCCCGTTCGCTGCGCGACAACGGCGCGGCGATCCTGTTCATCTCGCACCGGTTCGACGAGGTGTTCTCGCTCTGTCAGCGGGTCACCGTCATGCGCGACGGCCGCTGGATCGCCACCGACGAGATCGGCAACCTGAGCGTGGACGCCGTCGTACGCACCATGGTCGGCCGGGACATCTCCGCGCTGTTCCCGAAGGTCCCGACAGAACCGGGTGAGGTACGCCTGGAGGTCGAGGGGCTGACCCGGTACGGCTACTTCGAGGACGTCTCCTTCACCGTGCGCGGCGGCGAAATCGTCGCGCTGGCCGGACTGGTCGGCGCGGGCCGCAGCGAGGTGGCCCGGGCGATCTTCGGCGTCGACCGGTACGACGCCGGCGAGGTACGCGTCGACGGCCGGCGGCTGCGGCCGGGTCACCCGCCGGCGGCGATCGCCGCCGGCCTGGCGCTCGTGCCCGAGGACCGACGCCAGCAGGGCCTGGTGATGGAGCTGTCCATCGAACGCAACGCCACGCTGCCGCGCCGGTGGGCACTGAGCCGGCTCGGGCTGCTGTTCGGCGGCAGCGAACGGCGCTCAGCTGCGGAGTGGGCCCGGCGGTTGCAGGTGAAGGCCGCCCGCAACAGCGACCCGGTGTCCACCCTCTCCGGTGGCAACCAGCAGAAGGTCGTGCTGGCCAAGTGGCTCTCCACCGAGCCCTGCGTGCTCATGATCGACGAGCCGACCCGGGGCATCGACGTCGGCACGAAGGCCGAGGTGCACCGGCTGCTCTCCCAACTCGCCGCCGAGGGCGTGGCGGTGCTGATGGTGTCCAGTGAGCTGCCGGAGGTCCTCGGCATGGCCGACCGGGTGCTCGTCATGCACGAGGGCCGGCTGCTCGCCGACATCCCCCGGGACCAGGCCGATGAGGAGAGCGTCATGTTCGCCGCGACCGGGCAACAGGAGGCCGCCGCATGACCACGGCAGACGTACGACCACCGGCCGTCGCCGCAACGGACGAGTCGAAGCCGGAGTCCGGCGCCCGCCTCGCGCACCGGCTGTTCGTCGTGCGCGAGCTGGGCATCCTGTTAGCGCTGGTGCTCCTGGTCGCGGTGACCTTCGCAGTCAACCAGCGGTTCCTCTCCGCGCAGAACATCAAGGACCTGCTGCTCAGCTCGACCATCCTGGCGATCCTGGCCGTCGGCCAGGCCATCGTGATCATCACCCGCAACGTCGACCTGTCGGTCGGTTCGATCCTCGGCCTGGCCGCGTTCGCCACCGGGTCGCTGTTCGTCGCCAACCCCGGCACACCGATCCCGGTGGCGATGCTGATCGGTGTGGCGCTGGGTGCACTCTGCGGCGCGGTCAACGGCGGCCTGATCGCCGCGGCGCGCGTACCGGCGCTGGTCGTCACGCTCGGCACGCTGTACGTGTTCCGCGGCATCGACTACACCTGGGCCACCGGACGCCAGATCAACGCCGCCGACATGCCGCGCGGCCTACTGCGGATGGGCACCGCCACGATCCTCGGGGTACCGGTGCTCGCGCTCTTCGCGATCGCGGTGCTCGTCGCCGCCGGATACCTGCTGCGCAACTACCGCAGCGGTCGAGAGCTGTACGCGATCGGCTCGGACCCGGACGCCGCCCGGCTGTCCGGCATCGCGGTGGGCCGCCGGGTCTTCTTCGCCTTCGTGACCAGCGGCGCGCTCGCCGGGCTCGCCGGGGTGCTGTACGCGGCGCGGTTCGGCACCCTTGACGCCAACGCCGGCCTCGGTATCGAGCTCAACGTCGTCGCGGCCGTGGTGGTCGGTGGCGTGGCGATCTTCGGCGGCAGCGGCTCGGTGTACGGCGCGGCGCTCGGCGCCGTCCTGCTGACCACCATCGGCAGCGCCCTGCCGGTCCTCGGGGTCACCCCGTTCTGGCAGCGTGCCGCCGTCGGCGCGCTCATCCTGGCCGCCATCGGGCTCGACCGCGCGCTCGCCGTCCGCATGGCACGTCGTCTGCGAGGAGGCAAGACCCGTGGCAACTGACACCCTCGTCAAGCCGGCCGGCACCGGGCCGGTCGCGTGGCGTCGCCTGCTCGGCTCCTGGGACGCCATCCTCATCCTCGCGCTGCTCCTTGTGGTGCTCGTCGCCACCGCCACGATCGAGGGCGTCGGGAGCCCGCGCTTCTACCGGTTCGTGGTGCTGGAGGCGATCCCGATCGCCCTGATCGCGCTGCCGATGACACTCGTCATCATCACCGGCGAGATCGACCTGTCGGTGGCGAGCACAGTCGGCCTCACCTGCTCCGTGCTCGGGCAACTCTGGTACCTCGGCGTCACATCACTGCCGGTGCTGATCGTGGTGAGCCTGCTGCTCGGCGCCGTGCTCGGCGCGGTCAACGGCGTCTTCGTCACCGCCTTCGGCCTGCCGTCACTGGCAGTCACGATCGGTACGCTCGCGCTCTACCGGGGCCTGGCGTACGTCGTCCTCGGGGACCGGGCGATCGCCGACTACCCGCCGGCCTGGACCCAGAACGCCGTCGCCCCCATCCCCGGCACGGTCATCCCCTGGTTCGTGCTGGTCCTGGCAGCCCTCGCCGTCATGTGCGGCGTGGTTCTGCACACCACCCCGATCGGCCGCTCGCTCTACGCGATCGGCAACAACGCCGAGGCGTCCACCTTCGCCGGCATCTCGGTGCTGCGCACCAAGTTCTGGCTCTTCGTCGCCACGGGTGCCATGTCGGCGCTGGCTGGCGTCTTCTGGACGTTCCGGTTCGCCAGCGCCCGCGCCGACAACGCGACCGGCCTGGAGTTGGCGGTCGTGGCCGCCGTGCTGCTCGGCGGCGTGTCCATCTTCGGTGGGCGCGGCGGTCTCGTCGGGGTCCTCGCGGCGGTGGCCCTGCTCGGCGTCCTCCGAAACGCGCTGCAACTGGCCGACGTGCCGGCGAACGCGCTGACCATCGTGACCGGAACCCTGCTCATCCTCTCGGTTGTCGGACCGAACCTCGTGCACATGACGCGCGAGCGGATACGTCGGCGCCGTCTCGTTACCACCACACTGGAAAGGGCATCATCATGAGAACCGGACGTACCCGCATCGTCGCGACCGCGGTGCTGGCCGCCGTCGCCCTCACCCTGGGCGCCTGCGCCGAGGACACCGGCGGCGGCACGGATGCCGGCGACACCGGCAACGCCACCGGCACCATCAAGGAAGGTCTCAAGGTCACCTTCCTGCCCAAGCAGGTCAACAACCCGTACTTCGACACCTCGGACAACAAGGGCGGCAAGCCAGCTGTCGAGGAGTTCAAGGGCCAGTACGCGCAGACCGGCCCGTCCGAGGCCAGCCCGTCGGCGCAGGTGTCGTACATCAACACGCTGTCCCAGCAGGGCAGCGACGTCATCATCATCGCGGCCAACGACCAGGACGCCGTCTGCGGCTCGCTGACCGAGGCCAAGGCCGCCGGGGCGAAGGTCGTCACCTACGACTCGGACACCAAGCCGGAGTGCCGGGACGCGTTCGTCAACCAGGCCACCTCGGAGGGCATCGCCCAGTCGCAGATCAAGCTGATCTCGGACGCGGTCGGCCCGGAGGGTGGCGAGATCGCCATCCTGTCGGCGACGGCGAACGCGACGAACCAGAACGCCTGGATCGAGCTGATGAAGACCGAGCTGGCCAAGCCGGAGTACAGCAAGCTCAAGCTGGTGGCCACGGTCTACGGCGACGACCAGGACGAGAAGTCGTTCCAGGAGGCCCAGGGTCTGCTCTCGAAGTACCCCAACCTCAAGGGCATCATCTCCCCGACCACGGTCGGTGTCGCCGCCGCGGCGCGCTACCTCTCCGGCTCGTCCTACAAGGGCAAGGTGCAGCTGACCGGCCTCGGTACGCCGAACCAGATGCGCGAGTTCGTCAAGGACGGCACCGTGAAGGCCTTCGCCCTGTGGAACCCGGCCGACCTCGGCTACCTCGCCGCCTACACGGGCGCGGCGCTCGCCTCCGGGATCATCACCGGCAAGGAGGGTGAGAAGTTCACCGCCGGCAAGCTCGGTGAGTTCACGGTCGGCGCGAACGGGGAGATCCTCCTGGGCGAGCCGTTCGTGTTCAACGAGTCGAACATCGACCAGTTCCAGTTCTGAGCACGGGTAGGTGTGGTGTGCGCCGGATCTGCTTCACCCTCCAGGTAAGGCCGGAGCGGATGGCGGAGTACCGGCGCCGCCACGCCACCGTGTGGCCCGACATGCTGGCCGCGCTGAAGCGCGCGGGCTGGCACGACTACTCACTCTTCCTTCGGGACGACGGACTGCTGGTCGGCTACTTCCTGACCGAGGACCTCGACGCCGCGCTCGCGGCGATGGAAGCGACCGAGGTCAACGCGCGGTGGCAGGCCGAGATGGGCCCGTTCTTCGCCGACCTGCCTGGCGGGCGACCCGACCGCGGGTTCCGCGTCCTGACCGAGATCTTCCATCTCGAACAGCAACTTGGGGAGCAGCGATGACCGAGATCGAACCGACCACGCGCAGGCGGGTCCTCGATGCCCTGCGCCAGCAGCGCATCGAGACGCCGTCCTGGGCGTACGGCAACTCGGGCACCCGGTTCAAGGTGTTCGCGCAGGAGGGCGTGCCCCGCGATCCGTACGAGAAGGTCGCGGACGCGGCGACCGTGCACCGGTTCACCGGTGTCGCGCCCACGGTGGCGCTGCACATCCCGTGGGACCGGATGGACGACTACGCCGCACTGGCGGGGCACGCCAAGGAGCAGGGCATCGAGCTGGGCACGATCAACGCGAACGTGTTCCAGGACGACGACTACAAGCTGGGCTCGGTCACCAACCCGGACCCGAAGGTGCGGCGCAAGGCGATCCGGCACCTGCTGGAGTGCGTCGACGTCATGGACGTCACCGGATCGCGTGATCTGAAGCTGTGGTTCTCCGACGGCACCAACTACCCCGGGCAGGACAGCATCCGGGAGCGTCAGGACCGGCTCGCGGAGGCGCTGCGGCAGGCATACGACCGGCTGACCGGCCAGCAGCGGCTGCTGCTGGAGTACAAGCTGTTCGAGCCGGCGTTCTACATGACCGACGTGCCGGACTGGGGCACCGCCTACGCGCACTGCCTCGAACTCGGCGAGCGGGCGCAGGTGGTCATCGACACCGGACACCATGCACCGGGCACGAACATCGAGTTCATCGTCGCATTCCTGTTGCGCGCGGGGAAGCTGGGCGCCTTCGACTTCAACTCGCGGTTCTACGCCGACGACGACCTGATGGTGGGGTCGGCGGACCCGTTCCAGCTGTTCCGGATCATGCATGAGATCGTCCAGGCGGACGCGCTGCGCCCGAGATACGGCATCGCGTTCATGCTCGACCAGTGCCACAACATCGAGCCGAAGGTGCAGGCCGTCATCCGGTCGGTGCTCAACGTCCAGGAGGCGACCGCCAAGGCGCTACTGGTCGACGTGGCGGCGCTGACCGCCGCGCAACGATCGGGTGACGTGCTGGAGGCCAACGCCGTACTGATGGACGCCTACAACACCGACGTTCGGCCGCTGCTGCGCGATTTGCGCGAGGAGATGGGCCTGGACCCGGACCCGGTCGCGGCCTACAAGCGCTCCGGCTACCTGGAGCGGGTCAGGGCCGAGCGGGTCGGCGGGCAGCAGGCGGGCTGGGGTGCCTGACATCCGTCACCGGTGATCGGCCGGGCCGGTCGCGCCGGCCATCAGGTCGACCGACCGGCCACCGGTGCCGCGGCCGTTTCCCTTCGTTTGTCCCCGGGCGAAAGGACTGCCAGGTGCATCACGACCCGCCGAATGTCGAGCCGGCCGTGTTGACGGATGACGAGATCGCCGTGCTCGCGTTGCTCGCCGAGGGCCGGCTTACCGCGAGCGTCGCGGTGGAGCTGCACCTGTCCGAACGCAGTGTCCGCCGCCGCGTGCGGTTGATCTGTCAACGGCTGAATGTCGATACGCCGATCGAGGCGGTGGTGTGGGCTGCCCGGCGAGGACTGGTGTGACGGTCCCTTGACGCCACCAGAGATCTCCTCGTAACCTCGGAGCGACCGAATGAAACGTTTCACAACTTTAGGACGAACGGCTGACGCCCGAGGTGGCGGCCAGACCGCAACACGATGTGGCACGCCGACCGTGCCGGCCCGAGAACTGCGAAGGAAACCATGACGAACCCCGCGGTGCGCGACCTGTTGGCGCGCAGCAACCGGCTCGGCGCCGACCCGGCCAACACCAACTACGCCGGCGGCAACACCTCCACGAAGGGCATGGAGACCGACCCGGTGACCGGCGAGCCCACCGACCTCTTGTGGGTCAAGGGGTCCGGCGGCGACCTCGGGACACTCACCGAGCGAGGGCTGGCGGTGCTCCGGCTTGATCGGCTCCGGTCCCTGATCAACGTCTATCCCGGCATAGCACGCGAGGACGAGATGGTCGCCGCGTTCGACTACTGTCTGCACGGCCGTGGCGGGGCGGCGCCGTCCATCGACACCGCCATGCACGGCCTGGTCGAGGTGGCGCACGTCGACCACCTGCACCCGGATTCGGGCATCGCGATCGCCACCGCCGCCGACGGGCCCGAGCTGACCCGGAAGATCTTCGGCGACCGGGTGCTCTGGGTGCCGTGGCGCCGCCCCGGCTTCCAGTTGGGCCTCGACATCGCCGCCGTACAGCGGACCAACCCGCAGGCCATCGGCGTCATCCTGGGCGGACACGGGATCACCGCTTGGGGCGCCACCAGCGACGAGTGCGAGGCCAACTCCCGCGAGATCATCGCCACCGCGGCCGCGTACCTCGTCGAGCATGGCCGCCCCGAGCCGTTCGGAAAGTTGATGTACGAGCCGTTGCCCGAGGAGGAGCGCCAGGCTCGGGCCGCCGCCCTCTTCCCGGTGCTGCGTGGCCTCGCCTCCACCGACCGGGCACAGGTAGGCCACTACACCGACAACAATGTGGTGCTCGACTTCGTCGGTCGCGACCGGATGTCCGAACTGGCCGCACTCGGCACCTCCTGCCCGGATCACTTCCTGCGGACCAAGGTCCGACCGATGGTGCTCGACCTGCCGCCCACCGCCGGACTCGAGGAGACCATCACACGGCTGAAGGAACTGCACGCCGCCTACCGCGACGACTACCGGGCCTACTACGAGCGGCACGCCACCCCGGACAGCCCGGCGATGCGGGGCGCCGACCCGGCCATCGTGCTGGTGCCCGGCGTCGGCATGTTCAGCTTCGGGGCGAACAAGCAGACCGCGCGGGTGGCCGGCGAGTTCTACGTCAACGCCATCAACGTCATGCGGGGCGCCGAGGCGGTGTCGACGTACGCCCCGATCGACGAGGCGGAAAAGTTCCGCATCGAGTACTGGGCGCTGGAGGAGGCCAAGCTCCAGCGGATGCCCAAGCCCAAGCCCCTCGCGACCCGGATCGCGCTGGTCACCGGCGGCGGCTCCGGCATCGGCCGGGCGATCGCCCACCGGCTCGCCGCCGAGGGCGCCTGCGTCGTGGTCACCGACCGGGACGCTGCCGCCGCCGGCACCGTCGCCGACGAGATCGGCGGACCCGACGTGGCTGTCTCCGTACCCCTCGATGTCACCGATGAGGAGCAGGTCGGCGCGGCGGTGCGGGCCGCGGTGCTCGCCTTCGGCGGGGTCGACCTCGTGGTGAACAACGCCGGGCTATCGCTGTCGAAGTCGCTGCTGGACACCACAGCGCGGGACTGGGACCTGCAGCACGATGTCATGGCAAAGGGGTCGTTCCTCGTCTCCCGGGAGACCGCCCGGGTGCTCATCGCCCAGGGCATCGGCGGCGACATCGTCTACATCGCCAGCAAGAACTCGGTGTTCGCCGGCCCGAACAACGTCGCGTACGGCGCCGCCAAAGCTGACCAGGCCCACCAGGTGCGGCTGCTCGCCGCCGAACTCGGTGCGCACGGCGTCCGTGTCAACGGCATCAACCCCGACGGGGTGGTCCGCGGCTCCGGCATCTTCGCCGGTGGCTGGGGCGCTGACCGGGCGGCCGTGTACGGCGTACCGGAGGAGAAGCTCGGCGAGTTCTACGCCCAGCGCACCCTGCTCAAGCGGGAGGTGCTGCCGGAGCACATCGCCAACGCGGTGTTCGCCCTCACCGCCGGCGACCTGTCGCACACCACCGGCCTGCACATTCCCGTCGACGCCGGCGTCGCCGCCGCCTTTCTGAGGTGACAATGGTGCCGCAACGACCCGAGCCGGCAGCCGGAGCCGAGCTGGCGGCTGGGCCCATGGCAGCGGCCCGGCCAGGTCCGCCGGCGAGACCTCGCGGATCCGGGGAGATCGCGGTCGCTGCCGTCGACCTCGGCGCCTCGAGCGGCCGGGTCGTGGTCGGGCAGGTTGGCCGGGAGGCCCTGCGCCTGCAGGTGGCGCACCGGTTCGCCAACGAGCCGGTGCGCGTCGGCGGGACGCTGCACTGGGACATTCTCGCCCTCTACCGCAACGTGCTCGCCGGGCTGCGGTCGGCAGGGCCGGTCGCCAGCGTCGGCGTCGACTCCTGGGCGGTCGACTACGGACTGCTCGACTCCTCCGGCGCGCTGCTCGGCAACCCGGTTCACTACCGCGACACGCGTACCGAGGGTGTCCTGGAGCGGGTGACGCAACGGCTCGGGGCCGAGCGGCTGTACGCCACCACCGGTTTGCAGCAACTGCCGTTCAACACGCTCTACCAACTCGTAGCGGCCGCCGGCTCGCCGCAGCTCGCCGCCGCCCACCGATTGCTCATGATCCCGGATCTGATCGCCTACTGGCTCACCGGGGAGATCGGCGCCGAGGTCACCAACGCCTCCACCACCCAGCTGTACGACCTGAATCGGCGCACCTGGGCAACCGACGTGATGGCCGACGCCGGTATCCGTACCGACATCCTCGCGCCGCTGCGCGAGCCCGGTACACGGATCGGGCCGGCACTGCCCGAACTCGACCTGCCCGGTACGCCGGACGTGGTGGCGGTCGGCTCCCACGACACCGCCTCCGCCGTGGTCGCAGTGCCCGCCACCGGCGATCACTTCGCCTACATCTCCTGCGGCACCTGGTCGCTGGTCGGCGTCGAGTTGGACCGGCCGGTGCTCACCGAGGCGAGCCGGCGGGCGAACTTCACCAACGAGGGCGGAGTCGACGGCACCATCCGCTACCTGCGCAACGTCATGGGTCTGTGGCCCTTGCAGGAATCGCTGCGCACTTGGGGAAACCCGGACCTGCCCGACCTCCTGGCCGCCGCCGCCCGCGAGCCCGCGTTCCGCAGCGTGGTCGACATCGACGAGCCGGTGTTCCTGCCGCCGGGCGACATGCCCGCCCGCATCGCCGAGGCGTGCCGCCGCACCGGTCAGCCGGTGCCCGAGTCGCCGGCCGCGGTCGTCCGCTGCATCATCGACAGCCTGGCGTTGGCGCACCGTCGGGCGGTGCTGCAGGCCCAGGAACTCTCCGGCCGGCACGTCGACGCCGTGCACATCGTCGGCGGCGGTGCGTGCAACGCCCTGCTCTGCCAGCTCACCGCGGACGCGTGCGGCCTTCCCGTGCTGGCCGGGCCGGTGGAGGCTACGGCGATCGGCAACGTGCTGGTGCAGGCCCGCGCGGCCGGCGTCGTCGGCGAGGACCTGGTCGCGTTGCGGCGGCTGGTGCGGCAGGCTCAGGAGATCGTGCGTTACGAGCCTGGTGGCGAGTCCGGCGCGTGGCGGGCGGCTGCCGGGCGGGTGGAGGTGTGAAGTGCGGATCGCGCTGTTCGTGACTTGCCTGGCCGACACCTTGTTTCCCGAGGCGGCGAAGGCGACGGTGAGGTTGTTGGAGCGGCTCGGTCACGAGGTGGTTTTCCCGACCGAGCAGACGTGCTGTGGGCAGATGCACGTCAATACCGGCTATCAGCGGGACGCACTGCCGTTGGTGCGCCGGCATGTGCGGACGTTCGATCCGTATGACGTGGTCGTGGCGCCGTCGGGGTCGTGTGTGGGGTCGGTGCGGCATCAGCACGCGATGGTGGCTCGGCGGGCGGGTGACGAACGGTTGGCCGGCCGGGCCGAGGACGTGGCGGGGCGGACGTACGAGCTGTCGGAATGCCTGGTCGACGTGCTGGGGGTGACCGACGTCGGGGCGTACTACCCGCACCGGGTGACGTACCACCCAACCTGCCACTCGCTGCGGATGCTGCGGGTGGGGGACCGGCCGCTGCGGCTGTTGCGGGAGGTGCGCGGCCTGGACCTGGTCGAGCTGCCCGCTGCCGAGCAGTGCTGCGGGTTCGGGGGAACGTTCGCGGTGAAGAACGCCGACACCTCGACGGCGATGCTCGCGGACAAGATGCGCCACGTGCTCTCCACCGGCGCGGACGTCTGCACGGCCGGCGACTCGTCGTGCCTGATGCACATCGGCGGCGGGCTGTCCCGGCTACGTACCGGGGTCCGGACGGTGCACCTCGCGGAGATCCTGGCCTCGACCGAGCAGAGCGAAACCGGTGGCGAGCGGAGACGAATGGCGGTGCGGCCATGACCCGGACGTTCCTCGGCATGCCGGCGACTGCTCCGGCTGGGGTGGGGCATCTGCGCGGTGCGGAGCCGTTCCCGAGCGCCGCGCGGCGCAGCCTGGCCGACCCGCAGCTGCGCCGCAACCTCGGGCACGCCACGAAGACCATCCGGGTCAAGTCGGCCGGGGTGATCGGCGAGGTGCCGGACTGGCAGGAGCTGCGGGCGGCCGGCAGCGCGATCAAGACCGACGTCATGGCGCGCCTGCCGGAGCTGCTCGAACAGCTCGAAGCGAAGGTGGTGGAGGCCGGCGGTGTGGTGCACTGGGCCGGCGACGCGCACGAGGCCAACCGCATCGTCACCGGCCTGGTACGCGCCACCGGCAGTGATCGGGTCATCAAGGTCAAGTCGATGGCCACTCAGGAGATCGGGCTCAACGAGGCCCTCGCCGAAGCCGGGATCGCACCCGTGGAGACCGACCTGGCCGAGCTGATCGTCCAACTCGGCAATGACCGGCCCAGCCACATCCTGGTCCCGGCCATCCACCGCAACCGGGCCGAGATCCGGGAAATCTTCCTGCGGGCCATGCCCGGGGTGGATCCCGCGCTCACCGACGAGCCGGCAGCGCTCGCCGCGGAGGCCCGCCGCTACCTGCGGCAGACGTTCCTCACCACGACGGTGGCGGTCTCCGGGGCGAACTTCGCCGTGGCGGAGACCGGCACCCTCGCGGTGGTCGAGTCCGAGGGCAACGGCCGGATGTGTCTCACCCTCCCGGAAACGTTGATCACCGTGATGGGGATCGAGAAGGTGGTGCCGACCTGGCGGGACCTGGAGGTGTTCCTGCAACTGCTGCCCAGGGCCTCGACGGGGGAGCGGATGAACCCCTACACGTCGATGTGGACCGGGGTCGCCCCCGGCGACGGCCCGCAGGCGTTCCACCTGGTGCTGCTGGACAACGGGCGCAGCGCGGTGCTGGCTGACGAGACGGGTCGGCAGGCGTTGCACTGCATCCGCTGCTCGGCCTGTCTGAATGTCTGTCCCGTGTACGAGCGCACCGGCGGGCACGCGTACGGGTCGGTGTATCCGGGGCCGATCGGGGCGGTGCTGTCCCCGCAGTTGACCGGGGTGGCTGACAACGCCTCGTTGCCGTACGCCTCGTCGCTCTGCGGGGCCTGCTACGACGCCTGCCCGGTGAAAATCAACATCCCTGAGTTGCTGGTGCACCTGCGTGACCAGGCGCCCCACCCGAGGGCTGAGGCGGCGGCGATGGCGGCTGCCGCGTACGCGATGAACCGACCCCGGCTGTACGAGACGGCGCAGCGGGCCGCACGGCTGAGCCGGCTCGCCGGCCGGCGCGGCCGGGGCCTGCCCCCGCCGCTTGATGGCTGGACCGGTAGCCGTGACCTGCCGGACCCGCCGGCCCAGACGTTTCGGGAATGGTGGGCCGGACGATGAGCTCCCATGACCTGGTGCTCGGCCGGCTGCGAGCCGCCCTCGCGGCCGGCGGCCCGGCGGCGCCCATCGAGGTGCCGCGCGACTACCGGCAGGCGGGCGCCCTCGACCTCGAGCAGTTGGTGGAGCGGTTGACCGACTACCGGGCCCAGGTGCACCGGATTGCCGCGGCTGCCGTCGCCGACACGATCGCCGCCATCCTGCCGGCGGGGGCCACCGTCGTCGTACCGCCGGGCCTGCCGCCCGCCTGGCTGCCGTCGGCGGTGACCGCGCTGCCCGACCACGGGCTCGACATTCGACAGATCGGCGCGGCAGACGGTGTCGTCACCGCGGCGGCGGTCGCCGTCGCCGAAACCGGCACGGTCGTCCTCGACGGCTCGCCCGACCAGGGCCGACGAGTCATCAGCCTGCTACCGGACCTGCACGTGTGCGTGCTCCGCGCCGACCAAGTGGTGGCAACGGTGCCCGAAGCGCTCGCCCGGCTCACCCCGCACCGCCCGCTGACCTGGATCAGTGGACCCTCCGCCACCAGCGACATCGAGCTCAACCGGGTGGAGGGCGTGCACGGCCCCCGCACCCTGCACGTGATCCTGCTGCCCTGATGCGATGAAGGAGCGGGGCCTCCGCTCCTCGTGAATCTCGCTCTGGGCGTGCCGTTTGGCGTTCACTCGGAGGTGTTCACGTCCGTCACGACGTTGGAGGCCCCTGTGAACACAGACTACGACGGCCGGCAGGTGGTGGGTATCGATCTGCACCGGCGACGTACGGTCATCGTGCAGCAGACCGAGGCCGGTGACCGGCTGGGTGTCACGCGCATCGACAACGATCCGTTCGCCCTGGCCGAGCAGGTGGCCGGCTGGGGTGAAGCACCGCAGGTGGTGTTGGAGGCCACCTACGGCTGGTACTGGGCCGCTGACGTGCTCGCCGACGCCGGTGCGCAGGTGCACCTGGCGCACCCGCTGGGGGTGAAGGGGTTCGCCTACCGGCGGGTGAAGAACGACGTGCGTGACGCCTCTGACCTTGCGGATCGGCTGCGGATGGGCCGCTTGCCTGAGGCGTGGATCGCTCCCCCGGCCACCCGCGAGCTGCGGGAGTTGGTGCGCCACCGGGCCAAGCTGGTCGCGGTGCGTTCGGGGTTGAAGGCCGGGGTGCACGGGGTCTTGGCCAAATGCGGTGTGAGCGTGCCGATGAGCGACCTGTTCGGCGTTGCCGGGCAGCAGCTGCTCGCCGAGCTGCGCCTGCCGGATGTCTATGCCGGGCGGGTCGCTTCGCTGCGGCGGTTGATCGACGCGTTCGGGTTCGAGATCGACCTGTACGCCAAGATGACCAGCGCCCGCCTGTCCACTCACCCCGGCTATGTCGCGGTGCAGGCCATCGACGGGGTCGGCCCGATCCTGGCCGCGCTGTTCGTGGCCGAGATCGGCGACGTGCACCGCTTCACCCGCCCGGAACAGTTGTGCTCCTGGGCCGGGCTGACCCCACGCCACCGCGAGTCCGACACCAAGATCCGGCGCGGCCGGATCACCAAGCAGGGCTCTACCCTCGTGCGCTGGGCCGCCGTGGAGGCGGTGCAGCGGGTGCGCCGCGGCCCGATCGCCGCCACCCGGGCCCGTATCGGCGAACATCGCGGGGCGAACATCGGCAAGGTCGCCGCCGCCCGCAAACTCCTCACGCTGGTCTACTACGGGCTACGCGACGGGCACATCCGTTGCCTGGCCCGAGCGGCGTGAGCACAGTCTGGACGCAGCCAGGACGCGAGGCCGACGCAGGTCTGACCCCCACCGGCCGGTGGCGCGGTCGACGTCTCTGATTGACCCCGCCTGGCTGCGGCCGTATCACTCCATGCCGCCACGCGCCGGCGGCGAAGGGATGACCGGCAACCAGACCCCTACGGCCTGACAGTTGCCACCCGTCCACACCGGACGTTGGAGAAACACGGCCCCCCACAACCGAACAACGCTGTTCCCGGCGCCACGATCATGCGCCCCTCGGAGCCGGCGTCAAGGCCAAGCCCCCTACCGGGGGTCGACCTACAGTCGAGCCTTGACCCCGACCCCTCGCCGGCGTTTGTCCGCACCGACCCGGGAAACCAGCAGAAACCGGCCACAACCACCCCTGGCGCAGGGGTTGACACGACCCCACTCCTTCAGGGATGACCTGCCCGGCTGGGAATCGGCGGGCAATCCGGTGCACGGCTCTGCCCAGCGCTGCTAGCCGCTCGCAGCGCCCTTGAGCCGGCTGCTGAATATCCAGCAGGCGTCCGATCTCTGTCCCCCTGGGTCGCCCCTCGCTGTCGACGTCTGCGCTGGCCCGCGCCAACCCCCGTGACCGACTTGCGGCAGGGCCCCAGGTCGGCCGGTGATTGCAGGACCGGCGGCCGGACTCGGCCAATCTGTTCGCCGCTATTGCCATCCCGTTTCACGTCCGCCAAGCTCGTTAGAACCCCAATGTAGTGAAACGATTCAATTTATCGAAGTTGGAGACGGTGGAACCCCGGTTGACACACCTCGCATCCCGAACGAGAAGGAGCACAAAGTGCCACCCAACAAAAGATCGACCTGCGCCACGTTTGCGGCCCTGGGACTGTTCCTAGGCTTGGCGTTACCCCAACCGCTGGCCGCGACAGCCGCTCCCGGCGATCCCGCCAATGTGGGCAACGTCGAGGTGAGCCAGCTGAATGTGGACGGCCGTTACGACTCACCAGACGGGCTCGACAATCTGCGCCCCACGCTGGCCTGGCAGATGGTCGAGACCGACCGCGCCAAGTCCCACCCCTGTTACCACACTCCCGCGAATGTCCCCTGCCCAGGAGACGAGCAGTCCGCCTTCGAGGTGCAGGCGGCGCGGTCCGTCGCTGACTTCAAGAACGAGAAATTGATCTGGTCGACCGGTCGGGTCAAGGGCGCCGAGCAGCGCGTGACGTACGGCGGGAAGCTCGGCTCGCGGGACAAGGTCGCGTGGCGGGTGCGGGTCTGGGATGCCAACGGCAAGCCCTCCCAATGGTCGGAGGCGGCAACCTGGTCGATGGGGCTGATCGACCAGAGCGACTGGGGCGACGCCCGGTGGATCGACTACCCGGATCGGACCGAGAACCAGCCGCTGCCGCTCTTCGCCCGCCAGTTCGCTGTGCCGACCGGTAAGGAGGTCGCGGACGCGCGCCTCTACCTGTCCGGCGTCGGTCTGCACCACGCGACCGTCAACGGCAAGGAACTGACCGACGAGGTGCTGGCTCCCGGCAACTCCAACTACCAGCTTTCCAGCGAGTACCGGGTCTACGACCTGACCACGGCCCTTCGGACCGGCGCCAACACCATCGGCGTGGAACTCGGCAACGGGCCCGCATACGTGCGCCGTAGCGTGACGAACCCCGCCGTCGGTCGGACCTCGCCCTACTCCTGGTGGCAGAGTCAGCTCAAGGGCGACGGTGTGCTCGCCGCCGATGTTCCCGCCGCCGCGACGAACGTCAAGCTGAACGCGGTGAGTGGCTACCACGTCGGCGGCACCATCAACATCGACACCGGTGGGGGTGGCGACCGCCTGGAGTCCCGTACGATCACCGCGATCGGGACGGCCGGCGCCAGCGGGACCGGGATCACCGTCACGCCGGGTCTGTCGCTCGCGCACTCGGCCGGTGCCCGCGTGACCGGTTCGGGCAACAACATCGCGGCCAGCGACGCCTCCGCCGGGGCGGCGGTGACGCCGCGACTGATCGGCCGCGTGGAGATCGGCTACAGCGACGGAAGCACGGACGTCGTCGTCACCGATCGATCCTGGCGTGCCGCCCTGGGTGCACTGGTCACCGACGCCTGGTACTCGGGTTCGGACTACGACGCCAGCCGGGAACAGCCGGGCTGGAACCTGCCCGGCTCCGACCTGAGCGCGACCGCCAAGCGCCGCGACGGCGCCGACATGGGGTGGACCAGCGCCGGCATCGCATCGCCGCCCAACCTGGCGACCAGGCTGGTCGCCAGGGCCGGTGAGTCGGTCAAGGTGCAGGAAGAGTTCAAGCCGGTCTCGGTGACAAACCCGGTGCCCGGCACGTGGGTCTTCGACTTCGGGCAGAACATCGTCGGTTGGCCGAAGCTGAACCTCGGCGCGGTGCCGGCCGGCACCACCGTCAAGGTGGCTCCAGCCGAGTCCCTCAACGCCAACGGCACCGTGAACCAGGCCTCCCTCATGGGCGGCGGCGGCTCCCGGGGGACCAACCTCTTCAACACCTACACGGCGCACGGCGCGCCGGGCGGTGAGTCGTGGCACCCCAACTTCAACTACTTCGGCATGCAGTGGGTTGAGGTCACCGGCCTGCCCGCCGGGTACACCCCGACCGTCGACCTCGTCACCGGAGTCCGGCTGCAAGCCGACACCCCCATGGCCAGCACGTTCAACAGCTCCAACGCGCGCATCAACCGGATCCACAAGATGGCGCGCTACTCCTTCGCCGGCAACATCATGTCGGTCATCACCGACTGCCCCGGGCGCGAGAAGCTGTCGTATCCGGCCGACTACACCATGCCGATGGGGGCCATCCACCGGAACTACGAGCTCGGCGCGTACCTGCGGACCACGATGCACCACCTGGTCGAGGGCCAGTCGCTCGCCGACACTCCGATGGCCGGCAACGTGGCGCTGAAGACCCCGGTCTACGACTGGGGTTACACCGGCCAGTTCGGTGACGAGATCAACTGGGGTAACGCGATCGTCCTGGTGCCGTGGATCCTGTACGAGCTGTACGGCGACACCCAGACCATGACGACGTACTACGACCAGATGGTGAAGTTCATCGGCTACATCCGACGGGAAAAGGTAGGCACCGGCGCGAACGAGCACATCGTCAACGCGGCGCTGGCCGACTGGGTCTCCGCCCAGCAGACCTCCGGTCGGATCACCGGCACGTGGGGTTACCACGAAATGATCAGCAAGATGGCCAAGATGGCCGAGCTGACCGGGCACCAAGCGGACGTGCAGGAGTACACGAAGCTGGCCGCGGATATCAAGGCGGCCTTCAACCGCGAGTTCTTCAACGAGTCGCTCGGCTACTACACGGCCAACGGCAACGCCGGCACCAGCGGCGCCACCCAGGCGGCGCAGGCGCTGGCCCTCGACGCCGGACTGGTGCCCGAGGACAGGCGTCAGGGTGTGCTGGACTACCTGGTCGAGAACATCTACGCGTTCCAGCCCAACGGTGGTGGGCCGCACTTCAGCGGTGGCACGATCGGACTGGCCCCGACCGTTCGGGCCCTCATGGACGGCAACCGTGACGACGTGCTCTGGGACGTCCTGCAGGAGGACACCCAGCCCAGCTACGGGTACTTCATGCAGTCCACCACGGCCAATCCGGGTGGGATGACGACGATCGGTGAGCGCTGGACCCGCGGCGACTCGAAGAACCACATGATCCTCGCCCAGATCGAGGAGTGGTTCCAGTCGGGTCTCGCCGGAATCCGGAAGGCCGACGGCGATGTCGCGTACCGGAAGCTGGTCTTCCAGCCCAAGCCGGTGGGCGACCTGACGTTCGCCGAGGGGAGCTACAAGACGCCGCAGGGCGTGGCGAGCAGCTCGTGGACCAAGTCCGAGGGCCACTTCGAGCTGAAGATCACGGTGCCGACGAACACCGCGGCCGAGGTTTGGGTGCCGAACAGTGCGGGTGAGACCACGGCTCCGCGACGCGCAAACTTCCTGCGCGTCGACGGCGACTACCGGGTCTACTCGGTTCCCTCCGGCGATTTCACCTTCACCTCCGTCGCCGGATAACGCCTCAGCAAGCGCACGGCAGTAAGCGGCTCCGGCCCCCATGGACCCTCGGGTCCACGGGGGCCGGAGTCTCAGTGAGCCACAGCGTCCTGATCGGCCAGGAATTGCTGCTCCCGACCACGCCCCCGGCCAAGCCGACCGAGCCACGGCCAGTCGAATTCGAGGGTGGCGACCATGAACCGTTCTACTGAGGTCTTGGCATGTGGCTGGGACGAATTGTGGGAGGCGGCCTCGCTCAGCGAGGCCGCCTTCCTAGGCTAGGGGCCCGCTATCGCCCCTTGCAGGTGACTTCTCGATGGCGTACGGCTGCAGGATGACGGGGCCGTTAATTCCGTATACCTAGCCGCCGAGCGGCCAGGCTGGCGTTGATGGGAATCCCCGCGTGGCTTCGATGAGCTGGTTCTGCAGGGCTGTGCCGACCTTCACCTCGATCGTGTTGGTCCCGGGCTGCAGCACCTGGCCGAGGTCGGCGCTGGCCGTCAGCTGGTTGATCGGGATGGATCTACCGTTCGGCGTGAGAACGGTCGAGGATCTTCTGAGCGGGTGTCGCCCGGCATCGCGGTGGAGCCGGCGTAGCGGGCAGCCTGCGCCAACGACCGCCCAGCGCGCGACGCCGGTCAGGATCAGCTCGGCCAGGCGGGCAGGCTGCGGGTGGACAGCGGAATGCTGGCAGGGTAGGTCAGCAAGGAAGGCTCCCGTACTGGGCAGTGCGTCTTGGTCGACTGTTGTCCTACCGGGAGCTTCGTTCTGTCTGGAGCAACGGCACGCCGCCTCCGCCGGCCTGCTCAACCACCGTTGACCACGATGAAATGGCTCAATCCGCAGACGTGGCCGAAGGCGGCCATCTCTTCCGATCCAGTTGTGAGGTGCGACAGGTCTTGCCTACTGTCCCCTGTAACGTTTCACTGGCACAGCAGCGTCCAGCCAAAGGTGGCCCCCATGCGGTACGTCTTCGACAGAGTTCGTCGTCTCGCCGGCGTGCTGCTGATGGTGCTGGCGCTGATCCTGACCGGGCTCGGCGCACCGACGGTGAGCGCGAGCGCGCGGCCGGCGGAGGGTGATGGGGTGGAGCTCGTCGACCTCAAGGTCGAGCGCAAGCCCGAGCCCGTCGGCATCGACCTCGACCGTCCCCGGTTCTCGTGGATCATCAGCACCACGGAGCGCGACGTCCGTCAGGAGTCGTACCGCGTGCGGATCGCCACGGGAGGGAATGTCGTCTGGGACAGCGGGGTCGTCGAGTCCGGCCGCTCCTTCGACGTGGAGTACGACGGACCGATCCTGCAGTCGACGACCGGGTACGAGTGGACGGTCGACGTGGTCACCACTGCAGGCGGGGCCAGCGGGTCGTCACAGTTCCGGACGGGATTGATGACCGCCGCCGACTGGGGCGACAGCAGGTGGGTCGGCGGGCAGCCGCCGTCGCGCGACCCGCTCGTCGGGTGGGACACCTACACCGCGGAGTTCGACTTCACCATCGACCACGTCGCGTTCGGTGCCTTCGTGCGCGCGCCGAGCCCGAACAACGCCCTGATGTGGCAGGTCTCCGTCGACGGTGGCGTGCCCCGCCTGCGCCCCCACCGTCGCGTGAACGGGAATTACACCCTCCTGGCGAACCCCGGCGTCGACATTTCCTCGGCGGTGACGGTCAACCAGCTCACCACGCGGTCCAACAAGCTGAGTGTCACCGTGGGACCGGGCACCGACCAGTCCAGCGTCCACGTGGTCACCCGCATCAACGGCATCGAGGTCGACTCGCGCAACGTCACGCAGGCCGGCAACATGCAGCGCGGCTTCATCGGCTTCCGCTCCGACGTCGCGAGCGGGCAGCCGGAGCGGTCGCGGGCCCACGGGGTCAAGGTGACCCGGACCGAGGACGGCCAGGTGCTGGCCGACATCGACTTCTCCACCGGCTTCAACCCGTTCAGCGGCGGCACGGTCGTCAACGGCTCGCTGGCGCTCGTGGGGACCATCAACACGGTCCTGGCGCCTGCGCCGGCCGCTGCCCCGCTGCTGCGCAAGGAGTTCGCCGTTGACGGGCCGGTGCGCAACGCGACGTACTACGTCGCGGCCGGCGGCTACGCCGACGTCAGCCTCAACGGGTCCCCCGTCAGCGATGCCATGCTCTCCCCGGGCTTTACCGACTACGACGACACCGTGCAGTACGCGGCGTTCGACGTCACCGACCGGCTCATCGAGGGGCCGAACGCGATCGGCATGGAGCTCGGCCGCGAGTTCTTCGCGATGACCGGCGGCAACGTCTGGAACTGGGAGCGGCCGACCTGGCGTGACGAGCCGATGGCGCGAGGCATCCTGCACATCGTCTACGCCGACGGCAGCGCCGAGCGCGTGGTGACGGACGACTCCTGGACCTACCGCGAGGGCCCGACCCGTTTCGACGACCTCTACGCCGGGGAGCGCTACGACGCGCGCTTCGCGGTCCCGGGCTGGAACTCCGCCGGCTTCGACGATTCCGCGTGGAGTGTCCCGAGGGTCGCGACCGGGCCGAGCGGTGTCCTGGTGAACCAGCGCCAGCAACCGGTCCGGGTCACCCGGTCCTTCCCCGCGGTCGGCATCACCGAGCCCGCGCCGGGCGTCTACGTGGTGGAGTTCCCCAACGTCATCGCCGGCATGGTCGAGTACACCGTCCGGGGCCCGGCGGGCACCACGATCCGGGCCGCTCACGCGGAGAAGCTGCTGGCCAACGGTCGCGTCAACATGAGCAACAACGGTGGCTTCCAGGCCGGCTTCCAGACCGACTACTTTACGTTGGCCGGGACCGGCGAGCCGGAGACCTGGATGCCCAAGTTCTCCTACAAGGGCTTTAAGTACATTGAGGTCACCGGTTGGCCCGGCGACGACCCGCCGGCGCTGAGCGCCTTCACGGCCAAGCGGGTCAACACCGACGCCGAGCAGACCGGTCGGTTCGAGGCCTCGAACGGCACTCTGAACGGCGTCCACGAGATCGTGGTGAACACGCTCTACAACAACATCCACCACATCCCGACCGACACCCCGATGTTCGAGAAGAACGGCTGGACCGGCGACGCCGCGGTCGGTGCCGAGATGTTCATGCTGAACATGGATGCCCACGAGCTGTTCGCCAAGTGGCTGCGCGACGTCCACGAGAGCCGGGAGGTCAGTGGCTCCCGCGCCGGTGCCCCCATGGTGATCGCGCCCAGCTCGGGCAACTGGGGCGCCTGGGGACCGTCTCAGCCCTGGCACGCGGCCTACATCATGATCCCGTACTGGCTGTACCAGTACGGCGGCGACGACCGGGTGATGACCGAGCTCTACGACGGCATGAAGGGCTACATCGACCTGGAGTACGCCCAGCGTCGAGCCAACGGCACCGTGATCAGCAACCGGCTCGGTGACTGGGTGCCACCCACGGGCAGCCCCGCTGGCGGTCACGCTCCGGACGAGGACAACCGCGTGGCCGGCACGGCGTACCTCTACATCATGCTGCGCACGATGGAGCGGGTCGCACAGCACCTGGGCAAGGAGACCGACGCCACGCAGTTCGCGGCGAAGGCGGACGCCACCAAGACGGCGTTCAACGACGTCTACTTCCAGAGCTCACAGGACCGCTATCGCGGCGAGGGTGCGGACGCCAACCGCTACCGGCAGGTCCACAACGTGCTGGCGCTTGCCTTCAATCTCGCCCCCAACGAGGAGGCCGCCCAGCGAGTCGCTGATCGGCTCGCCAAGGATGTGGTCGAGCGGGGCTACCACCTCGACACCGGTACGCTGGGCACGAAGTACCTGCTGCCGGTGCTCACGCAGTACGGCCACGAGGACGTGGCCTACCGGGTGGCGACCCAGACGACGTACCCGAGCTGGGGTTACAAGCTCGCGAACGGCGCGACCACCGTCTGGGAGCACTGGTCCCTGCAGGCCCGGTCGTTGGGCCACTACTTCCTCGGCACCCTGGAGGACTGGAACTACCACTACGTCGCCGGCATCCGGCCCTCGGCCGCGACGGGCTACCGCGACATCACGATCGCCCCGGCCGTCACCGGCCTGCTCGACCACGCGTCTGCGACCACGCAGACGCCGTGGGGTCCGGTGTCCAGTGACTGGCGCCAGCAGGATCGCCGGCTCACCCTCGACGTGCACGTCCCCGTCGGTACGACCGCCACGGTCGAGGTCCCGGGCGCCAACCGCTGGGCCGTGTCGGAGAGCGGACGGCCGGTGGCGGACGCTCGCGGTGTACACGAGGTGACCGTCGCCGACGGCGTCGTACGGGTGGTCGTCGGCTCCGGTGACTACCGGTTCGGCTCCGACGAGCAGCTCGGCCTGGTCGGGGCGGCGATCGACACGACGGAGCCCCTCGCGGCCCTCGTCGACGCCGCCCGCCGGGCCGGCCACCTCAACCCCGGGCAGGCGCAGCGGTTGTCCGAGGCGGCTGCCACCTCCGGGGCGAGGGCCCGCGACGCCCACGCCGCCCTGCTCACAGGCGACACCCGAGCGGCCACCCGTCACCTGGCCGCCTCGCATCTGGCGCTGGAGTCGATGGCCGACATCCTCGCCGGACTGGACGCCGACGGCCTGGAGGACCTCGCGACCTCGGTCGACCGGGCGATGTCCGCGGTGTCGGCGGCGGCGTCGGACCTGTTGGGTCTGTCGCTGGAGGCCGAGGTCAGTTCCGACGTGCTGCGGCCCGGGGACCGGGTCCCCGTCCAGCTCGCCGTGGCCAACGCCGGTTCCGAACGGCTGGTGAACGTCCGTGGCTCGCTGACCGGGTTGGGGGAGGGCTGGGCCACCACGCCCTCGTGGGTGCGGCTGACCAACCAGCTGCCGCCCGGCGGCACCGGTGAGGGCCGGCTGGAGCTGGCGGTCCCCGAGCAGCAGCGACCGGGCACCGTGCGCGGCGACGCCGAGGCGACCTACGTGTACGCCGACGCGACCCTGACCGTGCGCAGCCCGCTCGAGGTCTCGGTGCAGTCGCCGGTGGTCGTGGAGTCGGTCGCCGCCGAGCCGGCCGAGGTGCGGCCCGGCGCGTCGGCGACCGTAACCGCGACGGTGCGCAACATCGGACGCGCCACGACGTCCGGCCGGCTCCGGCTCGATCTCCCGCAGGGATGGCAACCGGTCACCGATGCCGACCTGACGGTCCCGGCCGGGGAGACCCGCAGCGTTGCCTTCGGCGTGGTCGTCCCGCGTGCGGCCCAGCAGGCCGTCGAGGACTTCACGCTCACTGCGCAGTTCCGCCGTGACGGCGAGGTCCTCGCGACCGGGACCGGCTCAGTCCGGGTCGCGACCACCCCGGACGTCACCGACGCCCTCGACCACGTCGACCTCGGCAATGCCTCGTCCGAACAGGCGCACGGGCTGACGGCGGCGCCGTCCTCCGGGACCAGCACGGAGGCCGGACTGACCCGCCGCTACGCCGGACACCTCACGCCGTTCTCGTGGTTCGAGTTCGACCTGGCCGTAACCCCGGGCAAGGCGTTCGTGGTCCGCGCGAGCGAGACCTACGACCGTGCCCAGATCAAGCGCTACAAGGTCTACCTCGACGGTGAGGAGGTGCTGCTGCGCACCTTCGAGCGCTCCGCCGCCGGTGCCGGCACGGAGACCTACGAGCTTGTCGTCCCGGCCTCGCTCGCGGCCGCCGACGGGTCGGTCCGGATCCGGTTCGAGAACCAGGACGACCCGGCCTACTTCGACCCGTCGATCGCCGACGTCTGGTCGCGCCCGGCCTCCTGAGCCCTCTCCGCCGCTCCCCAGTCCCGCCCCAGCCCCGAAGAAGCTGTGAGGTTCCCTCGGCGAGGGCGACGTTCGAGCAGCGGAGCGGCATTGACGGAAACCGCATTGAAACAGATGATCTTTACGGTGAACCTCCTACGGCGGTTCCCTCCGATTCAGAGCACCGCCGTCCGTCCACTGCGGTGCCCAGGTAAGCCTGCACGACCGACAGGAGTGCCCGTTGAAGTCGATCATCCCCGCCGTTCGCCACTCGAGAACGGCCGCCATCACCATGTTGAGTTCCCGATGGCCAAGACGGGTGGGTGCCCTCGGCATGGCGGTCGTCATGTCCGTCACCGGGGCCACGGCCGCCGCCGCGGTCCCCGATCCAAAGCCGAGCGCTGCCGTGAACGGGCTGGCCATCGCGAAGGTCAAGGCCACCACCAAGGCCGAACGTCAGAAACTGATGGACCTTGGTCTGGATGTAATCGACTTCACCGGCACGCATGCCGAGGTGCTGCTGCACGGCGCGGCTGACCGCGCGCAACTCGCTGGCGGAAGCTGGCAGGTGGAGGTATCCGACGCGACGGACCAACTCGCCGGCATGACGGCCGAGCGCGTGGTCGAGGCGCAGCGGGAAGCAGCGCGGCAGGCGAACCCTGCGATCGCCTCCAGCCTGCCGACCGGCCGCGTGTCGTACCGGACGCTGGACGAGGCCGAACGTGAGATGCGAGAGCTCGAGCGCCGCTACCCCGACAAGGTGAAGGTGTTCGAGCTCTCCCGGAAATCCCTGCTGGGGCACACGATCCTGGGCATGGAGATCAGCAGCGACGTGCAGACCGACTCCGGTGAGCCGGTCTTCCTGACGACCGGCCTGCACCACGCTCGCGAGTGGCCGACGCTGGAATTCACCATGGAGTTCGCCCAGGACGTCCTGCAGAGCTACGCCACGAACAGCCACATCAAAAAGCTCGTCGACTCCTCTCGGTTGATCATCGTGCCAGCGGTGAACCCGGACGGCTACACGATGTCGCGGGAGTTCATCAACGAGATGAAGCGCAAGAACTGTCGGGTCGCGGCCGGCGAGGTGCCGACCCGGGAGCAGTGCGCGGCCGCGGACAGCCGGCAACTCGGCGTGGACCTGAACCGCAACTACGGAGCGTTCTGGGCCGGCCCGGGATCGAGCGCCTCTCCGACCGCCGAGAACCACCACGGCGCGGCCCCCTACTCCGAGCCGGAGATCGCGGCCATGACCGACCTGCTGAACAGCCACCAGGTCGTGGTCGCGGTAAACAACCACACGCCGGATGCCCGGTTGCTGCGCGCCCCGTCGTCACCGCTGGAGCCCGTACCGGCCGAGGTAGCCCTCTACGACGGCCTGGCGCAGCAACTCGGCGCGGCCCTGGGCGGCTGGCCGACCGGTCCCTGGCCCGACGTCTACTACGTCGCCAGCGGCGTGGCGGAGCAGGAGGGCCTGTACGCGAACGGCACCCTCGGCTTCACGCCGGAGCTGACGCCGGGACACAGCGGCCTCGAACGGTTCCACCCGCAGTACCAGTACGTCATCGACCAGTACCGCGGAACCGGGTCCTACGCGGGGTCGAGCATCCGCGACGCGCTCCTCATCGCCTGGGAAGCCGCCAACGATCCGCATACGCACTCCATCCTCACCGGGTCAGCCCCGCGGGGCATCGAGCTCACCATCAGCAAGGACGTCTCGGTTGACTCCTCGCCGGTCGAACGCGACGGCGAGATGGTCGTGCTGCCGTCCGACCTGCACATCGAGAGCACGATGCGGGTGCCCGACAACGGGCGGTTCGAGTGGCATGTCCTGCCGTCTCTGCGGCAGAGCCAGCAAAGCTCCACCCTGCTGCAGGAGAGCTGGGTGGTGTCGTGCCGGAACCCCCAGGGCAAGATCCACCGTTCGGTCAGGGTCACGATCGGCCGCGGCGAGACGAAGGCCATCGACATGAGCGGCTGCCCGGCCGGGCCGAAGAAGCCGATCGGCACCGAGCGCTGACGTCGACGTAGGCGTCGCCTGGCGGGGCAACCCGCCAGGCGACGCTGTCCCGGAAGCCGACGGCAATCTATGTCGCCTGCCAGGAAGGTATCCGCAGATCACAGCGGTAAGGAGCGGCTCGATGGCCCGGCCTTGGAGCAGCCTGGGTGCAGGTTGGCGAAGTGGTCACCGTGTCCGAAGTGCGGCCGTCAGGGGCGAGCTGCTCCAGCTACGCCGCTGTGACGCTTGAATTTTCGTCAGGGCCGACACATGCCGGCCCAGCGGCATGGGATGCTGCTGGACCGGCACAGGTGTCGAGGACATTCGCCTGTCGGCCCGGTAGGAGCTCGACGGCGTGGACCTACCGGTAGTCGGCGTCAGTGGTGAGGACACCGAAGAGCTGGCTGGTGTTGACGTTGTAGCCGAGGGTCAGGTATCGGCCTGCCGACAGCTCGATGCTGGACGGGTTGGCCTGGTCACCGTTGCCCGAGTCGTAGATGAGCGTGGCCGGTTCGCGGCTCCACGTCGCGGCCGGGTCGTCGATCATGCGTCCCTCCGTCGGCCGGCCGCTGAGCAACGGGTTGCCGTAGGTCATCAGCAGCCGGCCCTGAGAGGTCAACAGTTGGTGGTGTGAACGCGCGGGGATGTCGGTGATCTCCGGCTGCGACCAGGTGCGGCCGTTGTCGTGCGAGCGGACGACCTGCAGCCACGCGTCCGGCGACTCGATGCGGATGCCGCTGATGACCTCACCTGAGGGCAGGACCGTGAGGTTGGGTTCGGCGTACTTGTAGCGGGGGTCGGCGGCCAGGGTGACCTCGGAGTCGCGGGTGAAGGTGCGTCCGCCGTCGGTGGAGCGGATGACTGTGGCGCGCCACTGCGTTTCGCCGGGCCAGTTGCCGTACAGCGGCAGTAGCACGTCGCCGTTGGCGAGTTGGACGGGAGCGCCGTGGGAGGCGACCACCCGGGGCCCGGTGGTGCCGAGTGCGGAGTCGACGTGCGTGGGTGTGTCCCAGGTGGCGCCGCCGTCGCGGGAGCGTGTGGTGAACACGCCGTTCTGGTAGGAGGTTCCGTCGGTGTTCCAGACGGTTTCGAAGTACGAGACGAGCAGGGTGCCGTCGGACAGTGTCGTGATCTTGGGGTCGCGGGCGTCGTAGCGGGTCTGGACGGCGGTGGTCGGAGAGCTCCAGGTCGCACCGTTGTCGGTGGACGTGGTGACCTTGATGACGCCGTTGGCCCGGGTGTGGCCTGGCGAGGCGTAGTACACGACGACCAGTGCTCCGTCGGAGCGGCGGGTGACGTCGGGGAAGCGGATCTGCAGCGGTGCGGTCTCGCTGGCGACCAGCACCTTGGCGAACCCGACGTTGATGATGTTTCCGACCTCGGTGGTTACACCTTCGGTGTCGGTGACGCGGACGCGCAGCGTCGTGCGTCCGAGGGCGTTGAAGGTGTGAGAGGTTCGCACCACCCAGGTGCGGTTCTCCTCGGTGACGGTTGCGGGTTCCCAGTCGTTGCCCCAGTTGACCTCGGCGAGGGCGGGTTGGGCATTGACGGTGGCGACCTCGGCGTCGGTGATGACCTGGCCGCGTTCGGGGTTGGTGTTCCAGGCGAGGGTGGGCTCCAGGCCCTTCGCACGGGGCTTGGTGTCCTTGAGGGCGAGGTTGTCGAACTGCAGGCCGGTGCCGGCCGGGGCGGCGCCGTTGGACGCGAACTCGATGCCGGTCACCGCGGTTGCCGCACTGGCGCGTCTGGTGGTCTTCAGCCGGCGGTCACCGACGGCGAGGACGACCTCGGTGGTGGTGGCCTCGACGGATATCTGGGCGTACTGCTGGTCGATGCCGCTGACGGGCCCGATCAGGCGCCATGTCTTCCCGTCGTAGGCGGAGACCAGGTATTCGCTGGAGATGCTGGATCGGCTGACGAGGAACCGCCACAGGCCGAGGGATCCGTTGTCGCCCTGGCCGTGGATCGCGATGATCGACGGCTGTGTGCCGGTGACGGCGAGGTCGAAGTTGAACCTGCGGGCCTCGACCGGTGCGCCGGGGAAGACCACTCGTGACTGGAGGGTCGTGCTCGCGTCGTCGAGCTGGATCGCCTGGTCGTCGGCGGGCCCGGCGAGCCGCTGCACGACCCGCACATCGCCTTGGACCAGGGACGCCTGGGGCGGAGGTGCGCCGAGGGTGTCCTTGTTGAACGTCCAGACGTTGTTGGGGGCGGCGAGGGCGGGCAGGGGGAGGAACAGGGCGGTGATCGCCGCGGCGGCGACGGCGAGTCGGGCTGGGCGGGCGAACAGCATGGTCGATTCCTTTCGGAGGACTGCGCCACACTGAACTCGGAATAACGTTCCACGTCAATAGAAGTGGCGTTGCCGGTGGCGAGGCGGCGAGGCGGCGCCCGGAGGCTGGGTCACTGCACGGCGCGGTGTCGGGCCCTGCTTGGCGACTCGGGGCGGCGTTGCGGTGGGGTGCCGGGCAGAGCTGCGCCCACATCGCCGAGGTGGACGGCCATCGCCTGTTCGGCGGCGGCGGGATTGCCGTCGATGATCGCGCCGACCAGGCCGGTGAGTTGGGTGAGGGTGCGCCTGCGCAGGGCGGGATCACCGGATGTGGCGCGCCGCGAGTAGCCGGCCGCGCGGCGCAGACTGGCGAGCACGTCGGCGAGGACGCGGTTGCCGCAGACGTCCGCGACGATGTCGTGGACCGCGATGTCGGCACGGGCGAACGCGTCGACCTCGTCGATGTGCGCGGCGGCGTCGCGCAGCGCGTCGCGTAGCAGCCTGCGGTGCCGGTCGGTGGCGGCCTCGGCTGCCAGGGCGGCGGCGAAGGGCTCCAGCCGCATCCGGACGGCGAGCAGGTCGGCAAGGTCGAGACCGGTGAGGTACGCCCCGGAGCGTTGCCTGATCTCGATCACCCCGTCGTCGGCGAGGCGGCGCAGTGCGTGCCGCAGCGTCGGGCGGGACACCCCGAGACGCTGGGCCAGGGTCCGCTCGGCGGGCAGCCGGTCGCCGGGCTGCAACGCGCGTGTGGCGAGGTAGGCGCGCAGGCGGTCGTCGAGGTCTTCCGGCAGGTGGTCGTTCACTTGACGGATTATGCCTGCGCTGGAGAATCTGGTCTAACCAGATTGGTCAGACCAGATTGGATACCACCATGCGGATCGGCAGCGTGTGCACCGGCCAGGGCGTCAGGGTCGCTGTGCAGCGGGATGGGGGGTTCTACCCCGTGCGCCACGACGGGGGCCTGCGGTCGTTGATCGCGACCGGTGTCCCCGCGTCCGAGTGGATGATCGATGAGGACCCGCTGGCCGCACCCGAGCTCGACGTGCCGGTGATCCCCAGCAAGGTCGTCGCGATCGGCCTCAACTACCTCGACCACATCCGGGAGACGGGCGCTGAGCGGCCACAGGCCCCGCTCGTGTTCACGAAGTTCCCGTCCAGTCTGCTCGCCGACGGCGGCTGCATCGTGGCGGACGCCTCGCTCACCGAGCGGATCGACTGGGAGGTCGAACTTGCGGTCGTCATCGGCCGGCGCGCTCGACGGATCCTCGTCGACGCCGCCCTCGACCACGTCTTCGGCTACACCGTCGGCAACGACGTCTCCGCTCGTGACGTCCAGTTCTCCGACGGCCAGTGGGTACGCGGCAAGAGCTTCGACACGTTCTGCCCGCTGGGTCCGGTGGTGGTGACCGCCGACGAGATCGGTGACCCGCAGGGGCTCGGGTTGCGTACCCGCGTCAACGGCGAGACGGTGCAGGACTCCTCGACCAGGGAGATGCTGTTCGGGGTCGCCGAGCTGATCTCGTTCTGCTCGCACAGCTTCACCCTCGAACCGGGCGACGTCCTGCTCACCGGCACCCCCTGGGGTTGCGGCGAGTTCGCGACGCCGCGGCGCAGCCTGCAACCCGGCGACGTCGTCGAGACGGAGATCGACGGGATCGGGACCTTGCGCAACCCGGTCGTCGCGGCCTGAAGGTGCGGTGAGCGGGCGCGGGAGCAGCGCCCGCTCACCGTGACACGCCCGCAGGCGGAAGCCTAGGCGTCGAAGAGCACGACCTGTCGGGTTGCCGCCCCGGATGCCAGCCGGTCGAAGCCCTCGTTGACGTCGTCGAGCCGCAGCCGCTCACCGAGCAGCTGGTCCGCGGGCAGCAGGCCTGCCTGGTAGAGGGCGATGTAGCGGGGGATGTCCCGACGCGGGACGGCGCCGCCGAGGTACGACCCGACGAGGGCGCGTTCCTCCGCGACGAGGGACACCGCCGGGATCGTCAGCGTCTGCTCGGGGTGCGGTAGCCCGACCGCGACGGTGGTGCCACCGCGGCGGGTCGCCGCGTACGCCTGGGCGAGCACCGCTGCGTTGCCGACGGCCTCGACCGCGGTGTCGGCCCCACCGTCGGTGAGGTCACGGATTGCGGCGACCGTGTCCGGGCCGGCGTCCAGGACGTGGGTGGCACCGACCTGGCGGGCGAGCGGATGCTTCGCGGCGACCGGGTCGACCGCGACGACCGGGTGGCAGCCGGCTGCCCGTGCACCCATCACCGCCGCCAGCCCCACGCCGCCGAGCCCGAACACCACCGCCGACGTGCCGGGACGCGCCCCGGCGGTGTTCACCACCGCGCCTACGCCGGTCAACAGGGCGCACCCGAACAGTGCCGCGTGCTCCAACGGCAGGCTGCGGTCGACCGCGACGAGCGAGTCGGCCGCCACCACGGTGTACTCGCTGAATGCGGACACACCGAGGTGCTGGTGCAGGTGCGTGCCGGCGCGGCGGAACGGCCGGCGGCCCGAGACGAGGGTGCCGGCGGCGTTGGCCGCCGCGCCCGGCTCACACAGCGCCGGCCGACCCGACTGGCACGGCACGCAGCCGCCGCAGGCGGGCACGAACGCGCACACCACGTGGTCGCCGGGGCGCAGGCCGCGTACATGCGCGCCGACGTCGACGACGACGCCGGCGGCTTCGTGGCCGAGCACCATCGGCAGTGGGCGCGGACGTGAGCCGTCAATGACCGACAGGTCGGAGTGGCAGAGACCGGCGGCGGCGACCTGCAGAAGGACCTCGCCGGGCCCGGGCGGGGCCAGGTCCACCTCACCGACTGTCAAGGGCCGGGTCCGGGCGTACGGCGCCAGCCGGCCGCTGTCCTGTAGGATTGCCGCCCGCGTGCTGATCACGGTCAGACGGTTCCGTCGGCGCGCATGCCCTTGAGCACGTCGCGGGCCGCTTCCAGCGTGCGGTCGATGTCTTCTTCGGTGTGGGCGCCGGAGATGTGGTTGCGCTTAAGGCTCATCGGGAGCATCAGGAAGCCCGCCTCGGTCATCCGCCGGTGGAATGCCACGTACGCGTCGTGGTTGTTGCCCAGCAGGTCCCGGTAGCCGCGCACTGGCCCGTCGACGAAGTAGACCAGGAAGACCCCGCCGAACCCGGTGACGACGCCGGACACGTCCAACTCCTCGAGGATGCCGGCGAGACCGGCGCGGATCCGGTCGCCCAGACGGTGGGTGCGCTCGTAGAAGTCGGCGTTGTCCCGCAGGTAGGTCATGGTGGCGATGGCTGCCGCGGCGCAGACGGGGTGGCCGTTGTAGGTGCCGGCGAGCAGCACGTCGCCGCCGGCGGAGCTGAACCGCTGCATCAGGTCGCGGCGTCCGGCGACTCCGGCGATCGGGTAGCCGTTGGCCATCGCCTTGCCGAAGGTGGTGATGTCGGGACGCACACCGCAGACCTGCTGGTAGCCCCCGGGGGTGTGCCGGAAGCCGGTGATCACCTCGTCGAAGATCAGCAGGGAGCCGTGCTCGGTTGTCAGGCTGCGCAGCCCGTCGGCGAACTCCTGGGTGGGCAGGAGGGCGCCGACGTTGTGTGGGATCGGTTCCAGGATGATCGCGGCGATCTGCTCGGGGTGCGTCTGGTAGAGGGCGCGTACCGAGTCCAGGTCGTTGAACTCGGCGATCAGGGTGGCGTCGAGTGCCTCGTCGAGGATGCCGGCCGACATCGGGTCGCGCCCGTACGCGGTGTCCGGGCCGGAGATGACGTTGCGGGCGACCGCGTCGTGCCAGCCGTGGAAGCCGCCCTGGAACTTGATGATGTAGCGCCGGCCGGTGACGGCGCGGGCCAGCCGGATCGCCTGGGCGGTGGCCTCGCTGCCGCTAGTGGAGGCGATCATCTGCTCAGCCGACGGGATCAGGTCGGTGACCAGCCGAGCCAGCTCGATCTCGATGTCGGTGACGCCGATGCCGGTGAGGTCGAGTCCGCCGAGGGCGTCACGTACCGCGCCGTTGACCACGGGGGCGTTGTGGCCGAGCAGGATGGCGCCGAAGGCGGCGTGGTAGTCCAGGTAGCGCTGCCCGTCGGCGTCGGTCACGTAGGCGCCGGACGCGGCGGTCAAGGCGAACGGTGCGCCGATGTAGCGGGTGGCCGAGTTGACGCCGCCCGGGATGAGCGCCGATGCGGCTTCGTGGCGTGCGAGGCCTGCGGGCTTGCTGGTGGTGGCTGCCATCAAAACCGTCCCATGAATGTGGAATACCGTTCCACAACGGAAGGTATGGATGTCCTCGTTCCATGTCAACAGTGGATTAAGGTCCTTGACAGCGGTCAATCGAGACCCCCAAGATGGCCGACCATGGAATCAAGTTCCACGACGTCGCGGCCCGATGTCGGGGCGGTCGGCGTGGTCGTCGTCGGCACCGGCTTCATCGCGGACCTGCACCTCGCCGCGCTGCACGCCCACCCCGACGCGCAGTTGATCGGCGTCGTCGACGTCGTCCCCGCCCGCGCCGCCGCCGTGGCCCGCGCCAACGGCGGCGTGCGCTGCAGCACGGACCTGGCCGAGGCACTCGCCTGGCCCGGGGTGCACGCCGCGGTCGTCTGCACCCCCAACATGACCCACGCCGACATCGCCACGCGGGTGGCCGCCGCCGGCAAGCACCTGCTGATCGAGAAGCCGCTGGCAGTCACGGCGGCGCAGGCCGCCGAGGTGGTCGACGCCCACGACCGTGCCGGCACCACCCTGATGGTCGCCCACACCCACCGCTTCTACGACTACGGCCGCGTCGTACGCGAGCAGATCACGGCCGGCGCCGTCGGCACCCCTCGCCTGATCCGCCTCGCGATCCTCGGCGGCTGGATCTGGCCCGACTGGCGGGGCTGGAACCTCGACCCCGCCCGCAGCGGCGGACACGCCCTGCACAACGGCGTACACCTGCTCGACCTCGTCACCTGGTGGATTGGCCAACGCCCGGTGAGCGTGTACGCCCGCGGCGCCAAGCAGACGTCCGCGCACCTGGACATCTACGACCACCTCGACATGGTGGTCCGCTACGAGGACGGCGCGGTGGCGATCTGCGAGATGAGCCGCGGACACCGCCCACAGACGCTGTCCTACCGCGACGTGCTCGTGCAGGGCGGCGCCGGCACGCTGACCGTGCCGTGGGACGGCGAGGCGAGCCTCGTCATCGACGAGCGCGGGCCGGCGAACCTGCCGATCCCCGGCGGCGACGGCTTCGCCCGGCAGATGGCGGCCTGGATCGCCGCCGTGCGCGGCGACGCCCCCGCCCCGGTCAGCGGGGCGGACGGCATGCTGGCCGTGGCGCTCGGTGCGGCGGCGGAGCGGTCCATGGCCACCGGCCGCCCCGTGCCGGTCGCCGACATCCTCGCCGAGGTGACCGCATGACCCGCCGGCTGCGGGTGCTGCTCGCCGGATACACCGGCGCCGGCACCCAGAACCACCAAGCCGACATGTACGAGCCGGCGTTCACCGCCCACCCGGGGTTCAGCGTCGTCGGCGTCACCGACACGGCCGCGACCGGCGACGCCGACCGGGACCGGGCCCGGGGCAGAGCCGAAGCTCTCGGCGTGCCGTACGTGGACGACCTCGACGACGCGCTCACCACCGTCGACGCCGATGTAGTCAGCGCCTGCGTGCCCCTGGACGCCCGGCAGAGTGCGGTGACCGCCGCGCTGCGCGCGGGCCGGCACGTGCTCGTCGACAAGCCGATGGCGCTGTCGGCCACCGAGTGCGCTGCCATCGCCGCCGTCGCGGCCGAGACCGGGCTGGTCTGCCTGCCGGCGCACCATCAGCGTTTCCACCCGGCGGTGCGGGCCGCGTCCGCCGCAGTCGCGTCCGGCCGGGTCGGCCTGCCCTGGAACGTGCAGGGCGACTTCCTCGTCGCCGGCGGGGACCCCTGCCCGCTGGGCGAGCTCGCGAACTTCGGGGTGTACCCGGTGGACGTGGTGCTCGCCATGACGGCGCTGCCCGTCACCGAGGTGTTCGCCCACGACAGTGGGGACGGGCCGGCGGTGCTGTGCCTGCGTCACGAGCGCGGCATGACCAGCACGCTGACCGTCGGCCGCGTCCAGGCCATCCCCGACGAGCCGATGGCGGTGCACCGTTACCGGATCAGCGGCTCGCACGGAGTGCTGATGGTCGACCCGACCCGCTTCCCGGTGACCGTGCGCAGCGCCGCCGGCCGTCGGGTCACCGGGTTCGGTGGCGGCACGGTCACGGCGCTGCTCGACGAGTTCCACGCCGCCGTGTCCACGGGCCGGCCCGCCGCGGTCGGTGCCGACGACGCACGCGCCGTCGCCGCCGTCCTGGAGGCGGCCGCCCGGTCGGCGCGGACCGGCTCACCCGTACCCCTGGAGGCTCGCCCATGAAGCTGCTCACCTACCGCCGAGGCGGCGCCGTACGGCACGGCCACCTCGTCGACTCCGACACCGTCGCCGAGTGGGGCGACGGTGACCTCGGCGGACCGCTCGCGGCCGTCGGTGACCTGGCCGGGTGGCAGCCGCCGACGGCGCAGCGGTTCCCGCTGGCCGACGTCACCGTGCTCGCGCCGCTGCTGCGTCCGGGCAAGCTGCTCGGCGCGGCCGCCAACTACCAGGACCATGTGACCGAGTCCGGTGCGGCGCCGCTGGACAAGTCCACCCTCGTCCCCCGGCTGTTCCTGATGCCGCCCACCGCGATCGTCGGCCCGCACGCGCCGATTCCGATGCCGACGGTGAGCAGCCAGGTCGACTGGGAGGCGGAACTGGCCGTGGTCATCGGCCGCACCGCCCGTGACGTCGGTGTGGATGCGGCTCTGGGGGTGGTCGCCGGGTACTGCGTGGCCAACGACGTGTCCGCTCGGTCGATGGACTACGGCTTCGACCGGGGCGGCGACAAGGCTGTCGACTTCTTCGACTGGCTCGCCGGCAAGTGGCTCGACGGGTTCGCCCCGCTGGGCCCCTGGCTGGTCACCGCCGACGAGGTGCCCGATCCGCAGGCCCTGCCGATCGAGCTGACCGTCAACGGCGTCACCCGCCAGTCGGCCTCCACGAAGGACATGATCTTCAGCGTCGCGGAGCTGGTGTCGTTCGCTTCGCGCCTGATGACGCTGGAACCCGGCGACGTGCTGATGACCGGCACGCCGGCCGGGGTCGGCGCCACGACGGGGGAGTACCTCTCGCCCGGTGACGAGATGACCGTGCACATCGACGGCTTGGGCTCGCTCACCAACTGCGTTGTCTCTGCGGACCATCCCGCCCGTACCTGATCGCGAGGAGACACCATGAAGAGACGCTTCGGCGCCTCGCTGCTGCTGGTGGCCGCCCTGGCCCTCGGCTCGACAGCCTGCTCTGACCCCACCGCCACGACTACCTCCGGGGGTTCCGGCAAGGACACCCTCAACGTGTACCTGTACCAGAAGCCGAAGCGCTTCAGCCCGCTGGACACCTTCCAGGGCGCGGACCAGCAGGTCATGTCGCTGATCTTCGACAACCTGGTGACGGTCGACGACCAGTACGGCTACGAGCCTCGGCTGGCCGAGAAGTGGGACATCTCGCCGGACGGCGGAACCTACACCTTCCACCTGCGCAAGGGACTGAAGTGGAGCGACGGTAAGCCGTTCACCGCCAAGGACGTCCTGTTCACCTACCAGCTGCTGGTCAACCCGAAGGTCAGCGACGGCATGGCGGGCCGGCTCGCCAACGTCGCCGGGGTGACGGAGTTCGCCGACGGGAAGGCGCAGAACGTCAGCGGCCTCTCCGCCCCAGACGAGAACACGTTCGTGGTGAAGCTCGCCAGCCCCGACCGGGGTTTCCTGTCGGCGATCGGCGGCGGCGCGTACGCCTACATCCTTCCCGAGCACGTTCTGGGCGGCGTGCCGGTGGAGCAGCTCAAGGACCACACGTTCTGGTCCGAGCCAAAGGTCGGGATGGGTCCGTACACGTTCGTCAGCTACAAGACCGACCAGTACGTCGAGGTGGCGGCCAACCCGAACTTCCGGGAGCCGGCCTCGATCAAGAAGATCTTCCTCAAGCCGGTGACCTCGGACGTGGCGACCGCGCAGCTGGGCACGGGGGAGATGGACCTGGCGCAGATCTCCGCGACGGACGTCAAGACCGTCGAGGGGCAGAAGAACCTCAAGTTGGTGTCCAACGAGGCGCCCGGCTTCGTGCGCATCGCGCTCAACCAGACCCAGCCGCGCTTCGCCGATCCTCGCGTGCGGCAGGCGTTCCTGTACGCCATCGACCGCAAGTCGTTCGTCGACAAGTCGCTGGCCGGGCACGCCAAGGTGCCCAATTCGGTGCTGCAGGGCACATTCGTGCCCGACGGCATCAACGCCTACCCGTACGACCCGCAGAAGGCGAAGGCGCTGCTGGGCGAGGCCCGCTGGGACTCCAGCAAGCCGGTCCGGCTGGCCTGGATTCCCGGTACCCGCGACCGCGACGAGTTCGTCACCCTCGTGCAGAGTCAGCTGTCGGCCGTGGGCGTCAAGGTGGAGTTGCAGCAGGTGCAGGCGGCCCAGATCGGTGAGATCCAGGCCAAGGGCGACTTCGACATGAACCTGTTCGGCGGCGGCCTGTACCTGGTGGACGGCTCCTCGGCCTTCCCGGTGCTGTCGTGCACGGCGTTCGCGCCCAAGAGCGGCAACATCCCGCGCTTCTGTGACCAGCAGATCGACCAGCTCCTCACGCAGGCCGGCGCGGAGGTCGACGAGAGCAAGCGCGACGAGCTGTACCAGCAGATCACCAAGCGCGACAACGAACTGGTGTCCTACCTGTGGGCGTACAGCCCCGACACCCTGTGGGCGCACAACACGAAGCTGACAGGCTTCACCGGCCACGGTGAGTTCACCCTCGGCTTCTGGAACGCCTACAAGTGGAAGATCAGCGGCTGAGCCGCCGGTGGCCGGCGCACCCACCCGTTGTGCCGGCCACCTCCGCCTGTCCCGATCGTCGCCCGTGATGGGTGCGGCGTCGAAGGCCGGGCCCCGTGTCCGGGCGGCGCTGTGCGAACCGCACCGCCGTGATGACGAAAGGAGGTGAGCCATGCTCGCATTCGTGTTCCGCCGGCTACTCGTCAACGTCCTCGTCTTCTTCGCCGTCAGCGTCGGCGTGTTCGTCCTGGTGCGCGCCGCACCGGGCGACCCCATCCGGGTGATGGTCGACCCGGTCCAGATGCAGACCGGAGGCGAGGAGTTCATCGCCCGTAAGCGCGCCGAGCTGGGCCTGGACGATCCGCTGCCGGTGCAGTACGCGGCCTGGTTCAAACGTGCCCTCACCGGTGACCTCGGCACCTCCTACGTCAGCCACCGGCCGGTCACGGAGGTGCTGACCGAGCGGCTCGGGCCGACCGTTCTCCTGATGGGCACGGCGCTGCTGACGGCAGTGGTCCTCGGTCTGCTCGTCGGCACCGTCGCGGCCGTACGCCGCAACTCCGCCGTCGACTACGGCGCCACGGTGCTCAGCCTCGCCACCATCTCCGTGCCGAGCTTCTTCCTCGGCATCGCCGCGATCTACCTGTTCTCGCTGACCCTGGGGGTCCTGCCATCGGCGGGCATGTCCACTCCGGGCGGTGGTGGCGGCAGCTCCGACATCCTGCGCCACCTGATCCTGCCGGCTGGCATCCTCGGACTGTCCCTGGCCGGGCCGCTGACCCGGTACGTGCGCAGCGGACTGATCGGCGAGTTGGGCGCGGACTACGCGCGCACTGCCGAGGCGAAGGGCGCCACGCCCCGACGGGTCGTCGTGCGGCACGCTCTGCGAAACGCCCTGATCCCGCTGATCACCGTGCTGATGATCTACATTCCGCAGCTGTTCGGTGGGGCGGTCATCGTCGAGCAGGTGTTCGCGTGGCCGGGGATGGGGCAGCTCGTGGTCAGCTCCATCGCGCAACTCGACTACCCCGTGATCGTCGGGTTCGCCCTGTACATCTCCCTGCTTGTGCTCGTCTGCAACCTCGCCGCGGACCTGCTGTACGCGGTGGCCGACCCGAGAGTGAGCCTGCGATGACCGCTGTCGAGCTCACCCCACCCAGCCCTGCCGGCGTGCCGCCGGTGCCGGCCACCCCGGCGCGTAAGGTGTCCCACCGCTCGCCGGCCCGGCTCGCGCTGCGTCGGTTCACCCGCAACCGGCTCGCCGTCGTCGGCGCGGTCGTGCTGGTCGCCGTCATCGTCGCGGCACTGGCCGCGCCGCTGCTCACGCCGTACGACCCGACCGCGGTCGACCTGGGCGCGTTCCGGCAGGCGCCGTCGGGGGCGCACCTGCTCGGCACCGATTCCTCGGGCCGCGACGTGCTCACCCGGCTGCTGTACGCGGGGCGGGTGTCGCTGAGCGTCGGGCTGCTCGCCTCGCTGGTCGCCGTGGCGATCGGACTATTCTTCGGCGCGATCGCCGGCCTCGTCGGCGGATTCGTCGACTCCGTCGTCATGCGGGCCACCGACATCGTGCTGTCATTCCCGTCGATCATCGTGGTCGTGGTGCTCGCCGGCATCCTCGGCCCGAGCGTCACGATGCTCGTTGTCGTGATGGGGGCGACGAACTGGCCCACCGCCGCGCGCGTGGTCCGCGGACTGGTGCTGTCGCTTCGCGAGCAGGAGTACATCGCCGCGGCTCGCGCCGCGGGCGCCCGCACCGGCTGGATCCTCATGCGTCACGTCGTACCGGCGGCGCTGGCCCCGGTGAGCGTCGTCGCGACGCTGCTGGTCGCCTCGACCGTGCTGAACGAGGCCGCGTTGTCGTTCCTCGGCCTCGGTGTCCAGCCACCCCAGGCCAGCTGGGGCAACATGCTCAACGACGCCCAGAACCTGACGCTGATCCGCACGATGCCGTGGATGTGGCTGCCGCCGGGCCTGGCGATCGCGGCCACCGTGCTCGCCGTCAACTTCGTTGGCGACGGCCTGCGCGACGCCGTCGACCCACGCTCCGGGGGAGGTGCCCGCTGATGGCCGAGCCGTTGCTGGCGATCGAGGACCTGGCGGTCGAGTTCCGCACCGAGGACGGGCTGGTCCGGGCCGTCGACAGGGTCAGCTACGAGGTGCACCCCGGCGAGGTCGTGGGTTTGGTCGGCGAATCGGGTTCCGGCAAGAGCGTCACCGCCATGTCCGTGCTCGGCCTGATCCGCCAGCCCGGGCGCATCGCCGGTGGGTCGATCCGGTTCCGGGGCCGCGATCTGCGTACCGCGTCGGAGCGGGAGATGCGTGCGGTGCGCGGTGGGGAGATCGGCATGATCTTCCAGGACCCGATGACCGCCCTGAACCCGGTGATGACCGTGGGCGCCCAGATCGTGGAGGCGCTGCGGCTGCACCAGCGACGCATGTCGGGCGCCGCCGCCCGGAAACGCGCCGTCGAACTGCTGTCCCTGGTCGGGGTGCCCAACCCGGACACCCGCTTCGGGCAGTACCCGCACGAGTACTCCGGCGGCATGCGGCAACGGGCGATGATCGCGATGGCGATCGCGAACGACCCGGTGCTGATCATCGCCGACGAGCCGACCACCGCCCTGGACGTCACGATCCAGGCGCAGGTGTTGCGGCTGCTGCGCACCGCACAGCGCGAAGCGGGCAGCGCGACGATCCTCATCACCCACGACCTCGGGGTGATCGCCGAACTCGCCGACCGGGTCGTGGTGATGTACGCGGGCAGGGTCGTGGAACACGGTGACGTGCACACCATCTTCAGCGCGCCCCGACACCCGTACACGGTCGGGTTGATGGGCAGCCTGCCGAACCTGGCTGAGCAGGGAGCGCCGCTGCGGCCGATCCCCGGCAGCCCGCCGAGCCTGCTCGACCCGCCCGGCGGTTGCCCATTCCACCCGCGGTGCACCCTGTCGCAGGGACGGCAACGTTGCCGCGTCGAACGGCCCACGCTGATAGCGGTCGGTGCGGCCCACGCCAGCGCCTGCCACTTCCACGATGAGTTGGCCGGGGTCGCGCCGGGCGTTCCCGTGCCCGGTGCCGGCGCCACAGACCCGGCCGGTGGGACGGAAGCGGAGGCGCTGCGGTGAGCGAGGAGATCCTGCGGGTCGAAGGCCTGGTCAAACACATTCCGGTTCGGGCCGGGCTGCTGCGCCGGCAGGTCGGTGCGGTCCGTGCCGTCGACGGCGTCGACTTCTCCCTGCACCGGGGCGGCACCCTCGGTCTGGTCGGCGAGTCCGGTTGCGGCAAGACCACCACGGGACGACTCGTGGTGCGGCTGCTGGACCCCACTGCCGGGCGGATCGTGTACCAGGGCGCCGACATCGCCGGCCTCGGGCAGGCCGCGTTGCGGCCGCTGCGCGCCGACATCCAGATCGTGTTCCAGGACCCGTACTCGTCGCTGTCGCCGCGCATGACGGTGCACGACATCGTCGCCGAACCGCTGCGCGTCAACGGCCGCTACGGCTCGACCGGCCGGCAACGGGTCGCCGACCTGCTCGACCTCGTCGGGCTGGCCCCCGAACACGCGAACCGGTACGCCCACGAGTTCTCGGGTGGACAACGTCAGCGCATCGGCATCGCCCGCGCCCTCGCCCTGGACCCAAAGGTGCTGGTGCTCGACGAGCCGGTGTCCGCGCTGGACGTGTCGATCCAGGCGCAAGTGGTCAACCAGCTCGCCGACCTGCAGCGGGAACTGGACCTGGCCTACCTGTTCATCTCCCACGACCTGTCCGTGGTGCGTCACATCTGCGACCGGGTCGCGGTGATGTACCTCGGCAAGATCATGGAGATCGGCAGCCGCGCCGACGTGTTCGACCGGCCCACGCACCCCTACACGCAGGCCCTGCTGTCCGCGGTGCCGGTGTCACATCCGTCGCTGCGCGGCAGCCGCGAGCAAGTCGTGCTCGCCGGCGACGTGCCCAGCCCCGTCGACCCGCCGTCGGGCTGCCGGTTCCGTACCCGCTGCTTCAAGGCCCAGGACCGGTGCGCCCGCGAGGAACCGGCGCTGCTCGACCGGCTCGGCACCGGCCACCCGAGCGCCTGTCACTTTCCCGAACTGAACCCGACCCTGGTGACCGCCGAGGAGGCAGCCCCATGACCGCCGACACCCGACTCGCCCAGGCCCCGGCCGGTCCGCCCGCGCTGGACCCGCCGCCGCCCGCGGTCGCGGCGGTGCGCCGCGACGGTGCCGTCCTGGTCGCCTCCGGCCAGGTCGCGGTCCGGGACGGGGTGCTGCTGGCCACCGGCCGGGTCGGCGCCGACGTCGACCTCGCCACCGCGCAGTCGTGCGCGTGGCAGTGCGCCCGCAACGTCCTCGACGCCGTCGCCGCCGAGATCGGGTCGCTCGAGCGCGTCGCCCACGTCATCAAGGTGACCGTGTACGTCGCCAGCGACCCCGGCTTCACCGGCCAGCACCTCGTCGCGCACGGCGCCAGCGCGCTGATGGTCGAGGTGTTCGGTCCCGAACGGGGCCGCCACGCCCGCGCCGCCATCGGGGTGGCTGCCCTCCCGCTCGGCAGTGCGGTCGAGGTCGAGGCGACCCTGCGGCTGGCACCCTGATGCTCGACCTGCTGCTGCACGGAGGACGGGTGGTCGACGGCACGGGCGGCCCCCAGCGGCTCGCCGACGTCGCCGTGCGGGCCGGCCGGATCGTCGCGGTGCAGCCACTGCCGGACGTCGTCGCCCGGCGCACCCTCGACGTCACGGGCCTCGTGGTGTGTCCCGGCTTCGTCGACGTGCACAGCCACTCCGACCTCACCCTGCTGTCCGGCCCCGCCGCCCACAGCAAGGTGCGTCAGGGTGTGACGACGGAGGTCGTCGGCAACTGCGGGCTCAGCCCCGCGCCCCTGCCCCACGGGGTTGACCGGGCGCAGGTGCGCGCCGCAGTCGGCCACCTCGACCTGGACCCGGACGTGCTGTGGTCCTGGTCCGGCTTCGGCGCTTTCCTCGACACGCTGCAGGACGCGCGGCTGAGCGTGAACGTCGCGTCCCTCGTCGGGCACCTGCCGCTACGCGCGGCCGTCGTCGGGTTCGCCGACCGGCCGGCGTCACCGTCGGAGATCGACCGGATGTGCGCACTACTGGCCGACGCGTTCGCCGCCGGCGCCGTGGGCCTGTCCACCGGGATGGTGTACGCGCCGGCCCGCTACGCCGACGAGGCGGAACTGGTGGCGTTGGCCCGGGTGGTGGCGGCGCACGACGCGGTGTTCGCCTGGCACGTGCGCGACTATGCCGACGACCTGCTCGACTCGGTCGCGCAGGCGCTGCGGGTGGGGGAGCAGGCCGGCTGCCGCACCCAAATCTCGCACCTGGTGGCGGTGGGGCGACGCAACTGGGGCGGCGCGGTGCGGGCGCTCGACCTCGTCGATGCCGCGCACGCCCGTGGCGTGGACGTGGGTGTGGACGTGTACCCGTACCTCGCCGGCAACACCAACCTGTTCCAGCTCATGCCCGGCTGGGCACAGGAGGGCGGCGCGGCAGCGATGCTGTCGCGGCTGCGCGACGAGAACTGCCGGGCCCGCATCCGCGCCGACCTGGCCGGGTACCCGCTCGGCTGGGACGAGATCATGGTGTGCCGGATCCCGGCGGGCGCACCGGACGATGTTCTCGGGCGCAGCCTGGCCCAGCTGGCGGCGCAGCGGCAGAGGCCCGGCGCCGACGTCGCCATGGACCTGCTGCTGGAGTACGACAACGATGTCAGCATGGTCGCGTTCGGCCGCAGCGACGAGGACCTGCGGGCGGTGCTGAGGCACCCGCTGACGGTGGTGGGTTCCGACGGGTACGCCCTGGACCCGGGCGGGCCCACCGGCGTCGGGCTGCCGCATCCGCGCTCCTACGGCACGTACCCGCGCCTGTTCGCCGACCACGTCGGCGGACACCTTGACCTCACCGAGGCCGTGGCGAAGTGCACGCAACGCGCGGCGCAGCGGGTAGGCATCGACGACCGTGGTGTGATAGCACCCGGGGCGGTCGCCGACCTCGTGGTCTTCGACGCCGAAGCGCTCCGTGACCGCGCGACCTTCCGCGATCCGCAGCAGTACCCGGACGGGATCCGTCTGGTGACCGTCGACGGTGTGGTCGTCGTGGACGACGGCGCGCACACCGGCGCCCGCCCCGGCACGGTACTGCGCCGCTGTCTGACTCGACCATCGGAGGATGGATAATGCCGCGCACGGCGAAGGTTGCGCCTCGGGTATCCGTCGACGACGCGAAGTCCGCGTCGGCGAACTATCACGCCCACGCGCTCACGCGCGGGCTGGCACTGCTCGAACTACTCGCCGACGGCCCGCAGCCGTTGACCCTGATCGACTTCCATGCCCGCACCGGGCTGCCCAAGAGCACCCTGGTGCGGCTGCTGTCGGTCCTCACCGACGCCGAGTACGTGGTGCGGGTCGACGAACGGCCGGCGTTCCGGCTGGGCCACAAGGTGCTGCGGCTGTCCACGGCGTACGTCTCGTCCCTGGACCTCACCGTGGCCGCGGGACCCTACCTGCGGCAGTTGGCGGTGGCCAGCGGCTACACCGCCAACCTGGGGCTGCTCGACGGATCGCAGGTGCTGCACGTCTGCGTGGAGGAGCCGCCCCGCCCGATCCGATTCATGGCGTACACGGGCTCCCGCGACGACACGTACTGCACGGCCCTGGGCAAGGCGCTGATGGCGGCGTTGCCCGCTTCGGCATTGCCCGCCCACCTGCCGGCCGCCGAACCGTACTCCCGACGCACGGACAGCACCATCACCACCCACGACGAGATGCGCCGCGAGTTGGCGCGGACAGCTCGCCGCGGTTACGCCTACGACGACAACGAGGGCAGCGTCGGCGTGCGCTGCCTGGCGGTCCCCGTCGTCGTCGACGGCGAGACCGTTGCCGCAGTCAGCGTGTCCGGTCCCGCCGCGGAGCTGTCCCCGGACCGGCATGAGCCGTTCGTGGACCAGCTGCACGCCAGCGCGGCAAAGCTCGCCGCCGACGTCGACGTCGTCGCGGCGCTACGCATCGTGCACCGTTCGTTGCTGCCGACGCGAGGAGGAACCAACACCCCATGATCGACGTACACACCCACTGCCTGCTCGCCGAGCACTGGGGCTGCGAGTGGGAGAATCATTGGCGGCCGGTATACGGCAAACCCTACGACGACATCGACCCCGACGACTACGACCGGGCCATGAAGCCGGTGAAGGTCGCGTTCGTGTTCGGGTTGCGCGCCACCGCCGCCGGTGTGGGCACCCCCAACGACTTCGTCGAGCAGTTCTGCGCGCGTACCAAGACCGAAACCGTGGGGTTCATGTCGCTGGACCCCACCGACCCCGACGTCCTCGAACAGATGGACGACGGGGTCCGGCGGGGCCTGCGCGGCATCAAGCTGTACCCGGTGCTGGCCCTGTTCGACCCGCGCGACGTGCGCTGGGACCCGTTCTACGAGGCCGCGACGCGCCATCGTCTGGTCGTGCTGTGGCACATGGGCGCCACACCCAGCCCGGTGGGGGACCTGTCGGTGAGCAACCCGCTCGTCGTGGACGAGGTCGCCCGACGCCACCCCGAGCTGAAGCAGATCATCGCGCACATCGGGCATCCGTGGCAGCGGGAGACGATCGTGACCCTACGCAAGAACCGGAACGTCTTCAGTGACATTTCCGCATCGTGGGCACGCCCATACGACGGCTTCCGCGCGCTGGTCCGCGCCCAGGAGTGGAGCGTGGTGGACAAGTTGCTGTTCGGCTCGGACTACCCCCTGTGGACGCCCGAGCAGGCCATCGCCGGACTGCGGGAGCTCGCCGCCATCAAACCGGTCGGCCTTCCGTCGATCCGCAACGAAACCATCGAACACCTCCTCGACGCCGACCCGCGGCAACGGCTCGGGCTGTCATGACCGCTTTCGCTACCGCGCTCCCGGCACCGCTGCACGCGCTGCCCACACCCGCACTGCTGATCGACCACGAGCGGATGAACCGCAACATCGCCGACATGGCAGCCCGCGCCCAGGCCGCCGGGGTGACGCTGCGCCCGCATTTCAAGACGTCGAAATGCCTGTCTGTCGCCCGCCTGCAACTCGCCGCCGGAGCCGCCGGGTTCACCTGCGCCACCGCCGCGGAGGTGGCGGCGCTGCAGGACGCCGGTGTGACCGACCTGCTGTGGGCGCAGGAGCCCGTCGGGCCGGCCAAGGTCGCGTTCGCCGTCCAAGCCGCGGCACGCGGCGGCCTGACGGTCGCCGTCGACTCGGTCGAGGTGGCCCGCCCGCTGTCCACGGCGGCGGCCGCCGCCGGCGTCAGGGTCGCGTACCTCATCGAGGTGGACACCGGGCACGGCCGCGCCGGTGTGGCCCCCGAGGCGGCGGAGGCGCTCGCCGACGCTCTGGCCCCGCTGCCCGGCCTCGCGCTGCGTGGCGTATTCACCCATGAGGGGCAGCTGGCGCGACACGTCGGCGACCGGCCAACCCTCGAGCAGGCCGGACGTAGCGCCGGTGCGACCCTGGTCGCGGTCGCCGAGACGCTCACCGGCGCCGGTCATCACTGTGCGGTCGTGTCCGTCGGGTCCACGCCCGGCGCGACGTCGTCTCTTCACGCGCCGGGTGTCACCGAGGCCCGTCCCGGCACCTACGTCTTCTACGACGCCAACCAGGTCGCACTAGGCAGCGCCGAGCCGTCGCAGTGCGCGCTGACCGTGCTCACCAGGGTGATCCGGGTACGCGGGGACGGGACCGTGATCGTCGACGCAGGCCTCAAGGCGATGAGTTCCGACGGCTCCGTCGCGGGGCGCGGGTTCGGTGTCGTCGCCGGCGACGTGGACTTCGCCGTCGCCAACGAGGAACACGGGTTCCTCACCGGTCCGGGCACCGCGAGCCTGCGGGTCGGTGACCTCCTGCGCGTCGTACCCAACCACGCCTGCGGCACCGTCAACATGTGGAGCGGTATGTATCTCGTGGAGGAAGGCACGGCCACACAGCGGTGGACGACCACGGGAAGGCACTGACCGACCGCGGCGAGCCGCAGCGCAACGTCCTGGTGCAGGCCGTGCGGCCGGGGTGCTGCACGGAGGCTTGTGGGCGGTGCGGTCGGTGCTGCGCCTGACCCAACAGGCCGTGCGCTACGAGCCGCGCGGGACGGAGGCCGGATGGGTGGCCGCCGCCCGCCGGGTGCAGGAGGTAACATGCGGATCGCGCTCTTCGTGACCTGCCTGGCCGACACGATGTTCCCGGCCGCGGCGAAGGCCACCGTGCGGCTGCTCGAGCGGCTCGGCCACGAGGTGGTCTTTCCCACCGGGCAGACCTGCTGCGGGCAGATGCACATCAACACGGGGTACCAGGCGGACGCGCTACCGCTGGTCCGCCGGCACGTGCGGACCTTCGACCCGTACGACGTGGTGGTCGCGCCGTCGGGGAGCTGCGTCGGGTCGGTGCGGCACCAGCATGCGATGGTGGCCGCCGCGGCCGGCGACCGGTCGCTGGCGGCGCGCGCCGAGTCGGTCGCCGGGCGGACGTACGAGCTGTCCGAGCTGCTGGTGGACGTGCTGGAGGTGGAGGACGTGAGCGCCTACTATCCGCACCGGGTCACGTACCACCCGACCTGCCACTCGCTACGGGTGCTGCGGGTCGGCGACAAGCCGCTGCGGCTGCTGCGCCGGGTACGCGGGCTCGACCTGGTCGAGCTTCCGGCCGCCGAGCAGTGCTGCGGCTTCGGCGGCACGTTCGCGGTGAAGAACGCCGACACCTCCACGGCCATGCCCGCCGACAAGATGCGGCACGTGCTCGACACCGGTGCGGACGTCTGCACGGCCGGCGACGCGTCCCCGTTACACCGCAACAAACGCCACCCAACCCAGCAAAGCACTACTAGATGGTGCGATTCTCGCCTGGTCGTAGACCGGGAGCGGCATCGAGCACCGCCACCGTGGCGGCCTCCTACGACTCGTTGCGATCTCTGACCAGTGCAAAGAATCGGCCAGCACACGGCTGATAATTCGCGGGTAGTGCGAGACCGGACAGGCCGGTAAGGTCGGCATACATCGGCGTCGGCCGGCAGTGTTCGGCCGCTGGTGCCTTTGGGCTGCCCATGATTGGATGCGATACAACTTGGCGCACAAACAGGCTGATCGCGAGAACACGCACAGTGCTTCGGATGATCACGGTCAGCGAACGGTGTCGAATCGGCGTCGCGGTCAACCGCAGTCAATCAAGCGGCGCGTCATCAGACTGGTGCTCATCCCCAGCGTCGTCGCCTTGGTCATCTGGCTCGTCGCGTCCGGGTATCTCATCTTCCAAGGTTTCTACAATCGCCAGGTCGCCAACAGCGTCCGGCAGGTGTCGATCCCGGCGGTCTCCGCACTGGCCTCGATTCAGCAGGAACGGCGGCTGAGCGTCAGCTACCTGATTCAGCCATCCCGGGACCTGGGAAAGCTGCTCGCCCAACGGCAGCAGACGGATCAGCGGTTGGCCGCCTTGCGCCCCGCCGCCAACTCGGCCTTGGGCAACGCCCCGGACTCGATCACGTCGCGATGGAAGACGCTGGAGGGGTTCCTGGACGAGCTGCCGAGCGTACGGAGCACCATCGATTCCCGGTCGGCCGGCGGGCAGGGTGTATACGATTTCTACAACAAAGTGCTCGATGCCGCGACGAGCCTCTTCGACATCCAGGCGCGAATCGTCCCCGATGTTACGGCCGCCCAGGGCGGCATCGCGGCGACCGAGGCTTTCCGCGCCAGCGACCTGATGTCCCGGGCCGGATCCACCATTGATGGCGCTTTCGGTTCTCGTGCGCTCAGCCAGCAGGACCATCTCGATTTCGTGAGTCTGGTGGGCGCCTACCACGCCGGCCTGATCAACGTCGCGCCGCACCTGCAACCGGAAGCCCGCAAGCGTTACGAGGCAATTACGGCGAGCGACTCCTGGAAGGGTCTCGTCGCTGCGGAGAACGCCCTCGTCAGCAGCGGCCCGTGGCGTGCCGGTGCACCTCGCGGGCTGGCGTTCAGCAGGGCTCGTTGGGAGTCCCTCACCCGCCAGGTCTCCGACGACCTGATCAGCCTGACCATCGAGCAGGCCGACAAGGTCTCGGCCCAGGCACTGCGCACCGGCAACACGCAGCTGCTGACCGCGTCGCTGGGCAGCCTGATCGCGTTGTCCATCGCGATTGCCGCGATCATCTGGGCGATCCGTCAGTCGCAGATCCTGGTGGACCGGGCACTGTCGGTCCGCTTGGCGCAACTGGGCAGGGACGCTGCCACGGTGGTGGATCAGCGACTACCAGCCATGATGGATCGCCTACGCCGACGGGAGAAGGTCGACCTTGCGGTCGAGTTGCCCATCCAGGAGTACGGAAGCGACGAAATCGGCCGGGTCGCGGAGGTCATCAATCGGTCATTGCAGGCCGCGGCGGGCGCGGCCGTCGATGAGGCGAAGACCCGGGCTGCCGGTATCGCGATGCTGATGGGCGTCGCGCGCCGTCCGCAGCGCCCACTGCAACGCGGCCTGAAGGTCATTGAGGACCTGCAGAATCGAATCGGTGACGAGAAGCTGTTGGCGGAGCTGTTCGACATCAATCATCAGCTCACCCAGACCCGCCGATTCCTGGAAAACCTCGTCATTCTGGCCGGTGGGCAGATCGGCCGGCGCTTCCAGAATCCGGTGCCGGTACGTCGGGTGCTGTTGGCGGCATTCGCCGAGGCGAAGCATTACCAGCGGATCTCGCTGCGTAGTGCGCCTGAGGTGGCGATCGTGGGACCGGCGGTTGCCGGAACCATCCACCTCGTGGCCGAGTTGCTGGACAACGCTCTGGCGTTCTCTTCTCCCGAGACAACGGTCTGGGTCACGTGCATCGAGGTCAAGCGTGGCATCGCGGTGGAGATTGAAGACGCCGGCGTGGGAATGAAGGCGGAAGCGCTGGAGCGTGCGAACGAACTGCTGGCCACTGCGCCCACCCCGGACGTGACGGCGCTCAAGGACGGCGCACAGGTCGGTCTACACGTCGTTGCGGAGCTGGCCAAGCGGGACGGCATCCGGGTGAGCCTGCGTTCATCGGCGTACGGCGGTCTGCTGGCGATCGTGCTCCTTCCCGATCGCGTGATCGCCACGGACGCGGCCACCTCTGACCTGGACCGCGCCGACACTGGCGCCACTGCGCCCGCGATAGCCGCTTCGCAGACGTCGCGAGCAGGCACCGGTGCTTTGCCGAACGGCGGTGGTCGCCAGGATCTGCGGCCCACTAACAGGGCCAGTCTCGCTGCAGTCGTGACGACGGTGTCGAGCGGATCGGACCAGGCGCCGACCGAGACCCACACCGCCGGGGACCGACGGCCTGACCGCACCGGGGGCACCATGACAGAACTTCCAGCGCAGAGCAGCGGGGTCCGTGGTGGCTCGCCCAGCCCACAGGTCGCTACCCGCCCGCCCCTGCCTCATCGGCGACCTCAACAGCACCTCGTGCCCGAGCTGCGTGATGAGGACCTGCCAGGGCGCGCTTCCGGCGCGGCGGCGGGTTCCGCGAGGTCACCCGAGGAGGCCCGAGACCGGTTCACGAAGTACCAAAAGGCTTGGGCCGCCGGTAAGGCGGCAAACAATGCCGAACCAGCAAGCAGAGACGACCAAGGCAGGAAAGCATGACCAATTCGGCATCTCAGAATGATCTGACCTGGATCCTGGACGATCTGGTGGAGGTCCCTGACGTTGTCTATGCGGTTGTCCTGTCCACCGATGGGCTGATCGTGCAGAAATCCACGTCGCTCCCGCAGGACGCAGGGGAGTTGCTGGCCGCTGGCGCGTCGTCGTTGCACAGCATCGCCGCGGGAATGGGCAGGCGCTTCGGCAGCGGGCCCGTGCAGCAGGTCATCATCGAATACCAGGGCCGGACCCTGTTCGTCGCCGCCGCCGGGCAGAACGCGCGGCTGGCCGTACTGTGCGAACAAGCCGTCGACATGGGAACGGTCGCGTACGAGATGAGCCGCCTGGTGACCCGTATCGGCGACTACCTCGGCTCCGAGGCGCGGCTGGACGCCGCGCTGCTCGGCGACGGCCCCGGGCAGAAACCATGACGTATGACGTATGGGACGGCGACGACGAGGCGGAGGCTGGCCGGCTTGTTCCCCTGTACATTCTCGTCAACGGGCGTACGAGCCCGCGGAACACCAACCTGGACCTTGCCACTCAGGTGATCGCCCTGCCGGCCGACCCGAGCAGGTTGGAGCTGGAGTACAAGGAGATCTTTAGTCGGTGCGCCAACTGGATCTCTATCGCCGAAATCGGCGCCTACCTGCACCGCCCGCTCACCATCACCAAGGTCATGGTTGACGTGCTTCACGAGCAGGGGTTTCTGGACATCGGCTCGCCGGCGCAGGAGAAGATCGCGGACCGTCGGCTGCTGGAAACGGTTCTCGCTGGCCTTCAGAGGATTTAGACAAGAGGGACTGATACACGTGGATCGGAAATCGGTGAAGGTCGTCGTGGCGGGCGGCTTCGGCACCGGCAAGACCACCCTGGTCGAATCAGTCAGCGAGATTCCGCCTCTGGTCACGGAGGAGGTCCTGACCCAGGCCAGCGTCGGCGTGGACGACATCACGGGTGTCGAGGACAAGGCGAGCACGACGGTCGCGCTGGACTTCGGGCGCATCACCATCAGCCCCGATGTCGTGCTGTACCTGTTCGGCACCCCGGGGCAGGACCGGTTCTGGTTCATCTGGGACGAGCTCGCCCAGGGCGCGGTGGGCGCGATCGTGCTGGTCGACACCAGAAGGCTTGGCACCAGCTTCCCCGCAGTCGACTATTTCGAGCGGCGGGGCATCCCCTTCGTCGCCGCCGTCAACCGCTTCTACGGCGAGTGCTTGTACAGCGAAGAGGAGATCCGCTCCGCGCTGGAACTGGATCCGAGCGTGCCGCTGCTGTGGTGCGACGCCAGGGACCGCGCCTCCAGCAGGCAGGCGCTGATCGAGCTGGTGCGACATGCCCTGTCCCGCCTGCCGGTCAACAGCTGAGCACACCTCGGGTGCGCCACTGGTGGCGCACCCGAGCCATGACGTCGAACCGAACGTTCAGGCGGCGCTTCCCGGCGCCGGGATCCGCTCCAATCTCACCTTGAAGTGGCGCAGCAAGGGTGGCGACGAGACCACCCGGTACCCGCGGACCCGCTCCGGATCCTTCGCGATGTCAGCGAGGACCGCAGCCACATACTCGAAGTGCGTGTCGGTGTAGACCCGGCGCGGGATCGCCAGGCGCACGAGTTCGAAGGGTGCGGGGGTCAGCAGCTGGTGCTGGTCGTCCATCCCGCCCAGGTAGAGCGATCCTAGTTCGGCGCAGCGAATGCCGCCGTCGAGATAGAGCTGGCAACCCAGGGCGTGCCCGGGGAACTCCCGCGGCGACAGGTGGGGCAGCAGTCTGCCGGCATTGAGGTAGAGGGCGTGAATGCCCGGCGGTTGGACGGTGTCCACCCCGGCGTCGTTGATCATCTGAGCCAGCCGGGCGGTGGAGGCGGCACGCGCCTGCAGGTAGGCGGGATCGACCACCTCCCGCAGCCCCTGCGTGAGTCGTTCGAGGTCGTGGCCGGCCAGCCCGCCGTAGGTGGAGAACCCTTCGGTCGCGATCAGGTTCGCCTCGCACACGGCATGCAGGTCGTCGTCGCGTAGCCCGATGAATCCGCCGATGGCCGACAGGCCGTCCTTTTTAAGACTCACCACACAGCCGTCGGCGAGCTGGAACGCGTGGGCGGCGATCTGCCGCGGTGTCCAGTCGCGGTAGCCCGGCTCCCGCTGGCCGACCAGCCATGCGTTCTCGGCGAAACGCGCCGCGTCCAGGAAGAACGGCACCCGGTGGCGGCGGCACAGCTCGCGGACAGCCGCGAGGTTGGCCATGGACACCGGCTGCGCGCCGAGGCCGTTGTTGGTGATGGTCATCAAGACCAGCCCAACCCGGTGCCCCTCCGGCCCGGTCAGGGTGCGCTCCAGCGCGTCGAGGTCGATGTTGCCCTTGAACGGTTCCGCGCTGTCGAGATCCAACGCCTCCGGGCACGGGAGGTCCCGGGCCTCCGCGCCGACGAGCTCGACGTTGGCGTGGGTGGTGTCGAAGTGGGTGTTGCTGATGCAGATCTGGCCGGGCTTCAGCAGGCTGGAGAACAGGATGCGCTCGCCGGCCCGGCCCTGGTGGACAGGCAGGATCCGCGGATATCCAGTGAGGTCGCGGACCTCGTCGCGGAACCGGAACCAGGATCGTGCCCCGGCGTAGGACTCGTCGCCGAGCGCGGCGGCGGCTTCCTGTGCGGCCGAGGTGGCACCGGTACCAGAATCCGACAGCAGGTCGATAGTGATCTGATCGGCGCGCAGATTGAACGGGTTGTATCCCGCTTCCGCGAGCGCCAGCTGACGTTCCTCCGCGCTGAGGAAGGGAATCGGTTCGACCACCTTGATCCGGTACGGCGGCAACATCTTGCGCATCTCTACGGCCACAACTCGCTCCTTGAGGGGAATCAGGGGTGTCCTGCTGCGGAACGGCCAGCCGGGCCCGCCACCGCGGTACCACCCGCCGTCACCCGCCGTCGAACCGGCGGACTCACCTGGTACGCCTCGGCGGACAGGTAGACGGTCACCCCCGGTCGGGGCGCGCCAAGCCGCAACGAGACGTGCGGGATCAGCCCGACCCCGTCGCGCAGCGGCCGGTGCGCCACCGCATCGAGCGCCCGATCCAGCTCCGCGCTGTCGAACCCGTAGCGAGTTAGCACCGCCACCACCCGGTCGTAGGCCTCCTCGTCGTCGGCGACGTAGCTCCGGATCGGCACGTAGACGCTATATCCGAGCGGCCTGTCAGCTCCCTCGATGAAGGTGTAGCTGTCGACGAGCGGAAGGCCGTCGAAGCGGCTCCTGCCGCCACCGGCCACCGCACAGAACTCGGCGATCTCCGTCGTGTCGGCACCATCGACCACACTGGCCGCCTGGAGGACGTCCCACACCTCGGCGTCGTGGTGGGTCAGGTATAGCTTGACCCGGGCCTGCGGCCCGTCGTGCAGGTCGACGGCGAAGAACGTCAGTCGGTCCCGGCGACCCAGCTCTCCCGGACGGACGCCGTGGTCGAGGATCGTTCGGAACGACGTGCCCAGTCCGAGCCGGTGCAGCGCCTCGGACACCAGGGCGGGCGCCCGCTCGACTCCCTTGAGTTCCGGATTGATGTAGACCTTGAACTCGGGTCGCCGGCCGCTGCGGAACACCAGCGAGCACCAGAGCCCGAACTCTCCCTGCGGGTCCTCGGTAGCGAACAGGTCCCGCACCGAGTCCAGCCGGGACGTTGAAAGGCCGGCCCGGTGCGCCTGCGTGTCGAGGAACCTCTGTGTGGCGGACATGTTGGCCAGCCCGCCAGGCGGCGTCCCCAGCGCCTCACCCAGGATCCGCAACGTAGGCGGCTCTCCCTGGTTGAAGGCGATGGAGAACTCCACTGGACTGTGATCGTCTGCGATGTTGGACGGCCAGGCCGGTGGTGCCGACAGCGGGCGCGGGCCGGCGGAGCCGAGAACGTTCCGCAGCAGCTCCAGCGGTTCAGCCGGATCGGTCCCGGCGACATCGCACAGGCGCATCAGTTGGCCGCCCAAATGGTCGGAAAGGGACCCGTTGTCCATCAGTTCTCCCTACCGATCAAGCCGGCCGGACAACCGAGACCTTAAATATCATGTCGAAAAAAGGTCAAGATCGGCCTCAACTTTGCAACTACATAACGGGACCAAACGTTGCAGATCGGGCACACCTCACCGAGAGTAGCCGGCCGGACATCCGGCAACATCGCCGGAACCTGAGCGGGCATTCGGCCCCCGGCTCCGCCGAACGGCTCACCGGCCGCCGGCCGACTCGGCGAGCATCCCCTTGCAGCCGAGGACGACGACCTACGCGCCGGGCTGAGCCAGTCATCGAGGGCTACCGCTACGCCGGCCACCGAGTCGGGCACGCGTTCACCATCGGGGATGACGCAACGGCCCGACTTACCGTTACCTCTCAGTGCACTTTCTTGTTTTTTAACCTTTGAGGTCCTGGCTTGCTTATTTGCGGTGTCGCGAGTGGACATGGAGACAGCCTTCGATGGTCATGTCCGTCTCGCCAAAGAAGAACATGACTCATCACCGAAGGCCGTGATGGACAGTGTGCCCGACCTTGATGATCGCGTCGAGTCGCTGGGGTGGCTCGCCAGGTTCCGGGAGGAGTTCCATGCGGGCCGTACCCGTCCCGCGCCACCCTCCAATCAGGCCGTGACACCGCGTACGCCCAGGTCAGACACACCTCAATCGACTACGCAAAGACCCTGACTGTCACGTACGGATCTGTGGGGGCGGCGGGTAGGATTCCGGCCGCCTACCCGGCGCATTAGCCGCTACGGCGGACAACGGTAGCCTGACCGCCGTGGTTCCCACCGTCTACCGCACCGGGCGGCCCCGCTGGGCCCTGTGCCGGCCGGGGTCGTACTGACCGCGTTGCTGGCGAGCTGCGGCGGTGGCGCTCCGGAACGTGGCGCCGACAACTCCGGGCCGTTCTCGCCGCCCCCGCCGCCACCTGTCTTCTACGTGGACCCGGAAAGCGAGGCCGCTCAGGAGGTCGACCGATGGGAGCGCGCCGGCCGGGCCGCCGACGCGGAGACGCTCGCCCGGATCAGCACCCGCCCGAGCGCGAAGTGGCTGGTCAGCGGCAATGCTCAGGTTCGCGAGGAGGTTGACGCCTATTTGACCTCGGCGACGATCGCGGGCCAGACACCGATCCTGGTCATCCATTACGTGCCCGACCGGGACTGCGGCCGGCAGGGCTCCGGGGGAGCCGCGACCGGCCAGGAGTACCAGCGCTGGATCCGGGAGCTGGCCGGCGGGATCAAGGGCAGGCGGGTCACCGTGGTCCTCGAACCCGGCGCGGTCCCGGACATCGTGGATCGGTGCGTCCGCAACCTCAAGGAACGGCTCCTGCTGCTGCGCGACGCGGTCGCCGTTCTCAAGAGCACCGGCGCGGCACGGGTTTACCTGGACGCCGGGCACCCCGTGTGGATCAACGACACCGCGTCTCTGGCCACGGCCCTGAGCCAGGCTGGCGTCAGGGACGCCGATGGCTTCGCGCTCAACGTCGCCAACTTCATCCGTACGCAGGACAACGTCCGCTACGGCCACCGGTTGTCCGATGCCCTCGGCGGCGATGTCCGGTTCGTCATAGACACGAGCCGCAACGGCAACGGCCCGGCCGCCGGCGCCACCGTGGACGGCGCACCGAGCTGGTGCAATCCGCCAGGCCGGGCGCTCGGCGAGGAACCCACCGACGCTCCCGGCCTCGACCGGGTCGACGCGCTGCTCTGGATCAAGTACCCGGGCGAGTCCGACGGCGCCTGCCGCCCCGGCGAACCCGAGCGCGGGGTCTGGTGGCCCGAGTATGCCCTCGCGCTTGCCCGCAACGCGACTGGCTGACCCGGGACGCGCCGCAACATCATCAGGCCAGGCCAGACACGGAACCCACTCGTCTAGTCCCTGTCGCCCCTGGTGGGCGGCCCGTTCCGGGCTGAAAATGGGGGTCCGGTCGCTCGTCGACGTCGTTTGCTCCTTGGTCCTTGAGGCCGTCGTCTAGTCGGGCGCTGGGAGTCGCGCTGTTGGGCCCTTCACTGTTGCTTCGAGCACGCGGATTAGCTTCGTTCCCCGTCCCTGCGACTCCTGCGAGCGACCGCCCCGGGTCGAGTGCTGTGGCAAGGGAGGTCGCAGATGCAGGAGGCACCAGACGATGCGCAGGTCGTGGAGCGGGTTGCGGCGTTGGACATCGGTAAGGC
>NZ_JBFAID010000029.1:0-75633 GCF_040654475.1 Micromonospora sp. NPDC050686
GTGCCGGGCCCAGAGGCTGAAGGTGAGCGCCTCGTCGTCCTGGCCGCGGCGGGCCAGCGTCTCGGTGGCGGCAACACCGGTATCCGGACGAACCTCCGCCTTGCCGGACCGCCGCCTGGACTCCGCCTCGCACCCACATGATCGACAGGACAGGGCCTAGGCATGGGCGGGCAGGCGGAACCCACTGCTGCTTCTCCGGTGCTCGGGCGGGTCGGCGACGTAGCGGACCGGCACGCCGCGCGCGCGGGCCGCCTCGACGATCCCGGGCACGGCCCGCTCGGCCAGCGCGGCGATCGTCAGGGCCGGGTTGACGGTCAGCGCGCCCGGCACCGCGGACCCGTCGGTGACGAAGATGCCGGGGTGGCCGCGCAGCTCGTGCCGGTCGTCCAGCGCCGAGGTGTCCGGGTCGTCACCGATCCGGCAGGAGGCCAGCGGATGCACGGTGTAGGCGCCGATCACGTCGTCGGTCCACGGCATCACGGTGGACAGGCCGTCGCGTTCCAGGATGTCGCGCACGTCGGCGTCGGCCCGTGCCCAGCCGGCCCGGGTGTTCTCGGTGGGGCGGTAGCGCAGTGCCCCACGGCTGAGCATCTGCTGTGACACCCGGTCGGCGTGGCCGGTCTCCGGCGGTGGACCGAAGACACCCTCGTTGTCGTCCTCCGACATGATGAAGATCGTCAGCCAGGACTGCCAGCGGCGCAGCATCTCCTTCTTGTCCACGCCGAACCAGCTCGGCCCGTCCGCGTCCGCCACCTGGGCGAGGATCGTGCCGAAGCCGGGCGGGAAGTAGAGCTGCTCCAGGGAGTGCCGGCTGAACTCCGGCAGGGCGCCGTCGAGCCGGTCCCAGCTGGCGCAGACCGGCCCCTTGCCGATCTGGTACGCCTCGTACGCCCGCCCGTCCGGGCGGCTCAGCCCGAGCAGGTCGCGCGCCCTGCCCTCGTCGACGACCGCGGTGTTCAGGCGCTCGCCGTTGCCGGAGAAGTACCGGCCGACGGCGTGCGGCAGCTCGCCGAGGTCCTCCTCGGAGCGCTGCAGGATGACCGGGGTGGCGACCGCGCCGGCGGCCACGACGACCAGCCGGCAGTCGATCGTGCCGCCCCCCGTGACCACCCGGTAGTCCACCTCGTCCACGGTGTTGTAGTGCACGCGGTAGCCGTCGTCGGTGCGGGTGATCCGCTGCACCTCGTGCAGCGGCCGGATCTGCGCGCCGTGCGCCACCGCGGCCGGTAGGTAGTTCAGCAGCAGTGAGCGCTTGGCGTCGAACCGGCAGCCGGACATCATCCAGTTGCAGTTGGTGCACTGCTCGCCGTCGATGGCCGCCGGTACCGGGTTGGCGGTCCGCCCGGCGTGCGCGCAGGCCGCGGCGAACAGTCCGCCCGAGTAGGTGACGTCGTCCCATCCCTGCGGGGTGACCGGCAGGGACTCGGACACCATGTCGTAGAACGGGTCGAGCGCGGTCCGGTCGATCGAGCGGGGCCACATCCGGCGGCCGATGCTGCCCTGCCGCTCGAACGTGTGCCGGGGCGCGCGGGGCGTGGCCGCGAAGTAGACCACGCTGCCGCCGCCGACACAGTTGCCGCCCAGGACGTTCATGCCGTCGCCCAGGGTGAACTCGAACGCCCGGGTGGCCGCGCTGCCGAACGCGAAGTCGTGGTCGAAGTCCGCGCCCGTCAGCCAGGGCCCCCGCTCGAGCACCGTCACCCGCGCGCCGCCGGCCGCCAGCCGATACGCCGGAATGGCGCCGCCGAAGCCGCTGCCGATCACCACGACGTCCGTGCTGTCCGCGTTCATGCCGGGTCTCCCGAGGGCGTGGTGAGCGGATGGACCGCCGCCAGTTCGCGGCGGTACGAGAACTCGGGGAACCGCCACAGGCCGTCCGGCCCGGGTGCCGCGAACCCCATCGCGGTCAACCCCGGGTGCCCGGCCGCGATGGCCTCCACGGTGTGCCGGTCGGCCCCGGTGTCCCAGGCCATGAAGCTGAACATGGCCAGCGGCACCCAGAGCTCCTGCTCCGGGTGCCCGGGCCCCATCAGCTCGGCGGCGAGGCGGGTGCGATCGGCGAAGCCCAGCGCGACGAAGGGCGGGACATCACTGTCGAGCGCGATGCCCCGCTTGTCGGCCCACGCCTGCGCGTGGTCGTTGAGCCCGACCACCAGGGTCGACAGCAGCCCGGCGAAGCCGCCCTCCTCCGATGTCAGGAGGGCGAGCGCGCCCGAGGTCACCGCGCCGCCGCCCTCGGCCGCGCCGGCGATCGCGCGGTCGTCCGGGGACCGGCGCTCGCCCGGGATGACCGTGTCGGCGAACGCCTCGATGGTCATCGTCTCCCACTCGTCCAGCTCGACCGTCCTCGGTTGCACGGCGGTCACCGCCCGGCCGTCGCGAGGGCCGGCACGCCGGCCGCGAGCGCCGCCGGCCGCCGCCGGTCGAGCAGCTCGCGGATCCACCAGTAGGCGCCGCGGGCGACGCACACGATGGTCACCGCGAAGAACAGCGTGTAGACGACGTTGAAGACCATGAGCACGCCGTACACCATGGCCACCGAGGCGCCGAACATGAACATCGCCCGGCCCTTCGACGGTGTCGTGCCCGGGTCGGTGATCATGTAGTTGGTGAACAGCACGAACGCCACACCCGTCATGGGCACCAGCGCGCCCCACAACGACACGTCCCACACCCAGTGCCGGATCAGCGCCTGGATCACGAAGCCACCGGCCCAGCCCATGATGAGCAGGACCTTCCTGGTGAGCACCGCGTTGAGCACCGTGCCGGCGGTCAGGATGACGAACGGGACCATCACCCGGATCGCGTCCGGGACGTTCTCGGTGAAGTGGTACGGCGGCGCGATGTTCACCCACGAGAAGGCCAGCAGGGTCACCGTGATGCCGAAGTTCGACGGGTTGAGGAAGTGCCGCATCCGCCCGTTGATCGGTGCGCGGAAGACGGCCTTCTGCCCGATGGCCACCACGACGGCGAATGCGATGGGCCAGAAGTGCACGTTGGCGTACAGCAGCATGTTGCAGGCGAGCGCGGTGATGTGCGTCGGCAGCAGGAACGTGTACATGCCCCAGGCGCCGTGGCCAGCGAAGGCCGGCCGGCGGCCCTGCGACCAGGCCGCGACCAGCTCGATCGCGATCTCCGCGGCGTAGCCGACGGCCAGCGCGAGCAGGGGCCACGACCAGGGCTGCTCGAAGCCGAGCACGGTGTACCCGAGGATGTTGAAGACGCTCATCGAGATGGCGAAGTTGCGCAGCGCCTTGTACCGGGGGTCGGTCCGGTCGATCCGGGGCGGGAACGGCCGGGTGGCGGTCACCGCCGGGGACTGCGGGGCCACCCGCTCGGCGGCCTGCTGGTCCGGGATCGTCTTTTCCTGGACTACGTCGGTCATCGTGCCGGTACCTCCGTTGCCTGCCCGGTGAGCATCAGGTCGTGCCACCCCGGGGTCACGTCGAGCGTCTGGACATGCCGGCCGCCGTCGAGGTCGCGCCAGCTGATCTCGGCCTTGACCGGCTTGTCGCCGTTCGCGCCGAGCCCGAAGAACACGTCGAAGCTGCGCCGGCCGCTGTGGCCGCCGCCGCCGTCGAGCTGGGCCAGTTGGGTACGCCCGTCCGCCGTGGTCAGGCGGACCTGGGCGCCGTACGCCGGGGTGGTCGCGGCGCCGGTGGCGTCGCCGCGCGCCGGGCGGTGCAGCCGCAGGCCGACGAAGGCGCCCTGGCCCGGGTTGTCGTTGCGGTAGTAGGCGGGGGAGTCCCACTGGCGGGCCACGGCGAAGTCCTGGCCGCCGTCGCCGTTGGTGTCACCGACCGCCACGCCCCGGGTGGGCACCGGGACGGCCAGGCCGAGGTCGTTGCTGATGTTGAGGTACTTGCCGTCCCGGTCGCGGGCCCAGAACGCCAGTGTCTCGTGGCCGGAGATGTCGTCGCCGGGCTCGGCGTTGGGCCACATGCCGGGGTTCTGCAGCATGAGGTCGTTGCCCATCGCCAGCTCCTGCAGCCAGGGCCAGCGGTTGATGCTGCCCTTGACGAAGCCGGCGGCCTGCACGACCGCGGGGTGGCCGCTGTTGTCGAAGTCGGCCATCTTCGTGTCCCAGCCCCAGCCGGTGAACGCCATGTGGTAGTCGGCCGCCTTCTGGTCGAACGGGGCCACCCCGGAGCTGAGCTTCGCCCGGGCGTCCCGTGCGGAGGTCGAGGTGTTCTTCCACAGGAAGTTGCTCTCCTCGATGCCCCACGAGGTGGTGATGTTGCTGACGAACATGTCGAAGCGCCCGGTGCCGGTCAGGTCGCCGAAGTCCACCGACATGCCCTTGAAGGAGTCGTGGCCCAGCACCATCGACTTGGGCGTCGCCACGCCGCGGCGGCCGGAGGTGCCGGAGAACTTGATCCGGCCGACCGTGGACACGTTGTGCAGCAGGCGGTCGTTGCCGAAGTCGTTGGCCAGGTACAGCTCGGGCAGCAGGTCGCCGTCGAGGTCGGCCGAGGCGGAGCCCAACGTCCACCCGGTGGCCAGTCGCGGGTCGATGGCCCCCGCTTGTTCCTGGTAGCTCGCCGAGGGCTGGTCCCCGCCGGTGGCGGCGGTCCAGCGCAGGATGTGCGCGCCACCGCCGTTCTCGGCCCGGGACATCGAGTGGTTCATCTCGACGTTGGCCGGCGAGTCGGGGTCGAGCACGCCGCTGTCCGGGAAGTAGTTGAAGACGCCGATGTCCGGGCCGCCGTCGCCGTCGAAGTCGGCCACCGCCACGGCGTTGGTGTTCCAGAGTGGACCGTGGTAGGTGCCGTCGGACGACGGCGCCTGCGGCACCAGTTCCGTCGGCTGGTAGCTGGCCTTGCTCAGCCCGCCCGGGGTGGTCTGCTTGTTGAGGAAGAGGATGGGTGTCCGTCCCCAGTAGTAGGTGAGCAGGTCCATCCGGCCGTCCTGGTTGAAGTCGCCCGGGTTGCAGCCCATCGGCGCGACACCCGGGCCGGTGGGCAGCGGCGCCGGGTCGAGCACGAAGGGCTGGTAGCGGTCACCGGTGCCGGGGACCGGGGTGACGACGACCGAGTCGCTGCGCGTGTCGACCAGGCACAGGTCCTGCGCGACGCCCGCGCCGGTGAGGTCGTTGACCGCGATGGCCGCGCCGACCGACGAGACCCACGCGCGGATGTGCTCGTAGTCCCGGTTCACCGGCCTTACGGTGCGGTGCGCGAGGCCCGGGGGCAGCGCGATGGGCAGCTCGGTGAACCGGTAACGGGACGCGATCTCCGCGCGCTGCTCCGCCGAGGCCGAGGGGGGCTGCGACACCACGTACAGCGCGCCGACCAGCACGAGAACGAAAATCGAGGGCAGTAGCCGGCGTACGAGTCCGGCGGGTTGCGTTGGCAAGATTCCCCCTTCAGATGGACGCGCATGACCGTCAGGGCGCGGATTTCGGAGAGCTGACCGGCCCGGGAGCGGACACCGGCGGCGGTCCCTCTCATCGTCAGCCCGCCGGGGGGATGTTTGCTTCTCGTGCGATGCGCTCTCGGCGGGATCTTCCGGCCGCCCGGGCCGCCTCAGGCGGGATGCACGGTCACCGGCAGGCCGCCGCGGATGCGCAGCGAGAGCATGGGCTCGGCGACCACCGGCCGGCCGGGCAGGCCGGCCAGGCGGAGGTCCCGGCAGATCATGGCGAGCACGAGGACCGCCTCCAGCATGCCGAGGTGGTTGCCGACGCAGAACCGGGGGCCGGCGCCGAACGGGATGTAGGCATAGCGCGGCCGGTCGGTGCTCGCGCCGGGGGCGAACCGGTCCGGATCGAAGCGGTCCGGCCGATCCCAGAACCGCGAGTCGCGGTGCAGCGTGTACGGCGAGATCAGCACGTCCGCCCCGGCCGGCACCCGGTAGCCGCCGACGACGTCCTCGTGCACCGCGATCCGGGGCAGCAGCCACACCGGCGGGTACAGGCGCATGGCCTCCTGTATCAGCGCGTTGGTGTAGGGGAGCCGGGACAGATCCGAGTAGCCGGGCCGCCGGTCGCCGAGCGCGCCGACCGCCTCCGCGTGCACCCGTTCCCACACCTGCGGGTGCCGGTCGAGAAGGTGCAGGGCCCAGCTCAGCGTGCTGGCCGTCGTCTCGTGCCCGGCCAGCAGCAGCGTGACGAGTTCGTCGCGCAGGCGGGCCTGCCCGACCCGCGGATCAGCCTCCCGGCCGGTCGATTCGACGAGCCGCGACAGCAGGTCGTCGGTGCCGTCGGCCCGTCCCCGCGACTCGGCCACCAGCCGGCCGACCACCCGCCCCAGCCGCCGCCGCGCCTGTCGGAAACGCAGCTGATGCGGCAGCGGAATCCACATCGGCACCATGCTGAGTGTGGCCAGCTCGAACATCGCCTGGTCCTGCACGGCGGCGAAGTCACGGCCGATGCCGGCGAACGCGTGCAGGTCGACGTCGAGCAGCGTACGCCCGAGCACGCCCAGCGTCAGCGAGGTGAGCTCGTCAACCAGGTTCACCGGTCCCGTGCCGATCCGAGCGTGCAGCCGGTCGACCAGGCGGGACCCCTCGACCGCGATCGCGTCGGCCTGCTGGGCGACCCGCCGGCTCTGGAACGCCGGCTGGATGATTTTGCGCTGCTCCCGCCACAGGTCGCCCTCGCTGGTCAGCAGGCCGTCGCCCAGCGCCCGCCGGGCGTGCACGAGACCGATCCCCTTGTGGTAGTTCGCCGCGTTGTCGGCCAGCACGTGCTTGGCGTGCGCCGGATTGTTGAAGAAGTAGAGCGTCTTGTGCCCCACCGGCAGGCGGGACGCGTCACCGTAGCGCCGCGCCGCGCCGGTCATCATGGCCAGCCGGTCCCGGTTCAGCAACAGCAGCATGCTGAGGGCGGCCGCGCGGGAGGGGCCCGGCGGGGTCCGGGCGGTGGACGTCGTCGTGGTGATGGCCATCATGCCCTCCCGAAACAGCCGCGCAGGAAGATCAGGACGTCGTCCTCGCTCCCCGACACGGCCAGTAGCCGGCCGACGAAGATGGTGTGGTCGCCGCCGTCGTAGGTGTTCCACAGCGCGCACTCCAGGTGCGCCGCGGCGCCCGCGATCAACGGGGCGCCGGACCGCTCGCCGGTCTCGCAGTCGACGAACGCGAACTGCTCGGCGCCGAGTGGCCGCCGGCCCGCGAAGTGCCGGGCCACCCGCTCCTGGCCGGCGCTCAGCACCGAGATGCCGAACGCGTCGGCCCGCAGCAGCGCCTCGTGCATGAGGGCGTCCCGCGCGACGCAGACGAGCACGAGAGCCGGGTCGAGCGACACCGCGGTGAAGCTGTTCGCCGTCATGCCCCGCGGCTGCTCCCCGCCGACGGTGAGCACGGTGACGCCGGTGCAGAAGGCGCCGAACGTCCGCCGCAGCAGCGTCGTGTCCTGCACCTGGCTCATCGGCATGCCGGCCCGCACGCTGGTCATGACCGCGCCCGCACCGGCAGGTGGGTGTACGGCTCGAGCGCCCGCACGAGCGGGTCCGGCACCCGCGCCGGCGCGGTCCGTGTGTTCGGGCCGCGCATGCACGCCACCCGCTGCATGCCCCGGGCCACCAGCGTCTCGCCGCCGCCGGCGTCCAGCCGTACGTAGTCGAAGCCGAACTGGAGCTGGGTCTGGCCCAGTTCCAGCAGCCGCATCCGGATCGAGACCTCGTCGAAGGCGGTGATCTCGGCGTAGAACTCGCAGTCCACCTTGAGCGTGAAGAGCTTGAGGTCGTCCCGCAGGTCGGCCAGCACCTCGGGGGCCCGCTCCTTGAGGAACAGCTCCCGGGCCCGGCCCTGCCAGCGCAGGTAGTTGACGTAGTAGACGTTGCCGACCAGGTTGGTCTCCTCGAACCCCACGACGTGTCGGTACTCGAAGTAGTCGTTCATGTCACCCACTCATTCCGCGAGTACTGCGAACACCACCGGCGAGTCGGACCCGTCACCGCGCACGGTCGTCGCCAGCACACCGATGCGGGCCTCGCCGGAGGTCAGGACCACCCAGCCGGGCCGGTCGGCCGAGCCGAGCATGATTGGCGCGTCGGCCGAGAACCCGGCCTTGCGCAGGCACTCCGTGGCCGCCCAGACCCGGGTGCCGGCCAGGTCGGGCGACTCGGCGTGGGCCGCCGCGATCTGGTCGGCCAGCGCCTGGTGACGCCCGAGCAGCTGCTGCCACGCCTGCGCGGGCCGGGGCGCGACCGGTTCGAGGTCACAGCCGAGCACGCCGGTGCCGACCACCGCGAGCGTGAGCCCGGCACCGTGGGCCGCGCTGATCGACCGGCCGGCGATCTCGGGCCGCCCGTCGGCGCGATGCCGCACCTCGACCGGCTGGCCGAGCGCCCGGCCGGCCGCCCGGGTGGTGCGCCGGCGTCGCATGGTGACCTCGTCGCCCGTTTCGTCGCCCGGGTCGTCCGGCTCCACCACGACCGCCGTCCGGATCCCCGCCACGTCGCCGAGGCCCCGCTCCAGATAGGAGCCGAGCAGCGCCGGCGGCCACGGACCCCGGCCGTCCCGCTTGCGCACCGCGCGCAGGTGCAGGCCGGACCAGCGTTCGACGACCGAGCCGGTCGCGTCGCGCAGCGCGATGTCGTAGACGTAGGTGTCGCCGTCGCGGCTGCGCTCGGTCGCGCAGAAGCGCAGTTCACCCTCGTGCGACAGCCGGTCGCCGGCCGGCTGAATCCGGTCGATGCGCACCGGCAGCAGCGTGGCGTCCGGCACGCAGACCTGGTTGCCGTGCATCAGCGCGTCCCGCACGCCCGGATCGCCGAGCAGCAGCTCACCGGGGAGGAAACCGGCGAACCAGCCGGTCCGGGGGAGCGCCTCGACCACCGCGTCCACGTCGCGGGCCGCGGCCCGTCGGTAACCCCGCAGCCGCTGGAACCGGTCGCCCTGGAACAACAGATCGCCGTAGAGTTCGGCGGCCGGGTCGAGCGGCACCGGCGGCAGGTCGTCCGCCACCTGCTCGGGCGGCCCGTCGGCGGTGCCCTCGTCGGAGCGGCGCAGCCGGGCCCGGAAGTGGTCGGCCGTGAACCCCGTCTCGGCGCTGCGGATGACCACGTCCACCGCGTCGTCGTCGGTGCGTACCGCGGCGATGCGGATGGTGACGGACCCGTCCGGCGGCACGACGATCGGCCGGTCGAACACCGCGTCGGTGATCGTCGGCGGCTCGGTCCACCCGGTCAGCGCGGCGGTGACCTGCGTCATCGCCTCCATGCCCAGCACGGCGGGGAAGAGCAGGTTGCCGTCGAGCAGGTGGTCGGTCAGGTACGGATCGGTGCCGGCGTTCAGCTCGGTCTCGACGACCAGCTCGACGCCGTGGTAGCGCACCAGCGGCCGATCCACGAAACGCAGCAGCGGCAACGGCCCACTGTCCCGCTCGACGGTGTCGATCTCGCCGGTACGCCCGCTGATGACCACCGTGGACGGCGTCTCCGGGTCGGCCAGCAACCGCCGCAGCACCGCCAGCCCTTGGTCCGGCGTGATCGGGGTGATGCCCTGGCGGTTCAACCCCTCGACGACCGACAGCCGCTCGCCCATGCCGACACCGGACCAGACCGACCATTCGAGGACGAGCGTGCGGCACCCGGGGTGCTCGGCGCCGAAGCGGGTGACCAGGTCCTCCAGCCACTCGTTGGCGACCGAGTAGTGCGCCTCGCCGCGCAGGCCGGCCCGGCCGATGATGCTGCCCAGCGCCACGAGCAGGCGCAGCCGGTCCGTGTCGACGGCGTCCAGCACGTGCCGCAGGCCGGCGACCTTGGGCGCGAGGGTGTCCCGCAGCGTGTCCGCGTGCACGGCGGTCAGCGCCGCCGGCTCGTTGCGTCCGGAGCCGTGCAGGACGGCCGTGACCGGTCCGCCCAGCCGTTCGGTGAGCTTCTCGACCGCCGCCTTGACCTGGACGGGATCGGTGACGTCGGCCCGCTCGTAGGCGACGGTGACGTCGTGCTCGGCGAACCGGGCCAGGTTGGCGGTCAGCTCGGCGTCGGCCGCCGGGTCGGAGCGGCCGAGCAGGGCCAGCCGGGCGCCGCTGTCCGCGGCGACGGCGAGCGCGCACTCGGCGGTGATGCCCTTGCCGCCGCCGGTGACCAGCAGGACGTCGTCCCCGCCCAGCACCGCCTCGGTACGCCCGGCCCGGATCGGCAGTGGCCGCAGCACCGGCACCCGCCGGGTCCCGTCGGCGGCGTACCAGACCTCCGAGAATCCGGTGGTGGCCGCGACGTCCGCGACGATCCGGTTCACCGCCCCCGGCTCCGGGGCGGTGTGCACCACGGTGGTGCGTACCCCCGGTGCCTCCAGGCGCAGGGTCTTCGCCAGGCCGGCGGCGCCGCGGCCGTGCTGGACGAGCACGAACCGTCCGCCGTCCGCCTCGGTCGCCGCGGTCCGGGCGCCGGTCAGCGCCATGGCCAGGTCGGCCTCGGTGCAGTCCGCCGGCAGCACGACGAGGATGCCGGTGCCGACCCCGGCCCCCTCGAGCGCCGAGCGGAGCGCCCCGGCGAAGCCCTCCCCGCTGGGCGCGTACACCTTCCAGGCGCCGCGCTCCTCGGACCCGGCGGCCTCCGGCGCCGCGCGCTCGTCGAGGTCGATCCGCCAGGCCCGGACCCAGTCGGCCGCGCCGGTCACCACCGGCGCCGCCGTCGGCGCGTCCGCCTCCGTCGAGCCGCGCAGCCCCTCAAGGGTCTCGGCCAACTCGCCGAGAGTCGCGGTGGCGAAGTTGGTCGGGGTCACGCTCGGCTCGATCCCGATCCGCTGGGCCACCGTGTTGACCACCTGACCCACGGTGATCGAGCTCAGGTGCAGGTCGTCGAGCAGGCGACTGTTCATGGTGACCAGGTCCACCGGCAACTCGGCCCGTTCGGCGGCGATCCGCCGCAGCAGCTCGGGCACCGCCTCGTCACCGCGCGCGGCCCGCGCCTCGTCGGCCGGGCCGGACGGCGCCGGCTCGGCACCGCTCGGGCCGCCCGACCGGTGCGCCGGCACCTCGGGCGCCTGCTCGCACGGGCTGGAGAAGAAGCCGAAGGTGGCGCCCACCGCGAGGGGGCGCAGCAGGCGGCCGTGGAAGAGCAGGGGCTCGATGGTGGTGGCGCCCACGACGAACGCGGCGGCGAGCACCCGGAGTAGACCGGCCGACGACTCGTCGTCGGTGTCCAGCGCGACCGCGGGCACGTCGGCCACGGCCCGGGCCAACCCGCTCAGCACCCGGCCCGGGCCGACCTCGACGAAGAGGTCGACGTCCTTCGCGGCCAGCGCGACGGCGTCGGCGAACAACACCGGTTCGGTGATCTGCCGCTCGAGCAGCCCGGCCAGGTCGGTCTCGGGGCCGAGCGGCTCGCCGGTGACGGTCGAGACGATCTTTCCGCGCACCGGGTCGAACCGCTCCTCGCGGAGCACCTCGCCGAACGCCCCGGCCGCGTCGGCGACCAGCGGGGAGTGGAAGGCGTGGGAGACGGCCAGTCGGGCGGCGCCGACCGACGCCTCCTCCGCGCGTCGGCAGGCCTCCTCGATCGCCTCCGCGGTGCCGGCGACGACGGTCTGCGCCGGGCCGTTGTGGCCGGCGACGGCCAGCGGCAACCCGGCGATCAGCTGCTCCGCCTCCGCCGTGCCCGTGGCCAGGCTCGCCATGGTGCCCGAAGAGCTGTGCTCGGCCATCGCGCGGCCCCGCCGCTCGGCCAGCCGCAGCAGCGCCTCGGCGTCCATCGCGCCGGCCCAGTGCAGCGCGGACAGCTCGCCCAGGCTGTGCCCGACGGCGACCTGCGCCTCGATGCCGAGCGTGCTGAGCACCCGCTGCCCGGCGATCGAGCCGGTGACGATGCGTGGCTGGGCCACCTGGGTGGCGACGGTGTCGCCGCCGGCCGGCAGGGCGGCCCGCCGGTAGACCTCGTCCACCTCGGCGAAGCGGCGACGCAGGGCGCCGCCGCTGACCCCACGCCCGGATCCCTGACCGGGGAACAGGAAGCCGATGCGGCCCTCGCGGACCTGCCCGAAGGACGTCCGGCCCTCGTCGGCGTGCAGCCACGTCTCACCGGCGTCGATCGCGGCCAGCACCGCGGCCAGGCGTTCGCTCGCCTCGCTCGGCGACCGGACCACCACCGCGGCCCGCCAGGCGAGGTCGCGCAGCTCGCCGTGCAACGTCGCGGCGAGGTCGCTGAGCTGGGCGTAGCTGACCCCCGGCACGAACCGGGCCGTCCGGTCGATCCGTTGCCGCAGCTCCTGCGGGGTCAGCGCGTCGAACACCAGCAGCTCGGCATCCTGCGCCCCGGCCGCGATGGCGTGGATCCGGGTCCCGTAGCGCACCCGGCGGTCCGGCTCGCCGTTGTCGAGGACGAGGTGGGTGTTGATGCCGCCGAAGCCCATCGCGGTCACGCCGGCCCGCAGCGGCTGCCCGTCCGGCCACGGCTCCGCCTTGCGCAGGACCCGCAGCGCGGTCTGGTCGGCCGTGAAGATGTCGTGCGGGTCGACGCAGCCGATGGCCGGCGGCAGAACCTCGTTGCGCAACGACATCGACGCCTTGGCCAGCCCGGCGATGCCGGCCGCGGCCTTGGTGTGGCCGATCATCGCTTTGACCGAGCTGATCGCGGCCGGCGCGGCCGCCGGATCGGCGGCCAGCCGGTTCTGGTTCAGCGCCGTCAACTCGTTGGCGTCGCCGACCTTGGTGCCCGTGCCGTGGCCCTCGAACAGCGACACGGTGTCGATGCCGAACCCCGCCCGCGCGTACGCCCGGTCGAGGGCGAGGTGGTAGCCGCGCGTCTCCGGCCGGGTGATGCCGCCCCTGCCGTCGGACGAGATACCCCAGCCGGCCACCGAGGCGTAGATGCGGTGCCCACCGCGGCGGGCGTCGTCCTCGCGCATCAGCACGACCATCCCGCAGCCCTCACCCGGCCAGAAGCCGTTGGAGCCGCGGTCGTAGACGCGCATCTCGCCGGTGGCCAGCGCGCCCGTCTTGGCGAACCCGATGATCTCGAACGGGTCGATCGACAGGTCCACCCCACCGGCCACCGCGACGTCGAGCTCCCCGTCGGCCAGGGCCTTGCAGGCGGTGGCCACCGACAGCAGGGAGGACGAGCAGGCGCCGTCGACGGTGTAGCCACCGCCCTTGAGGTCGAAGTGGTTGCAGATCCGCCCGGCGATGGTGTTGGACAGGCCACCGGCGAGGGTGTCCTCGTCGATCGAGGGGAACGGGCTCTTGTAGGCCCGCTCCAGGTCGTCCAGCAGGGTGCCGAGCTCGTCGTCGCCGAAGCCGCGTTCGCGCAGCACCGCGCTGACCGTCCGCTGCACGTACGGCCAGCGCAGGCGAAGCTGGTTGGCGCGGGAGAACTCACCGGTCAGCGTGTTGCCGACGATCACGCCGGTGCGGTCCCGGGGCAGTCCCTCGGCCATCGGGAAGCCGGCGTCGGCCAGCGCCCCGGCGGCGATGTCCAGCGCCAGCCAGTGCGTCAGGTCCGTCGAGCGATAGGTGCTGCCCGCCACCCGGTACGCCACCCGATCGAACTCGTACGAGTCGATGACCGCGGCCTCGCGGGCGTAGAAGCGGTCCGGGGTACTAGGGTCGGGGTCCCAGTAGTCCGCCAGGCGCATCCGTACGTCCGGGAGGCGCCGGAACGCCCGTCGACCCGCGATCGCGTTGTCGAACAGTTCCTTCGGGTTGGTGGCGTCCGGGTAGCGGCAGGCCATACCCACCAGGGCGATTCTAGTCATGCGGATCGGTGACTCCTTCCATGGCGAGCTGCCCTGCGACGTCCGGCCGGAGTCGGCGAAAGAGCGGGCGATCTCGTGACGATGGCGGTCAGCTGATGTGCGCGGCGAAGGCCGCGGTGATGCGCTCGCGCCAGGTGGCGTAAGCGGGAACGTCGGTGTCGGTGAGGCCCTCCCGGGCGCGGTCGGTGACCGCCGCCGCGCCGGCAACGTCGCTCCCGCACAGCACCTGGGTGGCCAACTCGTTGTGCGGGACGACCAGACCCGCCCGCAGCCGGGCCGCCGCGGCGAACGCGGCACCCTGGGCGACCGCGCCCCGGCAGGGACCGGCCAGCTCGGCGAACCGTTCCAGCTCCTGGCGGGTCACCCCACCGGCGTAGGTGGCGGCCAGCCCCGCGCCGCTGTAGAGGTCGGGCCGCCGCTGCGGCGGGAACCCGTTCAGCAGCGCGGCCACGCGTTCCGGGTCGGCGCCGCCGACGAACCACGTCGCCCGGCCGATGCCCTGGTCGATCACCCGGCTGGCGTGCCAGGACGGGCCGTCGACGGGCCAGCCGAAGTGCTCCTCGCGGAAGTGCTCGTGGACGTACCGGCGGGTGTGGAAGTACGCCTGGTGGAAGCCGTACCCGTCGAGCACCAGCCAGCGCAGCAGCGGGTCCGGCGCGTACAGCCGGGACCAGCGGAACCGGGGCAGCCGGGCCATCGCCCAGCCGACCCCGACGTACACCATGTAGATGTGCGGGTCGCCCGGACCGGTCAGGAAGTCCCGCACGTGGTGGCCGTGCCCGACCGGCAGGCCGTCCAGCACGCCCATCGCCATGCCGGCACCCTCGAACGCGAAACCGCGGTAGGTGTCGGAGAGCGCGGCCAGTTCCGCCTCGACGTCGGCCGGCCGGCCGGTGGCCGCCGCGGCCCCGTAGCCGGCGAGGAAGGACCGGCCGACCGTCTCCAGCCGCTCCACCGCCGCCGGCGACTTCACGTGGAATCCCCGTACGGCGACGCTCGTCTCGGCGACGTCCGGGGTCAGGATTCGTCGTCGTAGCGCGTGCCACTTCTGCATTCGGGCCTCCAACCAGTGGTCGGTGTTCGGTCTCAGGGCCGGTCGAGGTGCTGGCGGACCTGTCGCCGCCAGGACTCGTAATCGGGTTCGCCGGAGCTGGTCGTGGTCAGGCTGACGTCGTCGGCCAGCGCGGACGCCGCGGGCACCGACAGCTCGGCCAGTACGTGCAGCGCGCTGCGGGTGTGCTCGGCGACGTAGCCGGAGAAGTCCCGGGCCTTGGCCGCGAACACGGCGCCCTGGGCCAGGTGCGGCCAGTGCGCCCCGGAGTCCTCGCGCAGCGCCTTGAGTCCGGTCTCGTCGCAGCCACCGGCGAAGGTGGCCGCGAGACCCACCCCGCTCCACAGGTCGGCGTGCCGGTCGGTGGCGAAGCGGCGGACCGCGGCCCCGACCGCGTCCGGAACGCCGCCGTGGATGAACCACAGCGCACGGCCGACGCCCTGGTCGACGGCGCGCGGGAAGTAGTCCGCGCGGCCCTGCCAGGGGTACGGGTCGAGCCGGCGCTGCCGGGTCACCACGGCGTCGGTGTCGAAGTACGCCCGGTCGAAGCCGTACCCGTCGACGGCCAGCCAGCTCATCGTCGGGTGGTACGGCTCGCCGGTCAGGTCGGGGAGCACCCCGCGCCACAGCGGTCGCGGCAGCCGCGCCATGGCGAAGCCGATCCCGATGTACGTCAGGAACGTGTGCGGGCGCCCGGGACCGGTGAGCAGCTCGCGCGTCCGCCTTCCGCGACCGGCGGCCATCGCGTCCCGTACGGTCAGCGCCATCGTCGCCCCCTCGTAGGCGAAACCGCGCAGCTCGGCGTCCACCATGTCCAGCCGCCGGGTGAGGTCGGCCAGCCGGCGGAAGTCGATGCCCCACTCGAAGCCGCAGACCACCGCCTGCGGGATGGCCTCCAGTGCTCGGGTGGCGTCGGTCGGGGTCACCGGGAAGCCGCGGGTCGCGAAGCTCACGTCGGTCAGCGACGGGCTCAGCACGAGTCGGCGCAGGGATCCGAGCAGTGTGGACATATTGGCGCTCCTGACATTCCCGAGGACCACTTCATCGTGTGCCGAAACGCCTCAGGTACGCGTCTCCTGTCGTGCGCCGTCCGCGGCGACCCGCTGCCGGGCGCCGATCCGCCGGGCGGCCTCGAAGGCGGCCCAACCGACCACCTCGACGAGTGCCTCGTCGGCGGGCAGGTACCGGCGGAACTCGGCGATGGCGTCGTCGCCGACCTGGTGCGACGACACGGCGGTGAGCAGCGCTATCCGTGCGGTCGCCTGGTTGCGGGGTCCGAGGCCGGCCAGCGCGTCGTCGCACCACGCCGTTGAGATCCCGGTCTCCTCGCCACGCCACCGGTCCAGGTGGTCGTGCACGACGGCGCGGACTGCCGGCGAGAGCCACTGCCGACCGGCCGCGTCGAACGTCGCGTGCGCCCGGGCCATCGCGCCGGCGATCCCCGGGTTGGCCGCGGCCCAGCCGGCGTCGGAGGGCAGCGGGGCGGCCGGCAGCAGGTCGAGGGAGAGGCCCGGCTCCCGGCGGGCGTGCAGCGACGCGCGCAACAGCCGGCCGATGCCCTGCTTCATGCGGCGTCGGGCCCGCCCCGTGACGCCCGGCGGCAGCAGGAAGTTGGACAGGAAGACGTTCACCGCCCGGGTCAGGTAGTGCATGCTCACCACGGTGCCCACGAGTTCGGCCCGCTGCGCCGGGGTGAGCCAGGAGGGGACGGGCCGGCCGCCTGGCGCCTCGTGCGCGGTACGGGCCCAGGCGCTGATCTCCCGGATGCCGGGGGACCGCATGTCGTCGACCCGGTCGGCGGCCAGCCGCTCGGCGTCGTGCTCGCCGGTCAGCTCGTACATGCTCACCGAGTGCATGTCCACGCAGTACTGGCAGATCGTCGCGACCGAGACCGCCGCGGCCGCGGCCTCCTTGCTGGCCCGGTCCGCGGCCCCGCTGACCAGCAGCGACTCGCGCACCAGCATCCAGTAGGCGGCGAGCGCCCGCGGCGACGGTGAATGCATCATGGCCGGCGGGACGACCAGCCGCATCTCCTCGGCGACCTGGGCGTACGCCCTGCCGACCAGGCCGGTTGCGGTCGCCGTCGGAACGGGCGCGACGTGACGGACCTGACGTTGCACGGCGGAGGCCGCGACCCGACCGGCGATCATGGGATCTCCCTTCCCCTGGAATTGCCAGTATCGGCCTTTCACCGCCGCAAGAACGGCGGCGAGGGCAAGGGCAGCAAGGGTGAAGAATTGATTGGGAAAGCGCAGCACTACGGAAGATGCCGGTGCGCGCCCGGCCGGACGAATCTGGCGACGTGCGTTTCTCTGACTAAGTCACAACTGCCTTCTGCGGGGGCTAGTGCGGCCTTCATTCGGGCGGTTTTCGCGAAGGGGCACTCGATGAATGACATGACTCAGACGAAGGTTCGGCGCGGCACGCTCGACGCGACCGGAGACGGGGACATCGGCGGCATGCGGCAGCGGATCGACGAGATCGACCAGGCGATGATGTCGCTGTGGCGGGAGCGGGCCCGGCTGTCCGGGCGCATCGGCGCCGCCCGGCTCGCCGCCGGCGGCACCCGGCTGGTGCTGAGCCGGGAGCAGCAGGTGCTCCGGCGCTTCCGTGAGGGCATCGGCAGCGAGGGCGTGCAGCTGGCACTGCTGCTCCTGCGGGCCGGTCGCGGCCCGCTGTAGGGCACTCGACCGGACCGGTCGGCGGCGGCCAGCGCGGCCACCGCCGGCCGGGTCACCGCAGGAACCCCCGGAAGTCCCGCCAGCCGGCCGCGATGTCGGCCTCGAGCTGGCTCAACCGGGCCGTCAGCACCTGGTCGAAGCCGTCCATGAAGTACTCGTCGCCGGGGACCGCGGCGACGCCGGCGCCGCTGTGCACGTACTCCTCGACCACCTGCGCCAGGCTCCGGCCGGGACCGACCCGACCGGCGATGTAGCGCTGCGCCCCGGGCAGGCCCGGGAACCCGGCCTCGCGGTAGAGGTAGACGTCGCCGAGTACGTCGATCTGCACGCCGGCCTGGATGTGGGCTGTCGGTCGCATGCCGGCCGGGTCGACCCGGATGAGCTCGGACTCGATGCCCGCCTTCAGGCCCTGCAGCGCGTATCCGTAGTCGACCCGCAACGTGGGCGTCCGCTCGGCCACCCGGTCGGCGAAGGCGCCCAGCGCGTCCTGGAGCTCGGCGCGCTCCGCCGCGGACAGCTTGCCGTCCGGGCGACCGCTGTAGTCCTCCCGCAGGTCCAGGAAGTCGATGGGGTAGTCCGGCGCCGCCGCGTTGAGCTCGGCGATGAAGTCGACCAGGTGCAGCAGCCGCCGGGCCCGACCGGGCAGCACGAGGTAGCTGAAGCCGAGCCGCACCGGACGGTCCCGGTCGGCGCGCAGCCGCTGGAAGCGGAGCAGGTTGTCCTTCACCCGGCCGAAGGCGGCCCGCTTGCCCGTGGTCTCCTCGTACTCCTCGTCGGTGAGCCCGTAGAGCGAGGTGCGCAGGCCGTGCAGGTCCCACAGGCCCGGCTGGCGGGACAGGGTCTGCTCGGTCAGCGCGAAGGAGTTGGAGTAGAGGACGAGCTTGAACCCGCGTCCGGCGGCGCGGCTGACCAGCTCGCCCAGGCCCGGATTGGTGAGCGGTTCCAGACCGCCCGAGACGTACATCGCGAACGGATTGTCCGGCGGTACCTCGTCGATCACCGAGGCGAACATGGCGTTGCCGTCCGCGAGCGCCGACTGCTGGTAGCGGGCCCCGGTCACCCGGACGCAGAAGTGACAGCGGAACATGCACGTCGGGCCCGGGTACAGGGCGATGATGTGCGGATAGACGACCTTCCGGGCCAGCACGTTGTCGAGGACGCCGTCGCGCTCCAGCGGCAGGATCGTCTTCGTCCAGTACTGCCCGGACGGGCCGGAGGTGACCGCCGCACGCAGGTCCGGCCGCCGCCGCACGGTGGCCAGCAGGCGGGCGAAGGTGTCCCGGTCGACCCCCAGCTCGTGGCGGACGGTCTCCAGGGGCGTGAACGGACTGCGGCCGTACCGCTGGACCAGCCGGGCCAGGTGAGCGGCGGAGGGGTCCGCCGGGTCCACCGTCGGCGGATCCGGGTACGTGGCCGTTCGGCCATGCGCTACGTCGGTCATTGCCGGCCTTTCGTCGAGTTCGGCTAGCCCTGCCGACGGCGGGCGGTCACGGCGGCGCCGTGTGCCACCGCGAACCGGATGATCGAGCAGATCCGGCGGATCTGCTCCCGGTTCACCGTCGTGCCGCTGGGCAGGGAGATGACCCGCGCGACCAGCCGCTCGGTGTGCGGCAGGCTCACCGGTCGCCCGGACCGGTAGGGCTCGAGCTGGTGGCACGCGGGAGATCCGATCGGGCGCAGCGCCATGACGTGCTCCGCGTGCAGGACGTCGAGTAGCAGGTCTCGGTCCAGCCCCGTCGTCTCCTCGTCGACCTCCACGATCACGTACTGGAAGTTGTGGCGTTCCTCGACGTCGTGCGCGAAGAAGGTGATGCCGTCGAGGTCGGCGAGCTCGGCATGGTAGGCGTCGTAGTTGGCCCGGTTGTGCTGGACCGTGTCGTCGAACGTGTCGAGAGAGGTCAGGCCCATGGCGGCCGAGGCCTCGCTCATCTTGCCGTTCGTGCCGCCCGCCTCGCTGATCGCGGCGAGCCCCTTGCCGAAGTTGTGCAGCGCGCGAACGCGGTCGGCGAACTCGTCGTCGTCGGTGACGATCGCGCCGCCCTCGAAGGCGTTGACCACCTTCGTCGCGTGAAAGCTGAAGACCTCGGCGACGCCGAAGCCGCCGACCGGGCGGCCGTCGGACGTGCAGCCGATGGCGTGCGCGGCGTCGTAGAAGGCCGGAATGCCGTGGTTGGCGGCCACCTTGCCCAGCTGGTGCACCGCGCACGGCCGCCCCCACAGGTGCACGCCGATGACGGCGGACGTCCGCGGGGTGATCGCCTCGGCCACCCGCTCGGGGTCGAGGCAGCCGGTGGCGGGATCGATGTCGCAGAACACCGGTTCCAGGCCGAGCCAGCGGGCGGCATGTGCCGTCGCCGCGAACGTCAGCGACGGCACGATCACCTCGCCCGACAGGTCCGCGGCGCGCATCAGGAGTTGCAGGGCCGTCGTGGCGTTGCAGGTGGCGACGCAGTTGCGGACACCGGCCAGCTCGGCGACGCGGTCCTCGAACTCCCGCACCAGCGGTCCGCCGTTGGACAGCCACTGGTTGTCGAGCGCCCAGGTCAGCCGGTCGAACAACCGGGTCCGGTCGACGGTGTTGGGCTGGTTGGTGTGCAGCGGATGCAACAGCGCCGGGCGTCCACCGAACAACGCGAGATCAGTGAGGTCACGCTTCACGTCGCCCCCTTTCGGGCCTACCGTGCTCGCAGCACCATGTTTCTCAAGCGGCGGTGCCGCTGCATCTTGTGGATTGCCGCGAGCGCAGCATCCGGCGCAGTTCGTCGGCGCGTTCCCGCACCGACCTGCGTACCACCGGGGCGGTCCCGACGGCAGCCGCGTCGGCCCGGGCCGGGAAGTCGGCGCCGCCGGCGAAGACCGGGAACAGCCGCTGGGCGTAGGCCATCGCCGGGATCATCCCGGCGCGACCCAGCTCGGGCAGCAGCCTCAGGTACGCCTCGGCGTGGCCGGCCAGCAGCGCGTCCTGGCCGGGACGCCAGAACGCCGTGGTGACCGCGGTGAGCGAGCCGATCGGTACGGCCCGGTCGACCGCCAGCGTCCGCCAGACGGTCGCCTTCTGCTCGGCGTCCGGCGCCGCCGCGCGTACCGCGAGGGCCCGGAACCGGGCGTCCGGGTCGGGGTCGCGGGCGAGCAGCTCCGGCACCGCCTCCGCGGTGTCGCCGCCCAGCTCGGCCCGCCGTTGCAGGGCCCGCCAGTGCAGGTCGACGTCGTCGCCGGCGGCGTCCCGCAGCCGGTCGACCGCGGTCAGGTCACCCGCGACGCGGGCCAGGGCGCGCAGCGCCACCACCCGGCGGCCGGGATCCTCGGCCAGCCGGGCGCAGGTCGCGGCGACCGCCGCCAGCAGCCGGTCGCGCCGGTCGTCACCGGCCCACAGCTCGGCGGCGTTGCCGGCCAGCCGCAGGTAGGGCTCGATCACCGCGTCCGACGTCTCGACGGCGAGCACCGACGTCAGGCACCGCACCGCGTCGTCCGCCGTCGCCTCCCCGGTGGTCAGCATGTCCCAGACGGTGGCCACCACGACACCGCGGGACACCGCGGTGGGCAGCTCGCCGGCCGACGCGACCAGCGCCTCGACGCCGCCGGCCGGGCGGGTGACGGCGAAGGTCAGGTCCTCGTCGTTGACCAGGTACAGGTCGGCGCCGGCCGGCAGGGCGACCGGGGTGTACGGGCCCCGCACATCCACCTCGACCAGCCCGGTGCGGGCCAGCCCGCCGGTGCCGCGGACGTACGCCCCCACGGCGAGCACCTGCGGGCGTGGCGGGCCGTCCGGGCCGCGCCCGGCGAGCACCAGGCCGCCCGCGCCGGACTCCAGCGTCAGCCGGTCGGTGCCGGCGGTGTCGAGCCAGCCGGCCCGCCACGCGTCCAGGTCCCGGCCGGACGCCTCGGCCAGCGCGTCGATCAGGTCCTGCAACGTGGTGTTGCCCCAGGCGTGCCGGGCGAAGTAGCGCCGCATCCCGGCGACGAAGTTCTCCTCCCCGACGTAGGTGACGAGCTGCCGCAGCACCGCGGCGCCCTTGGGGTAGGTGATGGCGTCGAAGATGGACGCCGCCTCGGCGACGTCGCGTACCGGCTGGCGGATCGGGTGCGAGACCGGGCTCTGGTCGGCCAGGTACGCGCGCAGCTTGTCCCCGGCCAGCAGACCGGCCCACGCCTCGGTGTAGCGGGTGGCCGAGGTCGCCGCCCAGTAGCAGGCGAACTCGGCGAACGCCTCGTTCAACCAGAGGTCGTCCCACCAGCGCATGGTCACGATGTTGCCGAACCACATGTGCGCCATCTCGTGCAACAGCACGGTGGCCAGCCGCTCGCGCTCGGCCGGGGTCGGCGGGGAGCGGCGCAGCCACGCGTCCGACCAGGTGACGCAGCCGTAGTTCTCCATCGCGCCGCCGAACTCGGGCATGAACACCTGGTCGTACTTGGCCTGCGGGAACGGCATGCCGAAGACCTCGCCGAAGTAGGCCAGGCCCTGGGCGGTCACCGTGAAGATCTCGTCGGCGTCCCGCTCGAGCACCCCGGCCAGTGAACGGCGGGCGAAGATGCCGAGGTCGTACCCGCCGGCCGAGCGGCGGATCTCGTGCAGCGGCCCGGCGTTCACCACCGTGTTGTACGGCGACAGCCGCGGCGTGGCCGGGAAGGTCCAGCGAAGCGCGTCACCGAGCGGCTCCACCCGGGGACCCCCGCTGTTGCTGGTGACCGTCCAGGCGGCCGGCGCGGTGACGGTGAACGCGTGCGTCGCCTTGAGGTCGGGTTGGTCGAAGCAGGCCCACACCTGGTGCGCCGCGTCCGGCTCGAAGCTGGTCCACACGTACACCTCGCCGTCGACCGGGTCGACGGCCCGGTGCACCCCGGCCCCGCCGGTGGTCCGCGACTGGACCGTCTCGACCCGCAGCTCGTTGTGCGCGGCGAGGCCGGGCAGCGGGATCCGCCCGTGCGCGGCCGGCGGCAGCGGCTCGCCGTTCAGCGTGGCGGCCACCACCTCGGCGGCGCAGTCCACGAAGCTCTCCGCACCCGGTTCCGCGCAGCCGAAGGTCACCGTGGACACGCAGCGCAGCTCGGCCCCGCGGAGCAGGGCGGTGAGGTCGACGGCGAGGTCGTAGTGCCGCACCGACAGCAGGGCGGCCCGGCGGGCCGCCTCCACCTGGGTGAGACCGCGCGTGCTCATAGGGCCGCGTCGGCCGGCCGCGGCGCGTCGTTCATCGCCACGACGGCCCGGGCGGCCATGAAGTACGGTCGCGCCTGCTCACGGAACTCGCCGAGCGAGCGGAAACCCCGGTCGAGCACGGCGGTGGGCAGGTGGTCGGTGCGCCACAGCGCGGCGAAGGTGTCGTCGAGCTGCTGGGTGGGGACGTCGCCGGGGTGGAACTTCGGGTTGACCCACATCGCCCGCTCGGTCAGCCGCAGCAGCCGGGCACTCTGGCCGGTCAGTTCCGGCAGGTCGGCGGCCAGCTCGGGCGGGATCTCCTCGTAGACGAGCCGGCCCGAGCGCCGCCGGAACGTGCGCACGAGCACCCGCAGGGCGCGCTCCTTCTCGTCGAGGGTGTCCCGCTCACCGGGGGCCAGGATCCGGCGGCGGACCAGCTCGTCGGGGGACAGCCCGTCCATCCAGGCCGGCGGGAGGTCGTCGAAGCCGATCTCCGGATACTCGGGGCGGAGGTTGCCGAGCACGTGCGCGGTGTGCCGGTCGGGAAAGTCGGGCAGGAACAGCTGCGCGTACGCGAGCACCTGGCGCTCGGTCGGCCCGTCGGGATCGGCGGTGGCCGGCGTGTGCTGCAGCCGCCACTCCCGCCGGTAGGAGGTGAGCGGGACCGTCACGTCGCCGGCCGGTGGCTCCGGCGCGGCCCCGGCGAGCAGGTCCCGTACGGCCGCCTCGGCGTCGATGCGCTTGATGTCGCCGAGCCGGTCGCCGCGCAGTTCGTCGACGACGAGCCGCATCGCCGCGCCCGTCCCGCGCTCGTCGGCCGCGGCGAGCAGGGCCGCGTTGGTGCGCGAGCTGAAGTGCACCTCGCGGGCGAGCTCCACGACGTCCGAAGCGGCGGTCGCGTCGAGCCGGCCGGCCGCGACCAGGCGGTCGGTGACGCTGAGCACGCTGACGAGCGCGTGGGTGAAGGCCCGGAACTCGATGTCGGCGTCCCCGTGGGTGAGCGCCACGTCGGCGTCGGAGATGACCCGGCCGTCCTGGTACCAGGCGTAGACGGTGCCCAGCCCGACCATGCCGTGCCCGTGCAGCTCGCAGGCGCGCAGGGCGCCGAGGCTCGCCGTGCCGTAGACGGGGACACCGGCCGCGTACAGCTCGAGGATCTCCTTGTGCCGGATCGGTGCGGTGTGCTGGTAGACGCCGTCGACGATGAGGACGGTGTCCTCGCCCGAGAGGCGAAGCCGGTAGAGGTCGCCGTGGGCGATCGGCGGGTGCGGGCACACCCCGTCGAGCGCCAGCACCGGCGAGCGGGACAGCGAGGGCCCGGCGAAGACGTGGATGGTCATGAATGCTCCGTCTCGGTGGGATCGGGGCGCCGCGGCAGCTCCTCGTTGGCCTCGTGATGGCCCTCGGGCAGGCCGGGAGCGACCACCTTGCAGACATGGAACGGCTCGCCCGGCGGGGTCAGGTCGACCCGGAGCACCGCGCGCCCCGTCACCGCGCTCACCTGATCCGACAGCAGGGCGACGAGCTGTTCGCTCGGCAGGCCGACGTCCAGCAGCGGGGCGCCGACCTCGGCCCAGGAGTGGTTCGGCTCGACGACCGGCGGTGGGGCGGCATACCGTACGCCCCGGTAGGACACGCTTCCGATGTCCTCGCGGGTGCCGCTGATCACCGACATCCGGCTCTGGATCGCCTCGGTCAGGGCGCGCTGCAGGGCGACCTCGGGCAGCAGGTGGCTCCCGGCGCCCGCGTACAGGCTCGGCATGTCCGAACGCCAGAGGAAGACGGCGAAGGCCGGCGCGGCCGGCACGGTCGAGCAGTCCACGACCTCCACCCAGAACCCGGTGGCGCGCAGGTGCTCGATGAGGTCGCGGCTCCAGCAGTCGGGCAGGGTGCTCAGCTCCACCACCCTCCGCTGCCGGATGGGCGTGTGGGCCATCCCGGCCGTCGAGTATCGCTCGATCACCTCCAGCAGCGCGTGGATGGTGGCCTCGGGCAGCGTGTTCCCGCTGGCCAGGCCGTTGGAGGAGCAGAACTGGGTGGGTGGCCGCCAGGTGCCGTCGCAGACCCCGTCCATGGCGACCGAGCGGAGCGGGACGTAGGTCCGCGCCCCGTCGCCCAGGGCGGTCGCCGGGACCCAGCGCAGCGGGAAGAGGTCGGAGATGACGGCCCGCTCGGTGGGGGTCACCTCCGTGGTCGTGTACGGCAGGTCGAGCTCTGCCGCGGTCGCGACGAAGGCGTCGGGAGTGGTGAAGTACCGCTCGCAGATGCCCAGCTCGATGGCCTCCATGACCGCCGATATCCGGGCGAGCAGGTCGGTGGCGCCCTTTCCCTGACTCACTCCCACGGTGGTCGCGAGCGGCCGCACGGCCATGTAGACCGGCATGCCGATGGTGTCGAGGCCGGTGAGTTCGGCGACCCGGGTGATCCCGTGATCGCGCATCTTGGGCCGCACGCGCTCCCAGGTCTCCTCCGGAGTTCGGTCCCGCAGCAGGCCGGGCGGTACGCCGGCGCCGGTGCTCGGCGCGACGGGGCTGGTTGTCGTCACGGCTGGCTCCGAATCACTCGAATGGCCGCGGTGGCACGGTCGGGCGCGTGATCGGCGTACAGGGCGTCGATCTCGTCCGCGTACTTCGCCGCGATGGGCTGGCGCTTGAGCTTCATCGTCGAGGTCAACTCGTCGCCGCCCGGGTCCCAGAAGGTCGGCAGCACGGTGAGCTTCTTGATCTGTTCGATCCGGGAGAGCCGCCGGTTGCCCGCGGCGACGCTGGCTTCGATCTCCCGCAGCACCCGTTCGTCCCGGGCCAGCACGGCCGGGTCCGTCTCGATGCCGGCCCGGGCGGCGTACGCCGCGGCCGCGTCCCGGTCGAGGGTCACCAGCGCCACGTTGTACGGCCGGTCGTCGCCGAAGGCCAGCACCGGTCCGATCAGCGACGAGCCGGCGGTGATGGCGTGCTCGATGTTGCTCGGCGACATGTTCTTGCCGCCGGAGTTGACGATCAACTCCTTCTTCCGGCCGATGATGGTGAAGGTGCCGTCGGCGTCGACCGTGGCGAGGTCGCCGGTGCGCAGCCACCCCTCCGGGTCGACCGCCGCCGCGGTCCCCGCCGGGTCCTTGCGGTAGCCCCGCATCAGCCACGGCATGCGGACCAGCAGCTCGCCGTCCTCGGCGATGCGTGCCTCGGCGCCGGGGGCGACCTTCCCGATGGTGCCGATCTGGGACTCCGCCGGCGGCGCGGCGGTGCCGAGGCCGCATTCCGTCATGCCCCAGCCCACGACGAGCGGCAGCCCGAGGCGCTGCCAGAACGCGTAGACGTGCCGGGGTATCGCCGCGGTGCCGGTGAGCGCCCACTTCAGCCGGTCGAACCCGAGCTGGGCGCGGATCGCGTCGAGGACCGCCGGGTCGCCGGCGTCGAACGCCGCCGCCGTCCGTTCGTCGGACCGCACCTGCCGCTCCACGGCGGCCTTGAGCTTCTCCCAGGTCCGTGGCACGGCCGCGAAGGTGGTCGGGTGCAGCGCGGCGATCACGTCCGGCAGCTGGGTGGGGTCGGCCAGGCAGGTGACCTGCGCTCCCCGGACGACCGGGTAGTAGTGGCGGTAGAAGCGGTCCCCGGAGTGGCTGGACGGGAGGTAGGAGATCGCGGTGTCACCCGCCTCCATCGGCCAGACGGTGGCCACCGCGTCGATCAGCCGGAGCCAGCCGCGGTGGGTGTGCTCGACCCCCTTCGGCGGTCCGGTCGTGCCCGAGGTGTAGATCAGGCAGAGCAGGTCGTCGGGTTGCACGGCACGCCAGGCGGCCTCGAAGTCGAAGTCCGGTGCCGGCGCGAGGCGCTCCAGGTCGCCGTCCTCGACGATCAGCAGGTGCTCCAGCGGTGCCCCGGCGGCCCTGATCCGGTCGGCGAACTGCTTCTCGCACACCCCGATTCGGCAGTCGGCGTGGGTGAGCAGATAGTTGATCTGCTCGGGTGAGCTGGTGGGATAGACGGAGTAGGTGGCCGCACCGAGATGGGAGGCCGCGACCTCGGTCAGGTTGAACTCGGGGCGGTTGGTCAGCATCGCCACGAACGTGTCGCCGCGCCGCAGCCCGAGCGCGGCCAGTCCGCCCGCGATCCGGCGCACCTCGTCGCCGTACTGCCGCCAGGTCAGGCTGACGCTGTCGTCCGGAGTGCGCAGCGCGACGTCGTCCGGGTGCGCCGCAACGGTCCGCTGGAACGCCTCGGGAAAGGTCCTGGGTCGCGACATCACGCGGTCTCCTGGAGCTGTCATCGACAGGTGGTCACGGCGATATGGTCGCAACGATCCGGCACCGGGGCATCTTGCCGATTGCGCCACCCTGCTCCGCAATCGTGAAGACAAAAGGGGATCCGGATCTCGGTACCGTCCCGAGGTAAACGGACAGAAATTTGGCCCCCACTCAGCACCCTCGGAGGCACGGTGACATCACTCGACTCGAACCGGCGCTGGCTCGCACTGGCACTGCTGGCCACGACACAGTTCGTACTCATCCTGGACACCGCGATCGTCATCGTCGCCATTCCGTCGATGGAGACGAACCTCGGGTTCACCCTCGACCAGCTGCCCTGGGTGGCGAACGCCTACATCCTCGCCTTCGGTGGTCTGTTGCTGCTCGGTGGCCGAATGGGCGACATCGTGGGCCGCCGCCGGATGTTCATCGGTGGCCTGACGCTGTTCGCGCTGGGGTCGCTGATCGGTGCGCTCGCCACCGCGCCGCTGTGGCTGATCATCGCCCGGGCGGTGCAGGGCATCGGCGCCGCGGCGGTCTCCCCGGCGGCGCTCGCGCTGGTCATGACCCTGTTCACCAAACCGGAGGAGCGGAACAAGGCGCTGGGTGTGTGGGGCTCGGTGGCCGCCGCCGGGGCCGCCGCCGGCTACATCATCGGTGGGGTGCTCACCGAGGTGTTCGGGTGGCAGGCGGTGTTCTGGGTCAACGTCCCGATCGTGCTGGCGGTCGTGCTGCTCGCGCCGCGGCTGCTCCCCGAGGCGAGAGACGGCGGGCACGGGTCCTTCGACCTGGCCGGAGCGGTCACCCTCACCGGCGGCATCACCCTGGCCGTGTACGCGTTGATCAACGCGGAACGCAGCGGCTGGACCTCCGCGCCGACGCTCATCCAGTTCGCCGTGGCGGCGGCGCTGCTCGTCGCCTTCGTGGTGATCGAGACGCGCAGCAGCGAGCCGCTGATCTCGCTCGGCATCTTCCGGATCGCCTCGCTGCGCAACGGCAACGCGCTCACCCTGCTCATGCAGGGGGCCATGGTGCCGATGTTCTTCTTCCTGACCCTCTACCTGCAACACGTACTGGAGTTCTCGCCGGTGCAGGCCGGCTTGGCCCAGATGCCGGCGGCGCTGTGCTTCGCGCTGCTCGGCACCCAGGTCTCGAAGGTGGTCAGCCGGATCGGATACCGCATCCCGGCCGCCGTCGGCGGTCTGGTCTCCGGCGCCGGGATGCTCTGGCTGGCCCAGGCCGACGTGAACGGCGCCTACCTCACCGACGTGATCGCGCCGCTGACCATCGCCGCGGCGGGCGCCACCTTCAGCGTCATCTCCCTGATGATCGCCGCCACCGCCGAGGCGCCGTTGCACAGCGCCGGCCTGGCCTCGGGCCTGGTCAACGTCACCCAGCAGATCGGTGGCGCACTGGGGCTCGCGGTGGTCGGCACGCTCGCGGCGTCGGCCAGCGCGCGGGCGGCCGAGCAGGGCGGCGACGCCGCGACGGCGCTCACCGACGGGGTGGGCCTGGCCCTCACCGTCGGCGCCTGCTTCGCCGTGGCGACCGGAGTGCTCTCCGCGGTGCTGCTGCGCAAGACCCGGGGCGCTGCCGCGGAGGCCGACGGCCCCGCGCCGGCGCCGACGCAGCGCCCCGCCGTCGGGGACACCGAGCCCGCCACCGGCCGGTAGTACCGGTCCGGACGGGTGCCCTCAGCGGTCGGCCGGTCAGGCCGGCCGCTGAGTGGCGCGCAGCGATGGGGCCCGGTAAGCCGTACCCCGCCGAGCGGGCGCGGCTGGACGAGGTGACCCGCCAGCTTGCGTTGGACCCGGCGCAGCGGGACCCGTGGGACATCTTCTACCAGTTCTTGCTGCCCGCCATCTGGGACTTCCATCCGGCCGGGGCGTCACCGGACCAGCCGCGACCGGGCGTGGACGATCTGGTCGCGTTCGCCCGGCACTGGCGGCCCGACCTCGTCCTCTGGGACCCGTGCTGGCCCGGCGCGGCGGTGGCGGCGCGCGCCGCCGGGGCCGCGCAGGCCCGGCTGCTGTGGGGTCAGGACTACTTCACGTGGGGCCTGGACGAGTTCGCCGCCCGGCGGGCCGGTGCCGGGGCGACGCTGGGCGAGCATCCGCTGGTCGAGGCGGTCGGCCCGGTGGCGCAGCGGCACCTGGTGGCGCTGGACGACGAGCTGCTGCGCGGTCAGTGGACCGTCAACCCGACGCCCGCGGGGGTGTGGCTGCCCACCCCGCACACCCGCACCGTCGCGGTGCGCTGGGTGCCGTTCGCGGCGCAGGCCCCTGCGCCGGCCTGGCTGTACGAGGACCCGGGCCGCCCGCGGGTCGCGGTGTCGCTCGGCCTGTCCCAGCGCACCTACATGAGGGGCGGCTGGGGGCACGTACCCAGCCTGCTGGACGCGGTCGCGGACCTGGACGTCGAGGTGGTCGCCACGCTCAACGCCGCCCAGCTCGACGACGTGGGCCGGGTGCCGGACAACGTCCGCATGGTCGACTACCTGCCGCTGAGCCAGCTGCTGCCCACCTGCGTCGCCCTCGTGCACCACGGCGGGATGGGCACCTACGCGACGGCCGCCGCGCTGGGCGTGCCGCAGCTCATCACCGACTCGGACGTGGACCAGGGGCTCGCCGTGGTCGGCGACAACGAGGGCTCGGTGGCGGCCAGGCACATCGAGTCGACGGCGACCGCGCAGCACGTGGTGCAGCGCGGCGCCGGGCTGCGGCTGGACATCGGGCGCCCGTCGGCCGAGGCGATGCGCAAGCAGCTCGTGCGGGTGTTGGACGACCCGGCGTTCGCCGAGGGCGCCGCCGCGCTGCACGAGGACATCCTGGCCACGCCGAGCCAAGCGGCTCGGGCTGCGCAAGGCGCACCTGACGAACTCCGGCTCCTCGGCCAACCTGCTCGCGGTCACCGCGCTGACCTCGCCGCAGCTCGGCGAGCGCCGGCTGCGCCGGGGCGACGAGGTGGTCACGGTGGCCGCGTCGTTCCCCACCACGGTGAACCCGATCCTGCAGAATGGCCTGGTGCCGGTGTTCGTGGGCGTGGAGCTGGGCACGTACAACCCGACCGCCGAACGGGTGGCTGCGGCCATCGGGCCGCGCACCAAGGCGATCATCCTCGCGCACACCGTGGGCAACCCGTTCCCGGTGGCGGAGATCGCGGCGCTGGCCAAGGAGCGGGGACTGTTCCTCATCGAGGACAACTGCGACGCCCTGGCTCGACGTACCAGGGCCGCCCGACCGGCACCTTCGGTGATCTGGCCACGATCAGCTTCTACCCGGCGCACCACATCACCATGGGCGAGGGCGGCTGCGTCCTCACCTCCAACCTGACGCTCGGCCGGATCGTGGAGTCGCTGCGGGACTGGGGCCGGGACTGCTGGTGCCTGCCGGGGGAGAGCAACACCTGCCTCAAGCGTTTCGAGTGGACGATGGGCATGCTGCCGCCGGGCTACGACCACAAGTACGTGTACTCGCATCTCGGGTACAACCTCAAGTCGACCGACATGCACGCGGCGCTGGGCCTGACCCAGCTCGCCAAGCTGGACGACTTCTGCGCGGCCCGGCGGCGCAACTGGCGCCGGCTGCGCGAGGGCCTCGACGGGGTGCCGCACCTGATCCTGCCGGAGGCCACGCCGGACAGCGAGCCGAGCTGGTACGGCTTCATCCTCACCGTCGCGCCGGACGCGCCGTTCACCTCGGCGGAGCTGGTGGAGTTCCTGGAGGACCGGAAGGTCGGCACGCGGCGGCTGTTCGCCGGCAACCTGACCCGGCACCCGGCCTACGCCGACCAGCCGTACCGGGTGGTCGGTGAGCTGACCAACAGCGACATCATCGTCGAGCAGACGTTCCACGTCGGGGTGTACCCGGGACTCACCGAGGAGATGATGGACTACGTGGCCGCCTCCGTCCGCGAGTTCGTCCGGGCCCGGGGCTGACCGGAGCCGTCCGTCCGCGCTCGGCGGTCCGTCCACCGTCGCCAAACGGGCGGCCCGTCGTGTGCCGGGCGTGACTCCGGGCCGTATCGCCCTAAAATCGGGGCGTAACCAGTCGTATGGAGGGAATCAGCAGATGACAGTCGCGAAGCCGGTGGACGCGCGGACGATCAGCGAGGACGATGCCGCGCCCGCCCCGTGGGAGCAGGGCGGCGAGCGGCTGGCCGGCGGCAGCACCTACTGGCTCGCGACGGTTCGCCCGGACGGGCGGCCGCACCTCGTGCCCGTGCTCGCCGTCTGGGTGGACGGCGTGCTGCACTTCAGCGCGGGCAGCCAGACCCGCAAGGCCCGCAACATCGCCGGACGACCGCAGGTGTCGATCTCGACCGAGGGAGACGGCATGGATGTGGTGGTGGAGGGCGCGGCCGTCCTGGTCCGCGACACCGCCCGGCTGCAGGACGTGGCCCAGGCGTACGCCGACAAGTACGGCTGGGAGGTGAAGGTGCACGACGGCGCCTTCCAGTCCGAGGGCGGGGCGCCGACGGCCGGCGATCCGCCGTACGACGTGTACGAGGTGGTCCCGGCGAAGGCGTTCGCCCTCAGCACCTCGGCCGCGCCGACCTCCACCCGCTGGGTCTTCGAGCAGCGCTGACCGGGCCGTTCAGTACTCGTCGTGCCGCCGCCACCAGCCGCCGGCCGGCGAGTTGGCGCGCCCGGCCGGCTCCTCCCAGAACTCCTGCCGGCCGAGGGCGGTCAGGTCGAGGTAGTTGGAGGTGCCGGTGAGCAGGTCGGTGCCGCGGGCGTACGCCGAGTAGGTGTGGAAGACGTCGTCGCCGTCGCGCAGGAAGACGCTCACCCCGGGCGCCTCGCCGGCGACGCCGAAGCCGAGCCGCCGCAACTCCGCCCTGTCCCGGAAGTTGTACTCGACCGGGGTCACCGACTCGTCCAACGAGACGTGGAAGTCGTAGTTGAAGTCGCTGCCGTGCGACGAGTACCACGGCACCGTCCAGCCCATCCGCTCCCGGTAGGCCAGCAGCTTGGGCAGCGGCGCGCGCGACACCAGCACCAGGGAGGTGTCGCGCGCGTGCAGGTGCGCCAGGTGCCCGATGTTGTCGGTCAGCCGGGAGCAGCCCGGGCAGCCGGCGTCCCAGCTCGGATCGAACATGAAGTGGTACGTGACGAGTTGGCGGCGGCCGTCGAACAGGTCGAGCAGGTTCGCCGCGCCGGCCGGCCCCGCGAACACGTACGTCTTGTCGATGCGGACCATCGGCAGCCGGCGCCGTTCGGCGTTCAGCGCGTCCCGGGCCCGGGTGAACTCCTTCTCCTGGGCGAGCAGCCGCTCACGGGCCGCCCGCCATTCGTCCCGCGAGACGACTTCCGGCAGGTCCACCGGGCGCTTCGGCATGACGTACCTCCTGACCAGTCTGTGCTCCGGAACCGGCAACGGCTCAACGAGTTCGGCGACCGTGCGGTGCACGGTCGCCTCGAACTGTCGTGCCTGCGCGTACCGTCAGCTCACCCCACGAAGCTGAGCTGGGGCATGGGGAAGACGAGCCGGCCACCGCCGGCCACGAAGTCGCGTTCCCGCTCGACGAAACCGTCCCGGTGAATCCACGGCAGCACCAGCAGCTGGTCGGGTCGGCGGGCCTTCGCCGCTTCCTGCGAGACGATGGGAATTCCCGTGCCAGGGGCGAAGGTGCCGTGCTTCTCCGGGTTCATCTCCCCGATGCACGGCAGGTCCTCCTCGGTGAGCCCACAGTACTGCAGGATCACGTTTCCCTTGGTCGACGCACCGTAGCCGAGGGTCAGCTTGCCTTCCTTGCGCGACGTGGCGAGGAAGTCCCGCAGTTGGTCCCGGTACCGACCGACCCGGTCGGCGAACTCCTGGTAGGGCGCCATCGTGTCGAGCCCGAGTTCGGATTCGCGAGCCCGGATGCGGGCCAGCCCCGCCTCGTCCACCTGATACGGCGCGGACCGCTTGGCCAGGATCACGTTGAGGCTGCCGCCCCAGACGGGCAGGATCTCGGCCTTGACCACGACCAGGCCGGCCCGCTCGGCCATCCACTCGATCTGCCGCAGGCTGTAGTACTCGAGATGCTCATGGCAGATGATGTCGTAGCCGGTGGTCTCCAGCATCGACGGCAGGTAGCTCTGCTCGATCATCCAGATGCCGTCGTCGGCGAGGATGTCGTGGACGTCCTGCATGAAGGTCGTCGGGCTGTCCAGGTCGTAGAACATCGCGAGCGAGGTGACGACCTTCGCCTTGCGTGTTCCGTACCGATCGGCGAAGGCCTGTCGCGAGAAGAGTTCCGGGATCAGCTGCGCGCGCCGCGGGTAGAACTCGAGGAACTTCTCCCCGCTGGGGTCGATGCCAACCAGCTCGGGGGCCTCCGGGCCGTCGGCCGGGTAGGCGTTGAGCAGGGTGGCGTCGTTGCTGCCGATGTCCACCACGAGGTCGCCGGACCGCGGGTTCGCCATCTTCCGGACCAGGTCGACCTTGCCGCCGAGGTGGTCGACCATGAATTTGGCGATCCCGGAGCGGTATCCGTAGCCGGTGCCGTACATGAGCGCGGGGTCGGTCGTGTGCCGCAGTTGCACCAGGCCGCACCCGGCCGGCTCGGAGCACTTGACCAGTTCGAGGGGAACCGCGGGGATCACCTCTTCACGAGTCCGCGGGAATACCGAGGTGATCGCCTGCGAACCCAGGTCCAGCACCGACGGCAGCTCCTTGTTGCCGCAGATCCGGCACTCTGTGATCTCCATTGCTCCTCCTGTGGGGCTTGGGTAGGGGCCAGAACCTGGCCAGCGCTGCACGAACGGCGTCGATCACCCGGTCCCGCACCGTTCGGCGTTGCGGGTGACGACGCGACAACGGACGTCAGCCAGCGAAGCTCGACCCCCGGATCAGCGGTCCGCCGTCGGAGCGCCACCGTGCTGGCAACACCATGCTTCTGAACTGGCGCGGCCGCTGCATCTCTGGGATTGCCGCAGCTCGTGGGCCGTTGACGCCCACCCGCAAGCCGTGATCGGCGCGCTGCCCATGGCGCGCCACCGACCTCGCCGTCGCGGGCCGCTGCCCTGCCCGCGACGGCGAGGTCGACGACATCAGCGGGTCTGGTGCTGTGCGGTGAGTCGTTCGATCACGGGTACCAGATCGGCGGGGTTGGGCATGGCGAGCAGGTCTTCGTAGATCCGTTTCGCGCCGTGTTGGAAGGACGCCTCGCCGAGGACGAGGGCGAGCTGCTTTCGCATGGTGTCCGGCGAGCTTTCGATGTCGAGGGTCAGGCCGGCGCCGCGTGCCGAGACGTACGCGGCGGTGGAGGTCGCGACCGGGTATTTCATCGGGACCGGTGCGATCAGGTCGGTGACGAGCTGGGGGACCTGGTAGTTCGCCGCGGCGGCGAAGGTGCCGATGCCGCCGTGGTGGATCAGCGCCGAGCAGCTGGGCAGCAGCTGGTTGAGGGGCAGGTAGTCGACCGCCCGGACGTTGGCGGGCAGGTGGTCGAGGTCGGCCAGCTGCACCGAGTTGAGGGTGGCCACGACGTCGATGTCGAGGTCGGCCACGGCCTCCATGATGTGGGGCATGTATTCCCAGCCGCCCTCGATGAACTCGCGCTGGGACAGGCCCAGGGAGATGGCCACCCGGGGGCGCTGGGGCGGCTCGTACAGCCACTGCGGGACGACGGTCTGGGTGGGGGTGAACACGCAACGCACGGGCACCCTGCGGGTCGTGGTGGGCAGGCTGAAGCCGGTCGGCAGCAGGTCGAGCGACCACTGGCCGACGAGCAGTTCGCTGTCCGTCTGCACGCCGTACCGCTCGGCCACCGGCCGGACCGCCTCGGCCAGCGGGTGGTCGTCGAGCTGCAGGGTGCCGTGTTCGGCAAAGCGGTCGAGCGTCCAGCCGAAGTAGTCCTGGCAGTACAGCAGCCGGGCGTGCGCCGCGCCGCAGGCGGCCGCCGCCACCGCGGCGGCGGGCCAGCAGGGATCCCAGATAACCAGGTCGGGTTGCCACTGGCGGGTGAAGGCCACCAGGTCGTCGACCCCGGGTCGCGGATCCTGCGGCGCCGCGCCGGGTGGCAGGAAGTCCCATACTCCGGGCAGAAGGAAGTGGCGGAAGATCTCCCAGGGGTCGCTCTGCGTCGGGTCCAGGGCCAGCGTCTCGGTGACCCGTTCCAGCTTCTCCCACTCGGCCTCCGGGTACTCCTTACCTGGCCCGGTGGCCGGCGCCGCCTCGTCTCCCAGCGCCACCGCGGACAGCCCCTGGGACGTGATGGCCGCGGTCATCGCGTGATGGGACCCGATCCGCACCTCGTGTCCCGCGCTCTGCAGCGCCCAGGCGAGCGGGATCACCGGATACAGATGCGCCGGTCCGGGCCAGACGACGAACAGGACTCGCATGGTAGGGCCTCCCTAAACGGTGTGTGCTTCCGGCGCGGCGCCGTTTCCGGGCGTCACCGCTTTCCCTGCGGCACCGCCAGCCGGGCGGTCGTCGAGCTGGCGGCCCGCGCGCGCAGCGGCTCCCACCAGTCGCGGTTCTCCCGGTACCAGCGGATCGTCTCGGCCAGGCCCTCGTCGAAGGGGATCCGCGGCTCGTAGCCGAGCTCCTTGTGGGCCTTGGTGATGTCCAGCGAGTACCGGCGGTCGTGCCCCGGGCGGTCGGGCACCCGCTCGACCCGGTCCCAGCCGGCGCCGAAGGCCGCCAGCAGCCGCCCGGTGAGCTCGATGTTGCTGAGCTCAGTGCCGCCACCGATGTGGTAGATCCCGCCGGGGCTGCCCGCGGTGATCGCGAGCTGGATGCCCCGACAGTGGTCGGAGACGTGCAGCCAGTCCCGCCGGTTCTCACCGTCGCCGTACAGCGGCAGTGGCGTGCCTTCCATCAGGCTCGTCACGAAGAGCGGAATGATCTTCTCCGGGAACTGGTAGGGCCCGTAGTTGTTCGTGCACCGGGTGACCACCACGTCCAGCCCGTGCGTGCGGTGGAAGCTGAGCGCCATCAGGTCCGAACCGGCCTTGGCCGCGGCGTACGGCATGTTGGGATCCACCGGGCAGTCCTCGTCCCAGGAGCCCTCCGGGATGGAGCCGTACACCTCGTCGGAGGAGACGCACAGGAACCGTCCGACACCGTGCCGGACCGCCGCCTCGAGCAGGGTCACCGTGCCCAGCACGTTGCTGTGCGCGAACTCCCGGGCGCTCTGGATCGAGCGGTCCACGTGCGTCTCCGCGGCGAGGTGCACGATGAGGTCGTGCCCGGCGACGACCTCGTCCACCAGCTCGGGGTCGGCGATGTCGCCGTGCACGAACCGGTACCTCGGGTTGTCGGCGACCGGTGCCAGGTTGGCCAGGTTGCCGGAGTAGGTGAGCTTGTCCAGCACGGTGACCTGCGCGCCCTCGGATCCCGGCAGTTCGTCGCGCAGCGTTGCCCGCGTGAACTCCGACCCGATGAACCCAGCGCCACCGGTGACGAGGATCCTCATGTCCAGCTCCTGCCCGTTCCGATTGGTTCGGCCGCCCGCCCGCTGTAGTGTCGCCGGCTAGGTCGGTCAGCCACATCTCATGACGTGCGTTGTTCCGGCGGTGGTCAGCGCCCGGCCACCACCATCAGCCGGCGATGCTCGGCGGTCAGCGGCGCGCCGTCCTCACCGAAGCCGTCGATCGAGGTGAAGCCGGCGCCGCGCAGCCAGTCGCGCAGCTCCGTGTAGGTGTGCAGCCGGTGCGACGACGGTTCCCGGCGGATCCGGCCGTCGCGGATGGTGGTCCGGGTGGCGATGCTGCGGTTGGTCAGCGGGTCCAGCCGGTGCACGTCGGCCACCAGATCCCCGTGGTGTTCCTCCACCGAGGACGGCTGCCAGTCGCGGACGTATCGGGGGTAGTTGATCGTCTCCAGCAGGAACCGGCCGCCGGGCCGCAGCGCCTCCGCCACCTTGGCCAGCACCTGCTGGTCGTCGGCGTCGTCGAAGAAGCCGAAGGCGTTGCCGAAGTTGACGACCCGGTCGAATCGGCCGCTCCAGGTCATGTTCCGCATGTCCTCGTGGAGATACTCCACCGTCACTCCCCGGGCGGCGGCCACCTCCCGGGCCCGCTCCAGGAACGTGCCGGACAGGTCCAGGCCGGTGACCCGGCAGCCGCGCTCGGCGAGCCGGTTGGCGATGCGCCCGTGACCGCAGCCCAGATCGAGCACCTCCATCCCGGGCGCGAGATCCAGTACCTTCCAGATCCGGTCGGTGTCGGCGTCGCTCACCCCTTCCAGGCGCTCCTCGAAGAAGTAGAGGTAGTCGTCGTCGAACAGGGCGGCCGGGTCGGCAACAGGCTCGGTCATTGAGGGCTCCAGGACGTCGTCACGAATTCTGGTCCGGGCGGTCAGCTCGCGCCGCTGTCCGGCAGCGCGAGCCACCAGGGATTGACCCGAGCCCATTCAATCGTCCGGGCCAGCCCGTCGGCCAGTTCCGTACGGCAGGACCAGCCGAGCATCGTCCGGGCCTTGGTGCTGTCCGGCACGCGCCGGGCCAGGTCCTCGTAGTGCGAGCCGAGCGCCACCTTAGTGTCGACCTCGACGGTCTGCACCCCGTCGCCGCCGGCGAGCTTGGCGACAAGGTCGACGACCTCGCGCACGGTGGTCTCGGCCATGCTGCCGATGTTGAAGACCTCACCGACCGCCGCCGGGTGGGTTCCGGCGAGCACGGTGCCGTCGATGGCGTCGTCGACGAAGGTGGGGCAGCGGGTCTGCCGGCCCTGGTCGTAGACGGTGATGGGGCGGTTGTTGAGCGCCCGGTGCACCGACCGGCTGAGCAGGAAGGCCGGGCGTTGCCGCGGCCCGTAGACGTTGAAGTAGCGGACGACGGCGGCGGCCAGGCCGTGCTGCCGCGCGAAGGCGAACACCAGGTGTTCGATCAGCGCCTTGCTCGACGAGTACGTCCACCGGTCGGTGGAGGTGGGTCCGAGCACCCGGTCGTCGTTCTCGCGCCACGGTACGGCGGGGTTCTTGCCGAACACCTCGCTGGTGCTGGCGTGCACCACCCGGGCGCCCACCCGCAGGGCGGCCTCCAGCACCGTCCTCGTACCCGAGAAGTTGATGTCGATCACGTCCAGCGGCCGCGTCAGGTAGCGATCGACGCCGACCACCGCGGCCAGGTGGTAGATCACGTCCTGCTCGGCGGCGGCGTCGGCGAGGCGGGCGGCGTCGCGGATGTCACCCTCGACGAACCGGGCGTGTTCGCGGGCGGTCGCCTGGTCCGCCGGCGGTGGCACGGTGTCGAAGATGGTGACGCGGTCGCCGCGTTCGACGAGGCGTTCGGCGAGGTGGCTGCCGAGGAACCCGCAGCCGCCCGTGACCAGCACACGGCTCATGCCTACCGCCCGATTCCGCGGTAGACGTAGCCCAGGTCGCGCAGCACCTGGATCTTCTCCTTCGGGTAGTAGGCCCGGCCGTCGAGCACCAGGCAGTCGGCGGCCACCGGCAGCGCCGCGAAGTCGAGGTCCTCGAACTCCCGGTGCAGGGCGAACACGGCCAGACAGTCGGCGCCGCGCACCGCCTCCTCCAGCGACGGCGACAGCGGCAGGCCGAACATCTCCTCCGCCTCGCCGGGGTCGACGAGCGGATCGAAGATGCGGACCTGGGCGCCCGCCTTGGTGAACGCCGCGATCGCGCCCTGGGTCGGGGTGGCCCGAAGGTCCCCGGTGTTGTTCTTGAACGCCAGCCCGAGCACGGTGATCGTGGCCGAGGCGGGATCCTTGCCGAGCTCGGCCAGGGCCGACAGGGCGAGTTGGGCGGTGTAATCGGGCATCCCGGCGTTGATCTCGCGGCCGGTCGGCACCGTCTGGATCTCCAGCCCGCGCTGCCGAGCCGACCGCCACACCATCCACGGGTCCTTGGTCAGGCACGAGCCACCGACGCCCACGCTGGGCAACAGGATGTTGACCATGCTGGAGCCCTTGGGGACGGTGTTGGCCGCGTCGATCACCTCGAGCACGTCCACGTCGTGCACCGCGCAGAACTTGGCGAGTTCGTTGGCGAGCGCGATGTTGAGGTCGATCCACCAGTTGTCCGCGAGCTTGACGATCTCCGCGGCCTCCAACGACCCGATGGGGATGGCCCGCACCCCCAGCGTGCGGTGCCAGAACTCGGCGGTGGCGGCGGCGCTGTCCGGGTCGAGGCCGCCCACCACGATGGGAAAGGTGTTGAGCTCCCGCAGCGCGACGCCCTCGGAGAGGCGCTCCGGTGAGAAGGCCAACCCGAAGTCCACCGAGCCGGTCATCCCGGCTCGCTCCAGGATCGGCCGGACGATCGTGCGGGTGGTGCCCGGCGGCACGGTGCTCTTGAAGACGATGAGCTGGCCCGGGCGGATGTGCCCGCTCAGCTCCGTGCAGGCGGCGCGGAGCTGACCGTCGGCCAGCGAGCCGTCCTCGAGCACGGGCGTCCCGACCGTCACGAGCACGACGTCCGCCGCACGGATCGCGGCGTAGTTGGTGGTGATCCGCAGCCGTCCAGCGGCGAGACCGCGGGCGAGCAACTCGGCGAGGCCGTTCTCACGGTACCGGCAGTGCCCGGCGGTGAGCTCGGCGACCAGGCCGGCGTTGGTGTCGACGCCCACGACGTCGACACCCCGGTCGGCCAGCGTGGCGGCCAGGCACGAACCGACGTACCCGAAGCCGACGACCGCCACGGTCAGGTCGTCGTCTGGAAGAAAACGCATTCTGTCGCTCCACTGCAGAGTCGGAGGACGGCGGCTGCCGGGAAGTGGGCGTCGCTCACGCGCCGATCACAGGTAGTGGGTGTTGGGCTCCAGGCCGCACAGGACGCGGCCGTACAGCTCGTAGTTCGTGTTCGGGTGCATCACGCCGTGCAGGTTGAGGGCCTGCACGTCGCGCAGGATGCGCTGGATCGGGACGTGGCTGTAGATCGACGACCCGCCGCTGGCGGTGTTGAGGACCTCCACCGCCTCCTTGGCGCGCTGGCAGGCCGCGCCCATGTCCAACCGGACCCGGGCCCGCTCCTCCGTGGTCCACTCCTCGCCGTTGAGGCTCTTGACGTCCACCAGCGTCGCCGCGCGCTGGGCGTGGAACTCGGCCTCGTCCGACTTCACGGTGGCCTCGGCGACCTGCAGGTGGGTCAGCGGCGCCTCGCGCTGCTCGGCGTAGGCGGTGTAGGAGATCTTCCGGCCGGGCAGCCGCTCGTGGAACGCCTCGATGGCCGCCTTCGCCAGGCCCTGGGCGGTGCCGCTGACCGTCGAGCACGCGGTGGGCAGCAACGGCGCCCGGAAGATCGGGGAGTCGGCGTTGCGCTCGGAGGAGTACTGCTCGCGCAGCACCGGGCCCATCGACAGCACCCGCTCCCGGGGTACGAACACGTCCTTGGCGACCGTGCTGACGCTGCCTGAGCCGCGTAGGCCCGAGGTGTACCAGTCGTCGACGATCTCCAGTTCCTTGATCGGGATGGCCGTCATGATCGGCTCGGGCTGGCCGTCGGGCTTGAGCAGGATCACCGCGTTGGTGTTCCAGTGGCTCTGCTGGGCTCCGGAGTTGAAGGCCCACTTGCCGTTGACGACGATGCCGCCGTCGACCGGCACCGCGGTGGCGGTCGGGCTCAGGATGCCGCACACCCGAACGTCCGGGCCGGAGAAGATCTCGTCCTGCGTGGCGTCCGGGAACATGCCGGCGATCCAGGTGCTGATGTTCCACACGGCCACGGTCCACGCGGCGGAACCGTCGCCGCGCGCGAGTTCCGCGACCACCTGGGAGACCGTGCGCACGTCGGATTCGTAGCCGCCGTAGCGGACGGGAACGCGCATCTTGAACACACCCGCGTCCGCGAGCGCCTCCAGGACGTCGTCCGCCAACCGGCGGTTCTCCTCCATCCAGTTCGCCCGCTTCCGCAGCAGCGGAACCAGCTCTGCGGCGCGGCGGACGAGATCCCCTGTCGTCGGTGTCTGGCTGGTTGTCACGGTCGACTCCCTCAAGGATTCCTGGAATGTGGAGAGACCGCCGAAGGCGGCAATTGACACGTCAGCTCATCCGAGCCTGGCATGGCCGGCGTGGCCGCACATCTCCATGATTGCGGCGCGACCTTCTCCCAGAATGCGCTGTACACGGAATGCCGCCCGCACCCGAATACCACGGGTCCCGTCATCGATATCCTGCAATCGCCATTACCTTCGAGCAACTGTGACGCCGAGCGGGAGTCGCGACATGTACGACAGTGAAGTGGCCGAGATCTGGGACACCATCTACCGGGGCCGAGGCCGGGACTACGCCGCCGAGGCGCAGGGCGTGGCCCGGCTGATCCACGAGCGTCACCCCGACGCCGGCTCGCTGCTGGACGTCGCCTGCGGCACCGGGGAACATCTGCGCCACTTCGACGACCTCTTCGATCACGTCGAGGGCCTGGAACTGTCCGGCGACATGATCGCGGCGGGGCGCGGCAGGTCACCGTGGCTCACGATGCACCAGGCCGACATGCGCTCCTTCGACCTCGACCGCCGCTTCGACGCGATCACCTGCCTGTTCAGCTCCATCGGCCACGCCCGCACCCCCGCCGAGCTGGACGCCACCCTGGCCTGTTTCGCCGCTCACCTGCACCCCGGCGGGGTGGTGATCGTCGAGCCGTGGTGGTTCCCGGAGACCTTCGCCGACGGCTACGTCACCGGCGACGTGATCCACACCGACGGGCGGGTGATCGGACGGGTGTCCCACTCCAGCCGCGAGGGCGCCGCGTCCCGCGTCTCGGCGCACTTCACCGTCGCCGACGCCGAGGCCGGGCTGCGCCACTTCACCGAGGAGCTGATCATCTCGCTCTTCACCCGAGAGCAGTACGAGGCCGCCTTCCGTCGCGCGGGCGGCACCGTGGAGTACCTCGACGGCGGACCGTCGGGCCGAGGGCTGTTCGTCGGCGTCTGGCGATAGTCACCGGACCGCTGGCGGCAGTCGGGGCGCCGACCGCCGTCCGCCGGGTGTCAGCAGGCCCGGCGGACGGCGGAGATCACGGCGCCGGCCTGCTCGCCGGAGAGGTGCGGACCGATCGGCAGGCTCAGCACCTCGGCGGCCAGGCGTTCGGCGAGCGGGAAGGCCCCCGGCGGCCAGCCCAGCTCGGCGTACGCCGCGCAGCGGTGCACCGCCGTCGGGTAATGGATGATCGTTTCGACGCCGGCCGCGGCGAGCCGGCCGCGCAGCTCATCCCGCCGGCCGGTGCGCACGACGAACAGGTGCCAGGCGTGCTCCGCCCACGAGGCGACGGCCGGCAGCAGCAGGTCGCCGGCCCCGCCCAGCTCGTCCAGATAGCGCTGCGCGACCGTGGCCCGACGGGCGTTCCAGTCGTCCAGGCGGCGCAGCTTGACCCGCAGGATCGCCGCCTGCAGCTCGTCGGTCCGGGAGTTCGTGCCGATCACCTCGTGCCGGTACTTCTCCCGGGCGCCGTAGCCGCGCACCAGCCGGAGCCGGTCGGCCAGCGCCGCGTCGTCGGTGACCACCGCGCCGCTGTCACCGGCGGCCCCCAGGTTCTTGGCCGGATAGAAGCTGAAGGCGACCGCCGACGAACCGGCGCCGATCCGGTCACCCCGATGGCGGGCCCCTGCCGCCTGCGCGGCGTCCTCGACCACCGCCAGGCCGTGCCGGGCCGCGACGGCGCGCAGCGAACTCAGGTCGGCCGGCTGGCCGTACAGGTGCACCGGGATGATCGCCCGGGTTCGCGAGGTGACGGCCGCCTCGGCGCACCCGGGGTCGATGGTGAACGTCTTCTCGTCGGGCTCGACCGGGACCGGCCGGGCGCCGACCGCCGTCACGGCGAACCACGTCGCGACGAACGTGTGGGCCGGCACGAGCACCTCGTCACCCGGTCCGATGTCGAGGGCGCGCAGCGTCAACTCCAGCGCGTCGCATCCGTTGCCGACCGTGACGCAGTGGGCCGCCCCGCAGTAGGCCGCGAACTCGGCCTCGAAGGCTGCCACCTCGGGCCCGAGCACGTGCCAGCCCGACTGCATCACCCGCGCGTAGGCCGCGTCGATCTCGGTGCGCAGCTCGACGTACGGCGCCCGCAGGTCGAGAAAGGGAACCTTCATCCGCGACACCTGACGTCGCCCTTTCGTCGGCGTTTCTGCCATTGTCGCGGCGATGTCGCCGCCGGACGTCTCCGACGTTGCGCACCACCAGGATCAGGCCGGCCGGCCCACGCACGGCGCCCGCTCCTCCGGCGTCGGCATCCGCGCGTCTTGCGCCCCGGTTGAACGAGTGTTTAATCTGGTGTCATGACGTCGGCAGGCGTGGCTTCGGTCGGTCGCGGGGGCGAGTTCGCCACCGTGGGCCGGATCCGGGACGCCGCCATCACCCGATTCGCCCGCGACGGCTTTCGGGTCGGGTTGCGGACCATCGCCGCCGACGCCGGGGTGACCGCCGGTCTGATCGTGCACCACTTCGGCTCGAAGGACGGGCTGCGGCGCGCCTGCGACGAGCACGTGCTTGCGGTGGTCCGCGGGGAGAAGGCGAAGGCGCTGACCGACGGCACCGGCACGACGCTGCTGGCACAGCTGGCCCAGGTCGAGCGGTACGCGCCGATGGTGCAGTACCTGTTGCGCAGCATGCAGGCCGGCGGCGAGCTGGCGGCCACGTTGGTCGAGCACATGATCAGCGACGCCGAGGCGTATCTGGCGGCCGGTGAGGCGGCCGGGGTGCTCCGGCCCAGCCGTGACCGGGCCGCCCGCACGCGCTACCTGGCCTACCAGGCCACCGGCAGCATGGTGCTGTGGTTCACCCTGCACGGGGCCGACGCCACGCCGGAGGAGTTTGCGGCCCTGTTCCGCCGCTACATCGACGACCTCGCGCTGCCGGCTCTGGAACTGTTCACCGAGGGGCTGCTCGTCGACCGGTCGATGCTCGACGAGTACCTGATGTACGTCCCGGACCCGCCACCGGGTGACGACGCGGCCGACGCCGCACGCTAGTCACCACGCCCCCGCGTGGCCCCTTCCTCTTCCGCGAGCCTTCGCGATTCGACGACATCGGACCCCAGCCCCGGGCTGGGCTTTCCTCGAACGAGGTCTACGACGATGACTGCTGCCATCGACATCCAACACGTCGACAAATCCTTCGGCCGGGTACGAGCGCTGGACGGGCTGGACCTGCGGGTCGACACCGGCACCGTGCACGGCTTCCTCGGCCCCAACGGTGCCGGCAAGTCCACCACCGTCCGGATCCTGCTCGGGTTGCTGCGTGCCGACGCCGGCCAGGTTCGGCTGCTCGGCGGTGACCCGTGGGCGGACGCGGTCACCCTGCACCGCCGGCTCGCCTACGTGCCCGGCGATGTGGAGCTGTGGCCCAACCTGACCGGCGGCGAGGCGATCGACCTGTTCGCCCGGCTGCGCGGCGGCACCGACCCGGTCCGCCGGGACGACCTGTGCCAACGCTTCGACCTCGACCCGAGCAAGAAGGGCCGTACCTACTCCAAGGGCAACCGGCAGAAGGTGGCCCTGATCGCGGCGCTGGCCAGCGACGTCGAGCTGCTCCTGCTCGACGAGCCGACCGCCGGACTGGACCCGCTGATGGAGGCGGTGTTCCAGGAGTGCATCCGCGAGGCCAAGGACGCCGGCCGCACCGTGCTGCTGTCCAGCCACATCCTCGCCCAGGTCGAGGTGCTCGCCGACCAGATCTCGATCATCCGCCAGGGCAGGATCGTCGAGACCGGCTCGCTGGCCGACCTGCGGCACCTGACCCGGACCTCGGTGGATGCGATCACCGACCGCCCGGCCGACGCCCTCGCGGGCCTGCCCGGCGTGCACGGCCTGCACACCGGGGACGGCCACGTCCGCTTCGAGGTCGACGGCGACCACCTCGCCACCGTGGTACGCCAACTCGGCGACCTCGGCGTGCAGGGTCTGACCGTCCGGCCGCCGACCCTGGAGCAGTTGTTGCTGCGTCATTACGGCAACCAGCGGACGCACGACGCCCCGGCGGAGGTGGCGTGATGAGCGCGACGACGATCAGCCGCCCGAAGCCCGCCCTCGCCGACCGGGGAATGGCCGTCACCGGGACCGGCACCCTGCTGCGGTTCATGCTGCGCCGCGACCGGATTCGCTTTCCCGCGTGGACGCTGGGCCTGACGCTGCTGATGACGTACTTCGCCAGCGCGTTGGACGCCATCGTGCAGAGCCCGGAGGATCTGCGAGGGCTGACCGCGTTCTCCGGCAGCCCGGCCGGAGCGCTGTTCGGCGGACCGGGCTTCGGCTTCGACGACCTGACCCTCGAGCGTTTCCTCGCCGGCCAGTACGGCCTCTACGTGGCGATCGGCGCCGGCCTGATGGGCCTGCTCACCGTGGTGCGGCACACCCGTGTCGAGGAGCGGTCCGGCCGAGCCGAGCTGATCCGGGCCAGTGTGGTCGGCCGGCACGCCCAGCTCACCGCCGCCTTGACGCTCACCGCGGTGATGGCGGTGCTGGTCGCGGTCCTGATCGGCGCGATGATGGCCAGCCGGGGCTTCGGCGTGCGGGGTTCCCTGCTCTTCGGCGTCTCCGTGGCCGCGGTGGCATTGGCCTTCGCGGGCATCGCCGCGGTCACCGTTCAACTGTCGGAGTATCCACGGGCCGCCTCCGGGACGGCCGGAGCCGCCCTCGGAGCGGCCTTCGTGCTGCGCGGCCTGGGGGACATGGCTGCGGTGCAGGGCAGTGGCCCGTCCTGGCTGTCCTGGCTGTCCCCGATCGGCTGGTCCCAGCAGACCGCGCCGTACGTCCACAACCGCTGGTGGCCGCTGGCGATCTCGCTGGGGTTCGCGGTGGCGGCCAGCGCGGCCGGCTACACCCTGTCGATCCGCCGGGACTTCGGCGCCGGTCTGGTGCCGCCCCGCCCGGGCCCGCCCCGGGCCGCCGCCTGGCTGGCCAGCCCCCTCGCACTGGCGTTCCGGCTGCACCGGGCCAGCCTGATCGGCTGGAGCGCGGCGCTGCTGGTCGCCGGCCTCGCCTACGGCTCGTTCACCCAGCCGCTGCTCGACGGCTTCGCCGACGCACCCGAGGACCTGCTCGCCGTCATGGGCGGCTCGGCGAATCTGCTCGCCGGCTACCTCGGCACCATGGGGCTGACCATGGCCCTCGCCGTCGGGGTCTACGCGGTGCTCGCCGTGCAGGCGCTGCGCAGCGAGGAGACCGAGGGCCGCGTGGAGCCGGTCCTCGCCACGGCGGTGAGCCGCCGGGCGTGGCTCGGCAGCCACGTCGCCGTGGCGGCCCTGGGCGTGCCGTGGCTGCTGCTGACCGCCGGCCTCGGCATGGGCGTCGGGGCGGCGGCGAGTACGGGCGACGCGGGGCTGATCGGCCAACTGCTGCTCGGCCACCTCGCCCACACCCCGGCGGTCTGGCTCGTCCTCGCCGCCGCGGCGCTGTTCTACGCCGTCGCACCGAGGGCGCTGCCGGTGATCTGGGTGGTCCCCGGCTACGGGCTGATCGCCGGCTACTTCGCTCCGATCCTGGAGATCCCCGACGCCGCGTTGCGCCTCTCACCGTTCGAGCACATCGGCGCGTACCCGCTGGAGGACATCAACGCCGTCGCGGTCGTGGTGCTGACGCTGCTCGCGGCGCTGCTGGTCCAGGTCGCCGCGACGGCGTTCCGCCGACGCGACCTCGCCGGCGGCGCCTGAGCCTCCCGCAGCCGCCGAGGTGCCGATGCGACACCAGCACCTCGGCGGCCCACGGGTCGCGTCTCCGTGCCTTGTGCTCCCGCGTCACGGGTACGACCACGCCACCGGTCGCCGGCCCCGTGTCGACACGAACTGGTACGACATCACGCCGAACGCCGGGTCCCGCTGCAGCCGGCGGAACCCGTCCAGCTGCCCCGGCGACAGGCCCGCGTCGAGCAGTTGCGGTTCCAGCCGGCGGGAGTTCGTCTCGTACAGCGACGCCCCGGGGGAGCCACCGGGCCAGCTCTGCGAGTGGGTGATCGTGGCCACCTCGGCCAGCCCGGCGCCGACCATCTCGCCGTGCACGTCCTGCGCCCAGGCCAGGTCCGCGCCACCCCAACCGAATTCGACAAGTCTCTCGCGCGACCGGCGCCATCCCGACCGGCCCCAGCGGAACCGGCCGTCGGTGACCGGAATGGGAACGCCATGCCGCGCGCGCAAACCGGTGCCTCCGGAGCGGAGCTTTCCGACCCGGGCAGTGGCGGCCGGCGAACCGCGTGTGACCGTTTCCGATCAGGCTGCGGTCGAGGTCGCCGCGTCGGGTCTCCGGCAGCCGTGCGCGGCCACGGCCCAGGGCTTCAGTCATGGGCCTACGTATTGGCGGCCCGTCGTCGCCGTTTGAGTCGCCGTACCCATCCGGGTCTGAGCCCGGACACCGCGCGTGGTCCGTGACCGGAAGGGCCCGTCACGTCCGGCGCCGCTGCCCGGTCCTGGCTGACGTCGCCCGGCGTCGGCCGGCCCGCACGCGACGGAGGACGACCATGATCGGCTTGAGAAACCGTCCACCCTGCTGGTGATCCGGAAGTGCGGGAACTGATCTTCGGACTGGCGCACGCCGGGACCGGGCCTCCGTCTCGGCGGCCGGTCACGGGCCGCGGCTCCGCCGGTCGGCGGCCCGGCACGTCGCGCGGTTGGTCGACGCCGGCACCGTCCGATGGTTCGGCCATATCGACGCATCCCGATCAATCGAGTACGATCGCGGCTGGGAGCCGTCAGGTCGTCGCGGGCAGCACAGCAGTGCCACCCGCCATTTTCCATCCGAAACCGATCGGCGTGGGCTCCTCGACGGGTTGGGCATCCCGGCGAGCGAAACCGGCGTCGGCGGACCAGCTGGAGCATTTATGACACTCTCACGAACAGTACGCCGTCTAGGGCTCGGCGCGGTCACCGTGCTCGTCGCCGCGCTCACGATGGTCGTCGTCAACCAGGCCGGCCCGGCCTCGGCGCACGGATCCGTGACCAACCCGCCGTCGCGCAACTACGGCTGCTGGGAACGTTGGGGCTCGGACCACCTCAACCCCGCCATGGCCCAGAGCGATCCGATGTGCTGGCAGGCCTGGCAGGCCAACCCGAACACCATGTGGAACTGGAACGGCCTGTTCCGCGAGGGCGTCGGTGGCAACCACCAGGCAGCCACCCCGGACGGACAGCTGTGCAGCGGCGGTCGTACCCAGGGCGGCCTGTACGGCTCGCTGGACGCGGTCGGTGCGTGGACCGCGAAGCCGATGCCGAACAACTTCAAGCTGACGCTGACCGACGGGGCCAAGCACGGCGCCGACTATCTGCTGATCTACATCACCAAGCAGGGCTTCGATCCGGCCACCCAACCGCTCACCTGGAACAGCCTGGAACTGGTGCTGCGCACCGGCAGCTACCCGACGACCGGGCTGTACGAGGCCCAGGTCAACGCGGGCAACCGCACCGGGCGGCACGTCGTCTACACGATCTGGCAGGCGTCCCACCTCGACCAGTCGTACTACCTGTGCAGCGACGTTATCTTCGGTGGTGGCAGCACCCCGCCGCCCACCACTCCGCCGCCCACGACTCCGCCGCCGACCACTCCGCCGCCGACCACTCCGCCCCCCACGACTGCACCGCCGACCACCCCGCCGCCGGCCGGCAACGGGGCCTGCACCGCCACCTACCGCAAGACCAACGAGTGGTCCGGTGGCTTCGGCGCCGAGGTCACCGTGCGGGCCGGTAACGCCGCCATCTCCGGTTGGACGGTGAACTGGACCTGGCCCAACGGCCAGAGCATCACCAGTTCCTGGAACGCGTCGATAACCTCGAGTGGATCGTCGGTGACCGCCTCGAACGTCAGCTACAACGGCGCCCTGAGCGCCAACGCCAGCACCAGCTTCGGCTTCAACGGCGCCTGGAGCGGCACCAACTCCACACCCACCCTCACCTGCGCGGCCCGGTAACCGCACCGCCGACGGGGGCGGCAACAGCCGCCCCCGTCGGTTGTCGCCGCCGTCGCGTCGGCGGATCGGCGTACCGGTCGGCAACTGCCGTGGTCACCGAGGCCGGCTGGGAGCGGTGCCAACGGAGCGGCGGAGATGGATACACTGCCCGCACCGCCGGAACCGTCCGCAGGTTCCGACGGGCGCCGACCGACCTGAATGGAGACGCCCTGTGACCCGTGACAAGGCGGCACCGCCCGGCATCGACCCCAGCGTCCCCAGCGTCGCCCGGGTGTACGACTACTTTCTGGGCGGCAAGGACAACTTCGAGATCGACCGCAAGGTCGCCGAGCACGCCTTGCGGATCACACCGGACGGGCCGGCAGCAGGCCAGGCGAACCGGGCCTTCCTGCGTCGGGTGATCCGGTTCCTCGTCACCGAGGCAGGCATCGACCAGTTCCTCGACATCGGGTCGGGGCTGCCCACCCAGGGCAACGTGCACGAGGTCGCCACCGAGCACAACCCGAAGGCCCGGGTGGTGTATGTGGACAACGACCCGATCGTCCTGGCGCATGGGCGGGCCCTGCTCGCCACGGACGGCATCGCGACGGTGATCCAGGCGGACATCCGGTCACCACAGGAGATTCTGAACCACCCGGACGTACGCCGGTTCCTCGACTTCGACCGGCCGGTCGGGTTGCTGCTCTTCGCGATCCTGCACCACGTCGGTGACGACGAGGACCCGCGAGCGGTGGCCGCATCCTTGATCGACGCCCTGCCGTCCGGCAGCTACGTGGCGATCTCCCACTTCCGGGACCCGGGTGCGCGGGACCCGGATGGTTCCCGGAAGGCACGCGAGGTCGAGCGGATCTTCAACGAGTCGCTCGGCACCGGCCGCTGGCGCACCGACGAGGAGATCCTCGCCTTTGTTGACGGCCTGACGCCGGTGGAGCCCGGGCTGGTGCCTCTGGCCGAGTGGCGCCCGGAGCCGGGCACGGCCGCTCCGGAGCAGACCGACACCTACCACACCTTCGTCGGGGTCGTCGCCCGCAAACCGTGAACTCCGGGCGCCACCCCGGCGACGGAATGCGGCATGTCGTCTACCCCAGCTGGCAGTGGATCGGGCGGGGGCAGGCCGACCGGCCGCCTCGCCCGTACGTGGCGGTGCGGCGCGCGCGTCCACGAGGACGGCCGCGTCGTCGTCGCCACGGGCGAGGGCCGTGGGGCCAGCGTCGACCACGGGCCGTTCCGCTTCGCCTTCAACGACCTGTTCACCTTCCGCGCCGGACGCATCGCCCGCGTCGACTCCTACGTGGTTCCCCTGCCCTGAGGGGGACGGCGAGACGAAGGGCCGCCGTCGTTTCCGTACAAGACGGCGGGGCCGGGCGATCCCTAGCATCGGCATCGGCCCGGACACCGCCACGGGTGGGCCTCGTGGCGTGCCGGCCGGCTTGTCGATCAACCTCGGCGAACCCTGTCGCCTGGCATGGAGGAGAACAACAGATATGCGTGATCTGGTCTACACCGGGTTCATGTCGCTCGACGGCGTGGTGGACTCGCCGGGCGGTGGGCCGGGCGAGGAGCATCGCAGCGGCGGCTGGGTGGTCAAGGACGTCGAGTTCCTGCCCGAGGCCTTCGCGCTCAAGGGGGAGGAGCTCGCGGAGACCACGGCGCTGATGTTCGGCCGCCGCAGCTACGAGGCGTTCGCCCCGATCTGGCGCGACTCGGCGGACCACGCCGACTACAAGGAACTGCCCAAGTACGTGGTCTCGCGCACCCTGCCCGAGGACGCCCTGGTCGACGGATGGGGGCCGACGAGGATCCTGCGCTCGATCGACGACGTCGTCGCGCTCCGCAAGAGCGCGGGTGGGGCGATCTTCATTCACGGCAGCGCGGAGCTCGCCCGCCGGCTGGCCGACGCCGGCCTGATCAGCCGGTACCACCTGCTCGTCTTCCCCGTCCTGCTCGGCGCGGGCAAGGGCCTGTTCAGCGACGCGGACAAGGACAAGCAGATGCTGAGCCTGCGGGAGTCCGCGGCCTACCCGAACGGCATCGTCAAGCTGATCTACGACGTGGTCGGCTGACCCAGGTCCAGGCCGAGCGCACCGCCGTCGCCCGCGCGCAGTTGCCCCGCCGTACGTCCGACATACCGCTGCAGCGCGCGGGCCAGGTGCGGTTCGTCGAAGTACCCCAGCCGGGCGACGACGTCGGCGACCGGGACCCCGGCGGCCAGCAGCGCCGACGCGCCGCGGGCGCGTTCGATCTGCCGTACCGCGCCCTGGGTCAGGCCGGTCGCCGCGCGGAACCGGCGTTCGAGGGTACGCGTCGATACCGCGGGCCGGTGGCCCCGGCGGAGCTCGGCGACCAGCGGGTCACGGACCACCGCGCCGGCCCGGACGAGCCGGTCGACCAGGGCCTCGACGTCGTCGGCGCCGGGCGTCTCCCAGCGGTCCCCGCCCAGCCCGAAGGTCCGGCGCGTGACGTCGGGGAGTTCGGTGCCGGCGTCGACCAGGTGCGGCGTGGGAACGGCCCGCGGCGACGTGCCCACCACGAACTCGATGCCGACGAAGGTCGCGCCCTCCGGCACCGGTGCCGTGCGGGTCCTGGTCTCCGGGCCGGAGACCGCCGCGTACGCCCGGCCCTCGCGCCACCAGAACACCAGGCCCCAGCATGCCGTCGCGACGGAGGTCATCTCCGCGACCCGGTCGCTGGTGCAGGTCCACACCCTGTCGACCCAGGCGGAGTCGGACGGGCGGGTCGCGAAGCATAGTCCCACGCCAGGAGGATACGGCGGCATCCGGTGTGCGGTCGCGCCGGTGCGACGAGGGTCCGGACCCGCCGAGATCCGCCGAAAACTTGATCGATTCCAAAAGAGTGGGCTATGTTCGTGGCATGACGTCCGGCTTCGAGACCCAGCTCCGGGCGGTCTCGTTGCGCGTGACCCGGCCCCGGTTGGCGGTGCTCGCCGCGCTGCGCGACCACCCGCACGCCGACACCGACGCGGTGATCGCCCTGGTACGGGCGAATCATCCCACGGTATCCCACCAGGCGGTGTACGACGTGCTGCGCGCGCTCACCGACGCCGGGCTGGTGCGGCGCATCCAGCCCGCCCGGGCCACCGCGCGGTACGAGCTGCGGGTGGGCGACAACCACCACCACGTCGTGTGCCGCCGCTGCGGCGCGATCGCCGACGTCGACTGCGCCGTCGGCCATGCACCCTGTCTCACCGCCTCCGACGACCACGGCTTCGTGGTCGACGAGGCGGAGGTCGTCTACTGGGGCACCTGCCCCGACTGCGCGACCGCCCGCACGTCCCAGTGATCCGCCAGCTCGGAAGGAAACACATGAGCGACACCCAGGACAACGCCCCGTCCAGTGCGCAGGGCGTGGACCAGAAGGCGGCGGCCGGCTGCCCGGTCGCGCACGACTCGGTGACCGCGCACGGCAGCGAGAGCGAGAACCCGGCGATCGACTCGCCGACCCCGAAGACCGGCGGCCGGCCGCGCACCAACCGGGACTGGTGGCCCAACCAGCTGGACCTCTCGGTGCTGCACGCCCAGTCGCCCAAGGGCAACCCCCTGGGGCCGGACTTCAGCTACGCCAAGGAGTTCGCCAAGCTCGACGTCGAGGCCCTCAAGCGGGACATCACCGGCGCCCTCACCACCTCGCAGGACTGGTGGCCGGCCGACTTCGGCCACTACGGCGGCCTGATGATCCGGATGAGCTGGCACGCCGCGGGCACCTACCGCATCGAGGACGGCCGCGGTGGCGCCGGCGACGGCGGCCAGCGCTTCGCCCCGCTGAACAGCTGGCCGGACAACGCCAACCTGGACAAGGCCCGCCGGCTGCTCTGGCCGGTCAAGCAGAAGTACGGCCAGCAGATCTCCTGGGCCGACCTGCTGGTGCTCGCCGGCAACGTCGCCCTGGAGTCGATGGGCTTCAAGACCTTCGGCTTCGGCTTCGGCCGGGAGGACGTCTGGGAGCCCGAGGAGATCTTCTGGGGCCCGGAGGACGCCTGGCTCGGCGACGAGCGCTACGCCTCCGAAAAGGAGATGACGGCCGGCGTCGGCGCGACCGAGATGGGACTCATCTACGTCAACCCGGAGGGTCCCCGCGGCAACGCCGACCCGGCCGCGGCGGCGAACTTCATCCGCGAGACCTTCCGCCGGATGGCGATGAACGACGAGGAGACCGTCGCCCTCATCGCCGGTGGCCACACCTTCGGCAAGACCCACGGCGCCGGCGTGGCCGACGACCACGTCGGCCCGGAGCCGGAGGGCGCCCCGCTGGAGGCGCAGGGCCTGGGCTGGCTGAGCACCCACGGCAGCGGCAAGGGCGGCGACACGATCACCAGCGGCCTCGAGGTGACCTGGACCGACCGGCCGACGCAGTGGAGCAACCGCTTCTTCGAGATCCTCTTCGGCTACGAGTGGGAGCTCACCACCAGCCCCGGCGGCGCCAAGCAGTGGGTCGCCAAGGACGCCGAGGCGATCATTCCGGACGCCCACGACCCGGCCAAGAAGCACAAGCCGACGATGCTCACCACCGACCTGTCGCTGCGGGTCGACCCGGCGTACGAGAAGATCTCCCGCCGCTTCCTGGAGCACCCGGACGAGTTCGCGCTGGCGTTCGCCAAGGCCTGGTACAAGCTGCTGCACCGCGACATGGGCCCGGTCAGCCGTTTCCTCGGGCCGTGGGTCCCGGAGCCCCAGCTCTGGCAGGACCCGGTGCCGGTCGTCGACCACGCGCTGGTCAGTGACGCCGACGTCGCCGCGCTCAAGGCGAAGGTCCTCGACTCCGGCCTCAGCACCGCCCAGCTGGTCTCCACCGCCTGGGCCTCGGCCGCGAGCTTCCGCTCCACCGACAAGCGCGGCGGCGCCAACGGCGCCCGGATCCGACTCGAGCCGCAGCGTAACTGGGAGGTCAACCAGCCCGAGCAGCTCGCCACGGTCCTGGCCACTCTGGAGGGCATCCAGCGGGAGTTCAACGCCGCCGGCGGCGCCCAGATCTCGCTCGCGGACCTGATCGTGCTGGTCGGCTCGGCCGCTGTGGAGAAGGCGGCCGGGGACGCCGGCGTCGAGGTGACCGTGCCGTTCCACCCCGGCCGCACCGACGCCACCCAGGAGCAGACCGACGTCGAGTCGTTCCGGGTCATGGAGCCGCGCGCCGACGGCTTCCGCAACTACCTGCGGCCGGGTGAGAAGACCCAGCCGGAGGTGCTGCTCGTCGACCGGGCCTACATGCTCGACCTGACCGCGCCCGAGATGACCGTCCTCATCGGCGGCCTGCGTGCCCTCGGCAACAACGTCGGCGGCACGTCGCACGGCGTGCTCACCGACCGGCCCGGCGTGCTCACCAACGACTTCTTCGCCAACCTGCTCTCCCCGGGCACCCGGTGGAGGGCGTCGGAGTCCGAGGAGCACGTGTACGAGATCCGGGACGTGGCCACCGACGAGGTGAAGTGGACCGCCACCGCGGTCGACCTCATCTTCGGCTCCAACTCCCAGTTGCGGGCCCTCGCGGAGGTCTACGCCAGCCAGGACGCGCGCGACAAGTTCGTCCGCGACTTCGTCGCCGCCTGGACCAAGGTGATGGAGCTCGACCGGTTCGACCTGGCCTGATCCGGCCGAACCGACGAGCCCCGGTCGATCGCTGATCGACCGGGGCTCGTTCGTGTGCGATCGAGGCAACGCCGGCGTGTCGGACCTTCGTCGTAGGGTGGGGACGTGGCTGAGCGAGGTCTGACGTTGATGGCGGTGCACGCCCACCCCGACGACGAGGCGACGAGCACGGGCGGTGTGCTGGCCCGATATGCGGCGGAGGGGGTCACGACGGTGCTCGTGACCTGCACCGACGGGCGGTGCGGCGACGGGCCCGGTGGGCTGAAGCCGGGCGATCCCGGCCACGACCCGCAGGCCGTGGTGGCGTTACGCCAGGCCGAGTTGACGGCCAGTTGCGCGGCGTTGAAGGTCACCCACCTGGAGACGCTCGACTACGCCGACTCCGGCATGATGGGCTGGGCGACCAACGACGCGCCGGGCGCGTTCTGGAACACCCCGGTGGGGGAGGCGGCCGACCGGCTGGCCGAGCTGATCCGGCGCTACCGCCCGGACGTCGTCGTCACCTACGACGAGAACGGCTTCTACGGCCACCCGGATCACATCCAGGCGCACCGGGTCACCATGGCCGCCGTCGAGCGCACGGGCATCCCCGCGAAGGTCTACTGGACCACCGTGCCGCGCAGCGCGTTTGAGGAGTTCGGCCGGGTGATGAAGGAGATCGGCGTCGAGTTCCCGGAGCCCGACGGGCCGTCGGACGAGATGCCGGAGCTCGGCCTGCCCGACGACGAGATCACCACCTGGGTGGACACCAGCGCCTACGGCGGGCAGAAGTTCGAGTCGCTGGCCGCACACGCCAGCCAGGCCGAGAACATTTTCTTCCTGCAGCTCGGCCGGGAGCGGTTCACCGACCTGATGGGGATGGAGACGTTCGTCCGGGTCCGGGACAGCACCGGTGCGCCGACGCCCGAGGACGATCTGTTCGCCGGGCTGCGCTGACCGGCGCGGCACTCCGGGGATCGCGGGTGTGCCGGCCCCCGGAGCCCGCTGTCGTCAGGCGATCGTGCAGGACGCGCCATTGAGGGTGAACGCGCTCGGTCGGGCGGTGTTACCGGTGTGGGTGGCCTGGAAGCCGATGGAGACCGACCCGTTGGCGGGGATCGTCGCGTTGTAGCCGACGTTCCTGGCCGTCACCTGCCCGGAGGTTGGGGGGTAGGTGGCGTTCCACCCCGAGGTGATCGTCTGCCCGGCGGGCAGGGTGAAGACCAGGGACCACCCGTTGATGGCGGCGCCGGTGTTGGTGACGGTGATGTCCTCGGTCAACCCGGTGTTCCAGGCGTTGACGGTGACGGTCACCGGGCAGCCGCCGGAGCCGGGCGGCGTGCTCGTGCTGGGCGAGATGGTCCGGCTGGGCGAGGTGCTCGGCGGGCTGGTCAGGCCGAAGAACTGCACGGCGGCTGCGGCCATGCCTCCAGCGGGCAGGCTGTGTCCGGCGCCCTGGATGCTGTACGCCTCCACCTGGACGGTGCCGCCGGAGTCGGCGTACCGGCGGCGGTTCCAGTTGGCCTGCGGCGTGTCGCTGTAGGTCGGGGTCTGGCTGAGCCCGAACACGTTGGTCCACTGCTCGATCGTCTCCTGCAGCAGCGAGTACGGCACGAGCGTGTCGTTGGTGCCGTGCCACAACTGCACCCGCGGCCGGGGACCGGCGTAGCCCGGGGTACGCCTGGCGGACCGCGTCGCCCCACGCCGTACTGCTGCTGGGCTTGACGATCTCTCCGCCCTAGAGGACGGAGGTTCCCTCCGCGCTGCGCGCGGGACAGCGCACAACGCCTGGGCGGATTCCTGCTTCACGGCGCGGTGCCGGCACGAGTGCCGGTCTTACCTGCGCTCCACAGGCGTTTAGGCTCTCGGCGCGTCCCGCCGCGCGCACGTTGATGGCCGCGTTGACGTCCCGGTCGTGGACGGCCCCGCACGGGCAGGTCCACGACCGGACGGAAAGCGGCTTCGGTCCGTCGATCCGGCCGCACACCGAGCACGTCTGGGACGTGGGCGCGAACCGGTCGATCTTTGCGAAGGTTCGCCCGTGCCGGGCGGCCTTGTATTTCAGCATGGCGGTGAAACTGGCCCACCCGGCGTCGTGGACGCTCTTGGCGAGCCGGGTCCGGCTGAGACCGGTCACGCACAGGTCCTCGACGTACACCGCTTGGTTGTCGCGGATGATCCGTGTGGAGAGCTTGTGCTGCCAGTCCCGTCGGGTGTCGGCCACCCGGGCGTGCGCCCTGGCGACCTTCACGACGGCCTTCTTCCGGTTGTTGCTGCCCCGCTGCTTGCGGGACAGGTCTTGCTGCAACCGCTTGAGCTTGCGCGCGGCCCGGCGCAGGAACTTCGGCGCGGCCAGCTTCGTGCCGTCCGACAGCACCGCGAAGTGCGTCAGGCCCAGGTCGATGCCCACCTCCCGCTCGACCGGCGGCAGCGTCTCGTCCTGGCTGGTCTGCACGACGAACGAGGCGAAGTACCGGCCCGCCGCATCCTTGATGATCGTCACGCTTGACGGGGCTGAGGGCAGGTCGCGGGACCAGCGCACGTCCAGGTCGCCGATCTTCGGCAACCTGAGCCGGCCGTTGTCGAGCACCTTGAACCGGACGTTGGCGGTGAACCGGATCGCCTGCCGGTTGTCCTTGCGGGACCGGAACCGGGGCGAGGCCACCTTGCGGCCTTTGCGCTTGCCCGAGATCGAGGCGAAGTAGTTGCGGTACGCGGTGTTCAGGTCCGCGAGGGCCTGCTGCAACGGCCACCGCCGACACCTCGCCCAGCCAGGCGCGGGCCTCGGTCTTCTTCGCCTCCGTGATGACCTGTTTGGACAGGTCGCCGTCCGGCACGTACGGCAGACCGCTCTCCCGCGCCGTCTGGCGCACGCGCAGCCCATCGTTGAACACCACCCGCGCGCACCCGAACGCCCGCGCCAGCGCTTCCTGCTGGCCAGGCGCCGGGTAGACGCGGAAGTTGTATCGGAGCTGCACGTACACCAGCGTACAGCAATGTACGATCTCCGTCATGACCGACACGCACGAGATCCGCGTCGCTGACCTGCGTAAGAACCTGGCCGAGATCCTGAACGACACCGCCGTCCACGCACGGACCTATTACGTGACCCGTAACGGCCGCCGGGTCGCCGCCATCGTGCCGGTTCCCGTGGCCGAGCAAAGAGAGAATGCACCGGATTAAGGCACTGCTCGGGCCTTGGCGGCCCTCCCAGCGCGGGCCTTCACCCCCGCCCTCAAGCTCAAGGGCGGAGCACTGGCCCGCATTCCGGTAGCGGACCATGGAGATGATGGACACCGGGTCGCTGCCGCCGCCGCGGCGCTTGGCGGCGTCGGACCAGACGTCGAAGCAGTTGCCGAAGCCGGCCTGCTGGGTCGCGGTCGGGTAGATCACGATGAACCCGTACCGGTCGGCCAGGCTGGCGAACTCGCTACCGGAATAGAAGCCGGGGCCCGACCCGCCGCAGCCGTGCATGGCGACCACGGTGGCCGGCCGGGCCGGGCGGGAGTCCGGCACTTAGATGTGCGTGCGCATCCGGCCCGGGTTGTCGCCGAAGCTGGTCACCTCGGTCAGCGACGCCGCGTACGCGGGGCGGAACGTGGGGAGCACCAGGCCGAGCGCCGCCAGCGACGCGGCCAGGCCGAGCAGCAGTTTCCTTCTGATTGTCACGGGGGGTCGACTCCTTCGATCACGGAGGCTGGATCGGGCCCGCGCGTCGGGTCGCGGGGGAGTGCCGGGCCCCCGGGGTGATCGCGCATCGCCCGCTGCGGTGGCTCGCCCTGCCCGGCTCCGTACGGCGTCGCTTAGCAGATTGTGTTCCCCTCGACCCGAGAAGTGTCAATCGACATTCCTCGATCAAGATCCGGCCGGTCGCGGCGATCCGGCCCGCCGGCGTTGCGTCTACAGTCGAGGCACCGTCCCTGAGTCGAGCCCGGAGCGCCTGTGGCAAGCGCGTACGACATCGAGGAGATGTATCCCGACGACCGCCCGCTCCGGCTGCCCCGCCGACAGGCCGGCAACTCGCCCCAGGGGGTGGCGGTGACCCTGCTGGCGGACTACACCCTGCGGACCCGGGCCGCGCTGCCGTCCGCCGCCATCGTCGCGCTGCTCGCCGAGGCCGGGGTCACCACGGCCGGCGCCCGCACCGCGATCAGCCGGCTGGCCCGCCGGGGCGTCCTCGACGGCAGCCGGCAGGGACGACGCAGCTTCTACCGGCTCAGCCGCGCCGCCGCCGCCGACCTCTCCACCGGAGGCCGCTGGATCCTCGCCTCGACCACCTCGGTGGGGCAGTGGGACGGGTGCTGGACGGTCGTCGCCTTCTCGCTGCCGCAGGACCGCAGCGCGCAGCGCCGGGCCTTGCGCGGCCAGCTCCGCTGGCTCGGCTACGCGCCGCTGTACGACGGCCTGTGGATCTCGCCGTACGAGATGACCCCGCCGGCCCGGACGCGGCTCGCCGAACTCACCCGCGGCGCCGTCACGGTCTTCCGGGGGCGGCAGTTGCCGCTGGACGCCACCAGCCGCCGTGCGCCCATCGACGCCTGGGACATCGACGCGATCAGCCGGTACTACCAGGAATTCCTCCGGCGCTGGACACCGCTGTTGCCGCGGGTGGCCGCCGGCCAACTCGACGGCGCGGCGGCGGTGCGGGCGCGGGCGCAGGTCATGGACACCTTCCGGCGCTTCCCCAACCTCGACCCGCAGCTGCCGGTGGAACTGCTCCCGGCGGGATGGCTCCGGCAGCCGGCCCGGGAGCTGTTCGCGGCGGTCTACGACGGCCTCGCCGAACCCGCCGAGCGGCACGTCCGGGCGGTCGTCGCGCGGTTCACCGACGGCCCCCAGCCCGACATCGGGGCGCACACCACCGCCGACCTCCTCGCCGGGGTACGCGACGACGCGTGCCGCGCGGAGCCCGCCCAGGATGGTCCGGCCCGCTGACTCCGGCTGCCGGCGTCGGCGAGACGTCATCGCAGCAGATTCCGCGACTCGCCGCGATTACGGGTCGGCGACTGTCGGACGGGTCTGGGATGCTGCGGCAGTCACCTTCTCGACAACCACCTGACCGGAAGGGCTCATCGCGATGGCGAAGGTCGTCTCCACCCTGTTCATCTCGGCCGACGGTGTGGCCGAGATCGACCCCGACTGGCACTTCCCGTACTTCGACGAGAACATGGGCCGTGCCGTCACCGAGGACTACGACACCTCGGACGTGCTGCTCATCGGCCGCGTGACCTACGACAGCTTCGCCGGCGCCTGGCCGGACCGGGAGGCCGCGGGCGGGGAGGACGCACCGTTCGCCAAGGAGCTCGGCGATGTGCGCAAGGTGGTCGTGTCCCGCAAGCCGTTGCAGTCCACCTGGCGCAACTCCGAGCTGATCGACGGTGACCTGCTGGAGGCCGTCGCCGCGCTCAAGGCCGACGCCGGGGTGCGCGGCATCCTCATCCCCGGGTCGATCTCCGTGGTGCAGCAACTGCTCGCCGCCGGGCTGGTCGACGAGCTGCGGTTGCTGGTGCACCCGGTGGCGGCGCGCAAGGGCCGCCGGCTGTTCGACGACGGCGACACCCCGTACCACCTGCGGCTGACCGCGACGGAGGCGTACCCGACCGGGGTGATCCGGGTGTTCTACGCGCCGACCACGGCACCGGCCGCGGCCGGCTACGACGACGTCAAGGATCAGGTGCCCGCCGGGGAGTAGCCCCCTCGCGGGCGCGGAGTCCCCCCGGCCGAGCCGGGGCGGACTCCGTTCCTGTCACACGGCCCGCCCGCCCGGTGTCTGAATGGTCGCCACGCCACGTCGACCGAAGGAGCCCCGGGTGAACCTCACGCTGTGGATCGTCACCGGCCTGCTGGCCGCTGTCCTGCTGGTCAGCACCGTCAAGATGGTCCTACCCAGGGAGAAGATGGCGGCCGTGGGTCCCGCCGCGGAATGGGTCCTCGACTTCAGTCCCGGCGCCCTGCGGGCCATCGGAGCCCTCGAACTGCTCGCCGCGGCCGGTCTGATCCTGCCCGCCGTGCTCGACATCGCGCCGGTCCTGGTGCCGGTGACCGCCACCTGTGTGGCGCTGCTGTTCGTCGGCGCGGCGACCGTGCGGCTGCGGCGCGGGGAGCGGATGACCATCCTGCCCGACCTGGTCTACCTCGCCATGGCCGCCTTCGTGGCCTGGGGGCGCTTCGGCCCGGAGCCGTTCACCGGCTGACCGGCCGGGGTTCGGCCATCGGCACCGCGACCGGTCCTGCGGCTGGGCCGGCCGTCCGCCGTCCCTACTGGCTCTCGACCGTGGTGAGGTCGGCCAGGCCGGAGATGGTGAGCAGCGGCTCCAGCAGCGGGCCGGCGACGAGGGCGATGCGGTCGGCGTGCGGGAACAGGACGGACAGGCCCGCGCTGTCGAGATATTCCACCGCGGTCAGGTCCACGACCAGCGGCGCGCCGTCGGCCGCCACGGCGTCGCCCAGCGCGGCGGCGAACGAGGCCGCGTTGCTCATGTCGATCTCACCGACCGCGGTCAGCACGCGGACGCCGTCGGGACGGCTGCTGGTGGTGAGGGTGAGGGCCGTACTCATCGGGCGATCCTTGCCTGCATGTCCACGGTGGTGCCCGTGGCGCCGGGGATGACGGTGATGCTGTCCATGAGGGCGCGCATGAGGACGAGCCCTCGGCCGCGGTCGGAACTGGCCGGCCGGTCCGGGGCCCGCCAGTGCCCGCTGTCGGTGACGCTCAGGCGCAGCGCGTCGGCGGTGGCGGCGGCTCGGAGCCGGATCAGCCCGCCGGGGCTGTCCCGATGGCCGTGCTCGATCGCGTTGGCGCACGCCTCACCGGCGGCCACCAGCACGTTGTAGGCGTTGGCCGGCTCCAGCCCGCAACGGTCGAGCCAGCCGCGCAGGGCGTTGCGGACGGTGGCCAGGTGCGTGGACTCGGCCGGGAAGTCCAGTTCCAGCGGCCCCGGGTGGCGGTAGAGGAGCAGGGCCACGTCGTCGTCGTATCCGCCCTCGGGGGCGAGCCGCTCCATCACCTGCGTGGCGAGGGTCTCGACGGGGGCGTCCCGGCCCTGCTGGATGGCCGCGGTGGCGGAGGCGATGCCGGTGGTCAGCGGTTGGCGGCGGCGTTCGACGAGTCCGTCGGTGTACAGCATGAGCGTCGCCCGGGCCGGCACGGCGGCCGCCGCCTCCGGCCGGTGCAGGCCGGGGCGCACGGCGAGCGGCCGGGAGCGACCCGCCTCGAGCAACTCGGTGGTGCTGTCGGGATCAACGACGATGGCCGGCGGGTGCCCGGCGCTGGCGTAGCGCAACTCTCCGGTGGCCGGGTCGAGGACGCCGCAGAAGACCGTGGCGCAGGCCGCTCCGGGCAGCAGGGCGGCGAACCGGTCCAGGGCCATCAGCGTTCCGGCGGGGCTGGGGTCCTGGAGCAGCAGGGCCCGGCAGGCGCTGCGCAGCTGCCCCATCACCGTGGCGGCCTGCAGGCCGTGGCCGACGCAGTCGCCGACGACGATGCCGATGCGCCCGTCGGGCAGTTCCACGGTGTCGTACCAGTCGCCGCCGACCTTGAGCGGGCGGGCGGCGGGGGAGTAGCGCACCGCGAAGCCGGCGGGCAGCTGCGCCGGGCCGAGGATCGCCCGTTGCAGAGCCAGTGCGGTCTCGCGCTGCTGGTCGATCTGGTGCACCCGGTGCAGGCCCTGGCCGAGCTGACCGGCGAGCAGGGCCAGCAGCGTCCGGTCCTGCTCCGTGAACGGCCGCTTCTCACCCAGGTCGATCCAGATCGCCATCGTGCCGTGCGGGTGGTCCACCGCGATGCCGGCGCCGTCGGTCCGCCCGGCCACCGGGGTCAGCAGCGGCGTGTCCCGCACCTCCAGCAGCGTCCGGCGGCGTTCGTCCGGCAACGACTCCCAGTGCGGCCCGGGGCCCGTCGTGGTGACCGTGGGGACCGGGGAGTCGTCGAAGACGGCGGCGAGCACGCTGCTGGCCCGCCACAGCCGGCGCAGCTCGGCCAGGGCGCCACGCAGGGCGTCGTCGAGATCCTCCGCCCGGGACAGCCGTACGTTGATCGCGGCCAGCGCGCTCTCGCGCTGCACGGCGTAGTGCTCCGCGGTGACGTCCCGGAAGGTGCCGACGATCACTTGCCGCCCGGTGTCCGGGTCGTCCACCTGGCTGAAGGCTGCGGCCACCCACAGCCGGTGGCCGTCGCGGTGCGTCACCGGCACGGTGTAGCTGCCCTGGGTCTGGCCGAGCAGCACGGAGAACCCCTCGGCCGCCTGCCGGTGCGCCTCCGGCTCGGCCTCCGGATCCGGCCACCACGGCGGACGCTGCGCGTAGGGGAGATCCTCCGGACCGTAGCCCAGGATGTCGGTGAACGCGGTGTTGATCTCGATGACCGAGCCGTCCTCGTCGCAGACGAAGAAGGCCTCCTGCAACGAGTCGATCAGCGCCGTACGCCAGCGCGCGTGGTGGTTGCGCAGCCGCGCCAACTCCACGTTCGCCCGTACGCGCGCCAGCAGCTCGGCCGCCGCGAACGGCTTCACCAGGTAGTCGTCGGCGCCCGCCTCCAACCCTTCGATGGACGCCTCCTGCCCGGCGCGGGCCGACAGCAGCAGCACCGGGGTGCCCGCGGTCCGGGGGTCGGTGCGCAGGGCGGCCACCAGTTGCAGGCCGTCCAGCCCGGGCATCATCACGTCGCTGATCACCAGGTCGGGTGTCTCCACCCGGGCGGCGTCCAGCGCCGTCTGCCCGTTGGCGACCGCCGCCACCCGGTGTCCGGCGGAGCGCAGCAGGCGGGTCAGGTACTCCCGCATGTCGGCGTTGTCGTCGGCGACCAGGACGCGGGCCGCGGGGCCACCCACGAGGGGCCCGACCAGCGCCTGCACCGGCGGCGCCTCCTCCTGGGCGGCTCCGGCCGCCGGATCGGTGGGCAGCCAGCGCAGCGCCTCCTGCACGAACGGCTCCGCCGCGACGGATACCCGGCCCGGGCCGGCGGGAGTCAGCGCGTCGGCCGGCAGGTGGGCGGTGCCGAACGGCAGGCGGATCGTGAAGGCCGTGCCCTCGCCCGCCACGCTGGTCGCGGTGATGGTGCCGTTGTGCAGCCCGACCAGCTCCTTGACCAGGGCCAGGCCGATCCCGCTGCCCTCGCCCGACCGGGAGCGGGCGTTCTCGATGCGGTGAAACCGCTCGAACAGTCGCGGCATCTCGTCGGAGGGCACGCCGATGCCGGTGTCCTCGACCCGCAGCACGGCCTGCCCGCCCGCGGCGCGCAGCAGCACCCGGACGGCGCCGTGGAAGGTGAACTTCAGCGCGTTGCTGAGCAGGTTGAGCACCACCTTCTCCCACATGCCCCGGTCGATGTGCACCGGTTCCGGCAGGGGCGGGCAGTCCACCTCGAAGGTCAGGCCGGCGCGTTCGATCGCCGAGCGGAAGACGCTGGCCAGGTCGACGGTCACGGCGGCCAGGTCCACCGGCTCGTAGCGCGCCTGCATGCGCCCGGCCTCGATCCGGGAGAAGTCCAGCAGGCTGTTGACCAGCTTGCCCAACCGCAGCCCGTTGCGGTGGATGACGTCCAGTTCCTCGCGCACCTGCTCGTCGGCGTCCGCCAGCCGGCCGCGCAGTTCCTCCACCGGCCCGGTGATCAGCGTCAGCGGGGTACGGAACTCGTGGCTGATGTTGGAGAAGAACGCGGTCTTGGCCCGGTCCAGCTCCGCCAACTCCTCCGCCCGTCGCTGCTGGGCCTGGTAGCTGCGGGCGCTGCCGATGCCGGTCGCCACGTGCCCGGCGGCCAGCTCCACGAACCCCCGGTAGCCGTCGTCCAGCGCCCGGTAGCGGTTCAACCCGGCGACCAGGAACCCGTACGGCGCGCCGCCCTGCTGCCGCAGCGGCACCAGCAGCGCCTCCGTCGGGGGATCCGGCCACTGGCCCGACGGCAGCCCGGCGAACGCCGCGCCGTCGAGCGCCACCCGCACCGACCCGCCCTCGGCCAGCGCCGCCACCGGCCAGACCGCCCCGGGGCCGGCCAGGGACAGCGTCGCCGGCGCCGCCGGGTGCCCGTCCTCGACGCCGGTCGCCTCCGCCAGCCGGGCCTCGCCCTCGGCGCCGAACAGGTAGGTCAGCGTGAACGGCAGGTCCCACCGGTTGCGGCCCAACTGCCGGCTGGCGAAGGCGAGCATCTCCTGCTCGGTGCGGACCACGCTGGGGTCCGAGCCCAGGTCCCGCAGGGTCGCCATCCGCCGCTCGCCGATGACCCGCTCGGTGTCCTCGCTGACCACGCAGAGCATCCCGACCAGCGCGCCGTCGTCGTCGCGCAGCGGGCTGTAGGAAAACGTGTGGTACGTCTCCTCCCGGTACCCGGAGCGTTCCAGGAAGAGCAGCAGCGCCTCGTCCCAGGTCGCGTTGCCGGTCGTCAGCACGGTGTCGATCCGGGGGCCGATGTCGGCCCAGATCTCCGCCCAGACCTCGTTCGCCGGCCGGCCCAACGCCCACGGGTACTTGCGGCCCAGCGTGCCCCGCCGGTATGCGGCGTTGCAGAAGAAGGTCAACCGCGGGCCCCACGCCATCCACATGGGGAACCGGGAGGACAGCAGGATGCGCACCGCCGTCCGCAGGCTCTGCGGCCAGGTCTCCGGCATGCCCAGCGGCGACGCCGACCAGTCGACCCGGGCGAGATCGGGACCGATCTCACCGTCGACGGCGAACACGTCGGCGCGGGCCCGCGGGTCGCTGTCAGCGCCGTTCATGAGCCCGAAGTCTCCCCCATCACGACAGGTCCCGCTCGGTTGGTTCGCATGGCCGCCGTAGCGCCGTAACGGGCAGAGCTGTCGCCGGTGCGGCTTCCCAGGGTAAGCCCCGCCGCAGCGATCCGCTCACCTGCGGGATCGGCGCACCCACCAGCCCTGGTCGGGTGATTGGGGCGCCGGCGCTGCTGGACGCCGTCCGGAAGCTAACCGGCCGGGTGCGCCTGACGGCTGAAACGGGTCAGCCGCCCGCCGTGGCGGTCGGTAGCCTGGGCCGGTGCCCCCGCAGCTCCCGCATCCCGAGCCCGGCGTGCCGGACACCAGGGGGCCGCTGCGGTACATCTGGTGGCTGGTCCGCTGCCAGCCGTGGCGGGTGCTGCGCGGCAGCCTGATCGGCAGCGCCTGGATGCTCGGGTTGTCGGTGCGGCCGTACCTGGTCGCCCGCGCCATCGACGACGGGCTGCGCCCCGGCGACCACCGGGCGCTGCTGTGGTGGGTGGCCGCGATCGTGGCCGCCGGGGTGGCCCTGGCGTACCTGGGCATCATGCGGCACCGCACGATGACGTTCGTCCGGGAGGACGCGTCGGCCCGCTCCGCGGCCGTCCTGCTGCGCCACCTGTCCCGGGTCGGGGCCGCGTTGCCGCGCCGGCTCGCCACCGGCGAGGTGGCCACCGTCGGCGGCGTCGACATCACCCACACCTCGGCGGTGCTGACCGTCACCGGGCCGGGCGTGGGGGCGGTCCTCGCGTACGGGTTCGTCGCCGTCGTCCTCTGGTCGGTCTCGCCGCTGCTGGCGCTGTTCGTGCTGCTCGGCGTGCCCGCCGTGGTGCTCGTCGTCGGGCCGCTGCTGCGCCGCCTGGAACGGGCCGAGTCAGTCTACCGACAGCAGCAGGGCCTGCTCACCACCCGGGCCGGCGACATCGTGGCCGGGCTGCGGGTGCTCGCCGGGGTCGGCGGGCGCGGCCTGTTCGCCGACCGGTACGCGGCCCGCTCGCGGACGCTGCTGACCGAGGGCTACCGGGTCGGCGCGGTGAACAGCTGGATCGAGGCGCTGACCATCGCCGTCCCGGGTCTCTTCCTGGCCGCCGTGGTGTGGCTGGCGGCCCGGATGGCCGCGGCCGGCGACATCACCATCGGGCAACTGGTCGCCGTCTACGGGTACGTGGCGGTCCTCGTCGTGCCGGTCTGGTTCCTGCTGGAGGGCGGCCACCAGCTGATCCGCGGCCGGGTCGCCGCCCGGCGGATCATCGGCCTGCTCGACCTGAGCCCGGACGACGCCGCGCCGGCGGGCACGGCTGCGGTGGCCCCGCCGGAGCGCCCCGCCGACCTGCACGATCCGGCCTCCGGGCTGACCGTGCCGGTGGGGCGACTGCTCGCCGTCGCCGCCGACGACCCGGCCGCGGCCGGCGCGCTGGCCGACCGCCTCGGGCGCTTCGTCGCCAGCGACGTGACCTGGGGCGGCGTACCGCTGGCCGGTGTCCCGCTCGACGAGGTGCGGTCCCGGATCCTCGTCGCCGACCACGACTCCTACCTGTTCGCCGGGACGCTGCGGGAGATGCTGTCCACCCGGGCCGGCACCGACGACGCCGAGCTCGCCGCCGCCCTGCGCACGGCCTCGGCCGAGGACGTCGTCGACGCCCTGCCCGCCGGGCTCGACACGCCGGTCGGCGCCCGCGCCCGCACCCTCTCCGGCGGGCAGCGGCAACGCGTCCGTCTCGCCCGGGCCCTGCTCGCCGAACCGGAGGTCCTGCTCCTGCTCGACCCGACCTCGGCCGTGGACGCGCACACCGAAGGGCGCATCGCGCAGCGGCTGCGGGCGGCGCGCGCCGGGCGGACCACGGTCGTGCTGACCACCTCGCCGCTGCTGCTCGGCCGGGCGGACACCGTCGCGTACCTTGCCGGCGGCCGGATCGTGGCCACCGGCACCCACGTCGAGCTGCTCGAACGGGACCGGGGGTACCGGGCGCTGGTGTCCCGGGACGACGCCCCCGCCGGCGTCGACGGGGCGCGGCGATGACCGGACTGCCCGTCGCCGACCAGCCGGCGGTCCGCCGGGCCGCGCGGGACCTGATCGCCCGGGACCGCCGCGCGGTCACCGGCATGCTGGTCCTGCACGGGGCCGCCGCGGTCGCCGGGCTCGCCGCGCCGTGGCTGCTCGGCCGGATCGTGGACGACGTCACCGCCGGCGCCGGCGCCGCCGCCGTGGACCGGCTGGCCCTCGCCATCGCCGGCTGCGTGCTGGCCCAGGGGCTGCTCGTCCGGTACGCCCGGTACGCCGGCCACCGGCTGGGCGAGCGGGCCATCGCCCGGCTGCGCGAGCGGTTCGTGTCGCGGGTGCTCGACCTGCCGGTCTCCGTCGTCGAGCGGGCCGGCACCGGCGACCTCGCCACCCGCAGCTCGGTCGACGTGACGACCGTGGGGACCACCGTCCGGGACGTGCTGCCCGTCATCGTCGTCGCCGCCACCCAACTGCTGCTGCTGTTCGGCGCGATCTTCGTGCTGCACCCGCTGCTCGGCGTGGTCGCGCTGGCCGGGCTGCCGTCGATCGTCGCGGTCGCCCGCTGGTACCTGCGCCGCGCCCGGCCGGCGTACCTCGCCGAGGGGGCGGCGACCGCCGAGCTGACCGAGGCGCTGACCACCACCGCGGAGGGCGCCCGCACCGTCGAGGCGCTGCGTCTCGGCGCCGACCGCGTCGCGTACGGCACGCGGCGCATCGGCCGGGTGTGGGAGACCCGCCGGGCCACCCTGGCACTACGGTCGGTCTTCTTCCCGGTGGTGGAGGCCAGCTACCCGCTGCCGATCGCCGCGGTGCTGCTCGCCGGTGGTTTCCTGCTGGCCGACGGCACGGTGACGCTCGGCGCGGTGGTGGCCGCCGCGCTCTACCTCCAGCAGGCGATCGAGCCGATGGACCAGCTGCTCCAGTTGGTGGAGCAGGCGCAACGCGGACTGGCCTCGTTCGCCCGGGTGGTCGGCGTGGGCCAGCCGGCGGAGGACGTCTCCGGCCCGGCCGGGCCGGGGATCCCGGAGCCGCGCACCCCGTACGGCCAGCGGCTCGTGGTGCGCGGCGCCCGGTACTCCTACGGCGACGGCCCCGACGTGCTGCACGGGATCGACCTCGAGGTACGCCCCGGTGAGCGGCTCGCCGTCGTCGGCCCCTCGGGCGCCGGGAAGTCCACCCTCGCCCGGCTGCTGGCGGGCATCGACGCGCCCCGCGAGGGCGTGGTGAGCCTCGACGGCCGCCCGATCACCGACCTCGACCCGGCGCAGCGGCGTCGCCGGATCGCGCTCGTCACCCAGGAACACCACGTCTTCATCGGCTCGCTGCGCGACAACCTCGCCTTCGCCGCGCCCGGCGCGACCGACCAGCAGATGCGCGCCGCCCTGACGGCGGTGGGCGCGGACTGGTACGAGGACCTGCCCCAGGGCCTGGACACCCGGGTCGGCGACGGCGGGCGCGACCTCGCCGCCGCCGACGCCCAGCAGCTCGCGCTCGCCCGGGTCGTGCTCGCCGACCCGCACACGCTGATCCTCGACGAGGCCACCGCCGCCCTCGATCCGACCACCGCCCGGCGTACCGAACGGTCGCTTGCCGCGGTGGTCACCGGGCGCACCGTCATCGCCATCGCGCACCGGCTCAACACCGCCCACGACGCCGACCGGGTGACGGTGCTGGAGGACGGCCGGATCACCGAGCTCGGCAGCCACGACGAGCTGGTGCGCGCCGGGGGCGCCTACGCCGCGCTGTGGCGCTCCTGGCACGGCGGTGACGGCCACTGACCGGCGCGCCCGGTCAGCGGCCCAGGGCCAGCTCCGCCACCTCGGCGGCGCACCCCCAGGACAGGGTCACCCCGGCCCGCCGTGGCCGTACGCGTGCACGACGTCGCGTCGGCGCGGGTGCACGTACGTGATCCCGGCCCGCGGCCGGATGTTAGGTCGTCGCGTCGCAGAACTTTTATCATCTGAATAAAAAGATGCCGATGTCTTGATTAAAACTCAGCGGTCGCGAGGATGCTCTGATGCGTCGTCTCCCTCCGGCTTCCGGGCGCGCCGTCGCGGGCCTGCTCGCCGTCGTCCTCGCGTGCGCGATCGCCCTCCTCGGGGCCGCCCCGCCCGCGGCGGCGCACGGCACCCTGGCGACGTCCACCCCGGCCGAGGGGACCACGGTGGACCGGCCGCTGACGGCGGTGGAGCTCTACTTCACCGAGCAGGTCGCCGGCAACGCGTACTTCACCGTCACCGCGCCGGGCGGCGGCCGGGTCGACAACGGCTGGGCGCACGGGGCGCCCAAGCCGCTGGCCCAGCCGGTCCGCGAGTACTTCCTGGTCGACGGGAAGTTCGAGCCGCGCGAGTACGCGACGGGCTTCCCGGCGGTGGTCGCCCTCGCGCACCTGCCGGCGGTGGGGGAGTACTCGGTGACGTACCTGTCGGTGGCCTCGGACGGCGAGGCGGTGCGCGGCACGATGAAGTTCCGCTACGCCGGGCCGGTCACGGCCGCGCCGCAGGGCTGGCGGCCGCCGACCGACCAGCCGGACCCGTCGCTGGTGGCCGCCGCCGACGAGCACGCGGACGCCGGGCACGACTCCGGGGCGCAGTCCCGGGCGGCGCTCCCGCCGGTAGCCTCACCGGCGTCGTCCGCTTCGCCCGCGCCGGCCGCCGCGCCGACGGCCCGGACCGACGACGGTGGCCCCGGCTGGGTGGCGTGGACCGGATGGCTGGTGGCCGTCGCCGCGGCGGCGGCCGGTGTCGTCGGCTGGCGCCGGCGCCCCATGCCAACGGGCCGGACCACCGGCCGCGACCCGGCGGGTGCCGTCCGCCGCCGCGGCGCCGGCGGCCGTTCCGGCGCCGCCAACGGCCGGACCGCCGCGCCGGGCACCGGCGGCAAGGGACGGTCGGCCGCCGTCCCGGCGGCGCGCAAGCGCGGCGTGCCGGTCACCGCGCGGACGGCTGCCACGACCGGGCGGCAGGAGGTCTCGGCCGGCGGGCACCCCGTGGCGGTCGACGTGCGGCCGGCGGCGGACGCCGGCTCCTCGGCACCGTCGGGTCCGGACGCCGGCCCGCCCAGCCCCGGGCCCCGGTTGGGCGACGTGCGGCTCGCGCTGCTCGTCGGCGGCGTGGTGGTGGCCCTGCTGGCCGGCTTCGGGCTCGGCCGGATCGGTGCCGGCGGCGGGCCCGGCGCCGCCGGCACACCGACCCCGCCGGCAGCCACCGGCGGGCCGGTCGCCGGCGCCGCGGCGATGGGGGCAGGGCATCAGCACGCGGCGGGCACCGGGGCGCACAGCCACCCGGGTGACGGTGGCGCGGACCAGACGCAGCCGGCCGGGACGACGGTCAGCGCCGCCGGGTACACCCTGGAACCGGTGCGGCGGTCCCAGCCGGCCGGGGCGGGCGTGGACTACCGGTTCCGGATCGTCGGGGCCGACCGCAGGGCGGCGACCCGCTTCACCGTCGTCCACGACAAGCCGTTGCACCTGATCGTGGTGGGCCGCGACCTGAGCGGCTACCAGCACCTGCACCCCACGATGGCCGCCGACGGCACCTGGAGCGTCCCGCTGCGGCTGGCCCGGGCCGGCAGCTACCGCGTCTACGCCGACTTCTCGGTGACCGTGGCCGGCGGCGGCCCGCTGCCGCTGGTCCTGGGCGTCGACCACCACGTGCCGGGCGCGCACGCCCCGGCGGCGCTGCCGCCGCCGCAGCCGCAGGCGAGCACCGGGCCGTTCACGGTGGCGATGGAGGGTACGCCCACCGTGGGGGTGTCCGTACCGCTGCTCTTCCGGGTGGGTCGCACCGGCGCGTCCGGCCCGGTGTCGCTGGAGCGCTACCTGGGCACGTACGGGCACCTGGTCGTCGTCCGGGAAGGGGACCTGGGTTACGTGCACGTGCACCCGGAGCCGGAACTGCTCGACGGCGCGGTCAAGGTCTGGCTGACCGCGCCGAGCGCCGGCCGGTACCGGGCGTTCTTCGACTTCCAGGTCGACGGGACGGTGCACACCGCGTCGTACACCGTCGACCTGAGCTGAGCGGGCCCGCTCACCGGCATGACCGCGGCCTCAGGCCTCCGCCGCCGTGGCGGCGAGCACCGTACGCAGCCACGCCTCGGAGGTGTTGACGTGCATCAGCGCGCTGGCCTGGGCGAGCAGTTGGTCGCGGGCGCGCAGCGCGAGATAGATCGCGTGGTGCTCGTCGATCGTCTTGTGTGCCGCGTTGCCCTCGATCAGCCCGCGCCACACCCGGGCCCGCAGGGTCCGGCCGGACAGCCCGTCCAGCAGGGAGGTGAGCGTCTCGTTGCCGGTGGTGGCGATGACGGTGTGGTGGAAGGCGGTGTCGAACTGGATCAGCTTCTCGGCGTCGTCGGTCGCCGCCCGCATGTCCTCCAGGATCTGGCTGAGCTCGTCGAGCTGGTCGTCGGTCATCCGCAGCGCCGCCAGGCCGGTCGCCACCGGTTCCAGCATCCGGCGCACCTCCATGACCTCCAGCAGGGTGTCGTCGCGCAGCAGTTCCACCGCGACGCCCAGCCCCTCCAGCAGCAGCCGCGGCGCCAGGCTGGTGACGTACGTGCCGTCGCCGCGTCGCACATCGAGCACCCGGGCCGACTCCAGCACCTTCACCGCCTCGCGGACCCCGCTGCGCGACAGCCCCATCTGGGCGGCCAGTTGCGGCTCCGGTGGCAGCCGCGCGCCCGGCGGCAGCTCGCCGCTCTGGATCATGCTGCGGATCCTGGCGATCGCGTCGTCGGTCAGTGCCATCCACGCCCCCTTCGAACCGGCCTGCCAGGCGCCGTCGGTACCGACCCGCCGTCCGGGGTGGGCGCCGACGGCCCTCACCACTATAGATACGTCGGACGTTTGTCGCTCCGCCGGTTCCGCCGCGCCGTCCCCGGCCGTGCCGGCGCGGCGGGCAGCGGGAAGATCATCGGGCGACACCCGGGAGCTGCGGGAGCAGCCGGAGCGGAACCGGGCGGTCCTGGAGCGTGTCCCGGCCGGGCGCTGAGGGCGGCCCGGCGACCTCGCGGAGGTCACCCCCACACCTTGCAGTGTTATCGATAACATTATATCTTTCGATACGTCATATGTCTGGCGGTCTGCGGGCTGCCGACGGTCCGGCCGGCGCTGCCCGGCCCGGCGCCGAGCGGGCCGACGTGTCGGCATCTCACCGCCGGCTTCGCCGGCGGCCGGACCGGTCACCGTTTGGAGGAGCGATGTCAGACCTGACCCGACGGCAGGCCCTCAAGGTCGGCGCGGCCGGCGCGGGCGGCGCCATGCTGCCGCTGCCGTGGACCGCCGTGGCCCGCGCGGGATCGGCGGCACCACCACAGGTGCTGGCCGCCGGCGATCTGGCGCTCTGGTACAACGGGGCCGCCGGCACCGACTGGCTGCGCGCGCTGCCGATCGGCAACGGCCGGCTCGGCGCCATGGTGTTCGGCAACGCCGACACCGAACGCCTGCAGCTGAACGAGGACACCGTGTGGGCCGGCGGGCCGCACGAACCCAGCAATCCCCGCGGCCTGGGGGCGCTGGCGGAGATCCGGCGGCTGGTCTTCGCCAACCAGTGGACCCAGGCCCAGGACCTGATCAACCAGAACATGCTCGGCAACCCGGTCGGGCAGCTCGCCTACCAGACCGTGGGCAACCTCCGGCTGGCCTTCCCCGCCCCCGGCTCGACGTCGCAGTACAACCGGCAGCTCGACCTGACCACCGCGACCACCTCGGTGAGCTACGTGGCGAACGGCGTCCGGTACGAGCGCGAGGTGTTCGCCAGCGCGCCGGACCAGGTCATCGCGATGCGGCTGACCGCCGACCGGGCCAACTCGATCAGCTTCACCGCCACCTTCGACAGCCCGCAACGCACCACGGTGTCCAGCCCGGACGGCACCACGATCGCCATCGACGGCGTCTCCGGCAACCAGGAGGGCGTCACCGGCGCCGTCCGCTTCCACGCCCTTGCCAACGCCACGGTCAGCGGCGGTACGGTGAGCAGCTCCGGCGGCACGTTGCGGGTCGCCAACGCCACCAGCGTGACCCTGCTGATCTCCATCGGCTCCAGCTACGTCAACTACCGCAACGTCGGCGGCGACTACCAGGGCATCGCCCGGCGGCACCTCACCGCGGCGCGGGCCAGCAGCTACGACCAGCTGCGCAGCCGGCACGTGGCCGACTACCAGGCGCTGTTCGGCCGGGTCAGCCTCGATCTCGGCCGCACCTCCGCCGCGGACCAGCCGACCGACGTCCGGATCGCCCAGCACAACAGCGTCAACGATCCCCAGTTCTCGGCCCTGCTGTTCCAGTTCGGCCGGTACCTGCTCATCTCCTCCTCGCGGCCCGGCACCCAGCCGGCGAACCTCCAGGGCATCTGGAACGACTCGCTGACCCCGTCCTGGGACTCGAAGTACACGATCAACGCCAACCTGCCGATGAACTACTGGCCGGCCAACACCACCAACCTGGCCGAGTGCCACGGCCCGGTCTTCGACATGGTCAGGGACCTCTCGGTCGCGGGTGCCCGCACCGCCCAGGTGCAGTACGGCGCCGGCGGCTGGGTGACCCACCACAACACCGACGCCTGGCGGGCCACCTCCGTGGTCGACGGGGCGTTCTGGGGCATGTGGCAGACCGGCGGCGCCTGGCTGGCCACCATGATCTGGGACCACTACCTGTTCAACGGCGACATCGAGTTCCTGCGGGCCAACTACCCGGCGATGAAGGGAGCCGCGCAGTTCTTCCTCGGCACCCTGGTGACCGAGCCGACCCTCGGTTACCTGGTCACCAACCCGTCGAACTCGCCCGAGCTCGGGCACCACTCGAACGCCAGCGTCTGCGCCGGGCCCACCATGGACAACCAGATCCTGCGCGACCTCTTCGACGGGTGCGCGCGGGCCAGCGAGATCCTCGACACCGACGCCACCTTCCGGGCCCAGGTGCGGGCCACCCGGGACCGGCTCGCACCGATGAAGGTCGGCTCGCGCGGCAACATCCAGGAGTGGCTCTACGACTGGGTGGAGACCGAACGGACCCACCGGCACATCTCGCACCTGTACGGGTTGGCGCCCAGCAACCAGATCACGAAACGCGGCACCCCGCAGCTGTTCGAGGCCGCCCGGCGGACCCTGGAACTGCGCGGCGACGACGGTACGGGCTGGTCACTGGCCTGGAAGATCAATTTCTGGGCCCGGATGGAGGAGGGCAACCGCGCCCACGACCTCATCCGCTACCTCGTCACCACCGCCCGCCTCGCCCCGAACATGTTCGACCTGCATCCACCGTTCCAGATCGACGGCAACTTCGGCGCCACCGCCGGCATCGCCGAGATGCTGCTGCAGAGCCACGTCGGCGAACTGCACGTCCTTCCGGCCCTGCCGGCGGCCTGGCCCAGCGGCCGGGTGAACGGCCTGCGCGCCCGCGGCGGGCACACCGTCGGCATCACCTGGAGCAACGGCCAGGCGAGCGAGGTGCTCCTGCGGCCGGACCGCGGCGGCACCGTGCGGCTGCGCGGCCGGATCTTCGCCACCGACGTCACCGTGGTCGACACCACCGACGGCACGACCGCCCGGACCACCCGGATCGAGAGCGACCTCATCGAGCTCACCGGGCAGGCCGGGCGCACCTACCGGGCCACCGGCTCCGCCAGCACCACGCCGACCCTGGAACAGAGCTTCACCAACGTCAGCACCACCAACGACACCAACACCGGCGCGGGGAACTTCGACGGCGGCGGGGCCACCCTGTCCGCGCAGGCACTGGCCCAGGCCGGCGTCACCCCGGGCAGCACCGTGAGTCGCAACGGGGTGAACTTCCGCTGGCCCGCCGTCGCCCCGGGAGGCGCCGACAACGCCATCGCCTCCGGGCAGTCGATCAGCGTGACCGGCTCCGGCCGTACGCTCGGTTTCCTGGCGACCGGCACCTACGGCGCCGTGTCGGGCACCGCCGCGGTGGTCTACGCCGACGGCACCCGCCAGACGTTCACCCTCGCCACCCCCGACTGGTACGGCGGGCCGCACGCCGGCGGGACCGCCGCCGTCGTGACCGCGTACCAGAACCGGCCCGGCAACCAGCGGACGAACGTGCCGGCCTGCGTCTACTACGTGGGCGTGGCGTTGCAGAGCAAGCAGGTCGTCCGGGTCGAGCTGCCCAACATCAGCGCCAGCCCGGCGTCCGGCGTGCCGACCATGCACGTCTTCGCCATCGCGATCGGGGCCTGACCGCACGGCTCGGCGCCGGGACAGCCGTCCGGCGCCGAGCGCCGGCTCAACCGAGACCCCGGTGCGCGGCCCACAGCTCCCCGGCCCGGCCGGCCGCCGCCGCGACCAGGGCCACCAGATCCGGCCGGTCGGGCACGGGGAACGAGACGTACGTGCCGCGGCCGCCCCCGGTGGGGCGGCCGTAGGCCTTCGCCGCGAGCCGCCCGTCCGGCAGGAGCCGGACGTTGAGCGTGCTCAGGGTGAACTCCTCCCCACGGCGGGTGGCGGTCCACCGGAGCTCGTCGGGGATCGTGACGTTGATCGCCAGGGCGCTGACGGTGGGCGCGACGTCGCTGCTCATCAGGGCATGCTCGCACGAGCGCGAACGGCGCGCGCCACGCCTGGCAGCAGGGCGACGGCGCAGACCAGAGCCGCGACCGCGGCGACGGTTCGCCGCAGCCTCGGTCGGGTTCGGAGTGGAGCTGGCAGCTTCACGACTATCTCGAGGAGGATCGAACGGTGGTGGGACACGGTGGGACGACATGCTGTTTCTAGTGCCGTGACCACGAACGTTGACGGTGTTGGTCAGGCTGCGCGGGTGGCGGGTTGGCCCCAGCGTCGTTGTCGTTCGCTGCGGATGCGGGCG
>NZ_JBFAID010000030.1:0-75553 GCF_040654475.1 Micromonospora sp. NPDC050686
CGCCAACCCCCCTTCTGGGTACCCCCACACACCGGGCGCCGGCTCCCCCGGGGGAGCCGGCGCCTGACGCTTTCCCGACGGGCTCTCGCGCATCCGGTCCGGCCGGTGGCACACTGCCGCCTATGGCCGATGATCCGCTGCTGCTGCTCCTGCACGGCATGGGCGCCACCGGCGAGGTGTGGCTGCCGTGGGCGCCGCTGCTGGAACGGGACTGGGCCGGCCGGTGGCTGGCACCCGATCTCGCCGGGCACGGCTGGGCGCCCGGGCTGTCCGGGTACACGTTCCCCGGGCTCGCCGGCCGGGTCGCCGAGGGGCTCGACGCCCGCGACCGGCTGGTCGTCCTCGGGCACTCGCTGGGCGGGGTGGTCGCGCTGGCGCTGGCCGCGCGTACCGCCGGGCTGCCGGTGGCGGCCGTGGTGGGTGTGGGGATCAAGGTGGCCTGGTCGCCGGCCGAGCTGGGCAGGGCACGGGAACTGGCCGACCGCCCGGTCACCTGGTTCGCCACCCGGGACGAGGCGGCCCGCCGGTACCTGAGGGTGGCCGGCCTGACCGGCCTGGTCGCCCCGGACCATCCGGTGGTCGACGCGGGGCTGCGCCGCGAGGAAGGCCGGTGGCGGCTAGCCATGGACCCCGCCGCGTTCGCCGTCGGCGCGCCGGACCTGCCGGCCCTGCTGGCGGCCACCGACGTCCCGGTGCTGCTGGCGCGGGGCGAGCACGACCCGCTGGTGACCGACGCGCAGCTCGCGGAGTTGGGCGTGCCGGTGGTCACCCTGCCCGGACTCGGCCACAACGCGCACGTGGAGGACCCGTCGGCGGTGCTGGCCCTGGTCGAGCCGTACCGCTGAACGACGGCCCGGCGTCCGCGCGTCGCGCAGACACCTGTCGGGCCGCCGCCAGAGGCGGACGTAAGATCCCACGGGTGACGAAACGCCAGTCCTCCGTCGCGCCGACCGGCGAGGACACCAGCCGCACCAGCCCGCGCGACCTCCGCCCCCCGGACACCGCGCGGACGGGGGAGGGGCCGGCGGCCGAGCGGCCAGCCGACCCGGTCACCGGTGCGGAACCGGCCGGCGACGCGCCACCCGCCGGCGCGGCCGGACCCGGCCCCGGCGCGGAGGTGGCCCGACGGCCGTGGTGGCGCGGGACCGGGCTGCTGGCCGGGCTGGCCTACCTGGCGGTGGCGCTGGTGGTCACCGGCCGTGGCTGGGCCGACCCGTACGGGACCCTGATGGGCACCCGGCCGGCCGACCAGAGCTTCAACGAGTGGATGCTGGCGCACGGCGCCCACGCCACCGCCCACCTGGACAATCCGTTCTTCACCACCCTGCAGAACGCCCCGGCGGGGGTGAACCTGATGACCAACGTGGGCATGCAACTGCCCGGTCTGGTGCTGACCCCGGTCACCCTGCTCGGCGGGGCAGCGCTGTCGTACCTGGTCTTCCTCACCCTGAACCTGATCGGCACCGCTCTGGCCTGGTATCACGTGCTGTCCCGGCACGTGGTGGACACCCGGGCGGCGGCGTTCCTCGGCGGGCTGTTCTGCGGTTTCGCGCCGGCGATGGTGTCGCACAGCAACGGGCACCCGCACATCACCGCCCAGTGGCTGGTGCCGTTCCTGCTGTGGCAGGTGGTCCGGTTGACCCGGCCCGAGGGCAGCCCGGTCCGCATCGGGCTGACCCTCGGCGCGCTGGTCGTGGCGCAGTTCTTCATCGGCCTGGAGATCCTGTTCCTGGTCGCGGTGGGGTGCGCCCTGGCCGCGCTGGCGTACCTGCTGCTGAGCCCGCGCCGGGCGGTGCGGGCGGCGCCCCGGGCGCTGGCCGGCCTGGCGGTCACCGGCGTGGTGGCGGCCGTGGCGACGGCGTACCCGCTGTGGATGCAGTTCGCCGGCCCGCAGCACCGCACCGGTCATCCCGGCGACCACGACGTGTACGCCCTGAAGCTGGCCTCGTTCGCCGCGCACGCCACCCGGACCATCTTCGGCGGCGACACCAAGGGTCTGATCGCCAACACCACCGAGGAGGCGAGCTTCTTCGGGGTGCCCGCGCTGCTGTTCACCCTCGGCGTCGCGGTCGTCCTCGGGCGGCTGCTGGTGGTGCGGATCCTGGTCGTGGTGGGCGTGCTGACCGCGCTGCTGTCGATGGGCTCGACCTGGACGTGGGGCCGGGAACGCACGGACGTGCCGGCGCCGTTCGCGCTGCTGGCGCACCTGCCCGTCTTCGACTCGATGGTGATCGCCCGGTTCGCCCTGATCACCACGGTGGCGCTCGGTCTGCTGCTGGCCCTCGCGCTGGACCGGCTGCGCACCGCCACCGCCACGGCCGCCCCCGCCCGGCAGCGGGCGGTGCGGCTGGCCGGCGGGGCGGCGCTGATCGCCGCGCTGCTGCCCATGGTGCCCACTCCGCTGCCCACCGAGCCGCGACCGCCGGTGCCCGAGTTCGTCACCTCCGGCGCGTGGCGCGCCCACGTCGCCGAGGGCCGGACGCTGGTCCCGGTGCCGGTGGACAACCTGACCTCCATCCGCTGGGGAGCCGCCGCGGTCGCCGGTTTCGCCGTGCCGCAGGGCTACTTCCTCGGCCCGACCTCGCCCACCGACGACACCGGCCGCTGGGGGGTCGAGCCGCAGCCGACGGCCGTGCTGCTGCGCGAGGTCGCCGAGGGCGACCACCGGACGACGGTCACCGAGGTGGAACGGGCCCGGGCGGTCGCCGACGTGCGGTACTGGCGGGCCGACGCGGTGGTGCTGCCCGTGGACCACCCGCGCGCCGCCGAGCTGACCGCCGTGCTGGACGCCTGCTACGGCCCCGGCCGGCGGGTCGACGACGTGCAGGTCTGGGACGTACGCCCGCTGACCCGCTGACCGCCCGCGGGCCCGGCGCGGGCGGTCAGGGCGACGACGTCCAGACCAGCGTCAGATAGCCGCCGAAGTACGCCGACACGGCGGTCAGCAGGACCAGCACCGGGTACGCCCGGCCCCGCCGCGCCCGGGCCAGCGCGCCGGCGACGGGCAGCAGCAGGGCGAAGGCGGGCAGCAGGAACCGGCCCTTGGAGTGGTAGTAGCCGGCGGCGCCGATCGTCGTCACCAGGAGCAGCCCGCTGTAGAGCAGCAGCGGCCACGGCTGCCGGTCCATGATGCTCAGCACGAAGAGGGTGAGCGCCGCCAGCAGAACCAGCGCCACCATGTAGTGCTGGAACCGGGAGGGCGAGTCGAGGATCTCCCCGGTCCGGCTGACGGTGAACGCCCCGCCGTCGAACGACGAGTTCCAGCCCTCCCCCTGGATCCGGAACCAGCCGTCCAGCCCGCCGGTGCGATCGCCCACCCAGACCACGAAGCCGACCCAGCCCAGCGGCGCCAGGAGCATCGCGGCCAGCGGTCGCCACCACGGGGCCCGCCGGCGGACCAGCGCGACGAGCGCGGCGAGGCCCACCACCGCGATCAGCGACGAGGCGGTGGGCCGGGTCAGGCCGGCCAGCAGGCAGAGCAGGCCCGCGGTCAGCCACCGGTCGGTCAGGACGGCGTACAGCGCCCAGGCGGCGAAGGCGGTGAAGATCGCTTCGGTGTAGGCCAGCGACTCCACCACGGCGTGCGGCACGACGCCCCAGACCACCGCCAGCAGCACCCCGGTCCGCCGGTCGGCCAGGTGGTTGCCGATCGCGAACAGCCCCCAGGCGGCGGCGAGCGAGCCGAGCCAGGAGACGGTGAGGGCGGCCTGCTGCGGGTCCAGCGCCCACGACTGGTCCAGCAGGCGCACCAGCCACGGGTAGAGCGGGAAGAACGCCATGTTGCTGTGCAGGCTCTCGGCGTGGTCGTAGCCGTGTGCGGCGATCCCGAGGTACCAGTCGCTGTCGTACCGGCCGGCGAGGATTCCCTCCAGCCGGGACCCGCGCGCGGAGCCCCAGATCCAGAGCGTCACCAGCCCCACCGCCCGCACCGCCGCATAGCCGAGCAGGGCCGGCCAGGCCAGGGCCAGCGCCGCCAGCGGCCCCCGACGCGGCGGCCGGGCCACCGCGTCGGTGGTCGGCTCGTCCGGCGGGGGGTGGAGGGTCGTCGTCTCCGGAGCGTCGGGTACGGGGTGGGGCCCGGGTTGGCTCGCCTCGTCGCGACTGTCTTCCGCTGCGACGTCCATGTGTGTTCCTTTTTGGGCGCTGCCCAGCCGAGCCCCTGCGGGGCCCGGTGGAGCGTCTGATGATCAGGAAACTGCGCGATGCAGCCTAACAAGGCATCAATCCGGCCGGCGCGCACCGCCGGCCGTTCGGCGACGGCGAGTCGCGGCGGGCGGTGCGGATCAGGACAGCAGTTCCGCGACCGCGTCGGCGGCGGGGGTGTCCACCGGCAGCGCCTCCGCCGCGACCACCGCCGTCACCGGCAGCTCCCCGTACAGGTGGGGGAAGAGCGCGCCGCCGCGCGACGGCTCCCACCGCAGCGCGGCGCCGAGCCGGTCCGGATCCACCGTCAGCAAAGTCAGGCCGGTGGCCCCGGCGAAGTGCCGCCGCGCGGTCTCCACCACCTGGTCCGCGGCGGAGAGGTGGATGAAGCCGTCCTGGTGGTCGACGGCGGAGCCGGTGAACCGGCCCCGGGCCAGGGCGTCCGCCCACTCCGCCGAGGGCAGCAACTTGTAGATCACCCGCCCAGCGTACGGCGGCGGCCCGTCCCGCCACGGCCTGCGCGGTTTTCCCGCGACCGGCCGCGCCGGGGCGGCATGCTCAGTGGAGCCGGCCGGTCGGCGCGGCGACGGACCGGTGCCGGGAGGACGCATGGAGAGCTACGACGAGGACTGGACCGACGGGCAGCGCGCGGTGTACGACGAGTGCTACCGGGCCGGCGCCGAGTGGGCCGCCGACCCCGACACCCCCGACGAGGACCTCCAGCATGTGATCAATCTCGGTCAGGCGGACGACGACACCCTCGCCGACTCCGAGACCGACCACCCGGCGCTGGTGGACGCGGTCACCCAGGCCACCGGGGAGAACGTGACAAGCATCCCGGCCAGCCACGACGACCCCGGCTTCCGCGGCTTCACCGACGGCGTACGCGACGCCGTCTCCGACGAGGTCTTCGGCCTGTAGACCGCCCACCGGCCCGGCCGTCGGACCACCGCCGTGGACCCGATCTGCTGCCCGGCCGGCCCCTCCCGCCGGGCCGCCGCGTCTGCCACCATTCGTGGTCGACAGACCGACGAACGGGGGCACCGGTGCGCATCCTGCTGGTCGAGGACGACCGTCGGGTCGCCGCGGCCCTCTCGTCCGCGCTGACCCGGCGCGGCTACCAGGTGGAGCACGCCGCCACCGTCGCCGCCGCGCTCTCCGCCGCCCCCTGCGACCTGGTGCTGCTCGACCTGACCCTGCCCGACGGCGACGGCACCGACCTGTGCCGGGAACTGCGCCGGCGCAGCAGCCAGCTCGGCATCATCGCGGTCACCGCCCGGGGCGAGGAGCGGGACCGGGTGCTCGGCCTGCGGCTGGGTGCCGACGACTACGTGGTCAAGCCGTTCTCCATGGTCGAACTCCAGGCCCGGATCGAGGCGGTGCTGCGTCGGGCCGCGCACACCCTGCCGGAGCGCAGCGTCATCGAGGTCGGCCCGGTCCGCATCGACGTCGAGGGCCGCGCGGTCACCGTCGCCGGTCGGGCGGTGGCACTGACCCGCAAGGAGTTCGACATCCTGCTCTCGCTGGCCCGGCAACCCGGCGTCGCGGTGCCCCGGGACCGGATCCTGCTCGACGCCTGGGGCACCACCTGGGCGGACCGGCACACCGTCGAGGTGCACGTGGGATCGTTGCGCGGCAAGCTGGGCGACCCCACCCTGGTGGAGACCGTACGCGGGGTCGGCTACCGGCTTCGCGGCGAGTGAGGAGACCAGGTGCGTCGTCGGCTGGTGATCAGCTACCTGCTGCTGATGGTGCTGGTGCTCCTGGCGTTGGAGACCCCGCTGGCGGCCACCCTGGCCACCCGGGAGACCGACCGGGTACGCGCCGACCGGCTGGCCGACGCCACCCGGTTCGCCTCGCTGGCCCGCCCGGCGCTGCGCAGCGGTGCCCCCGGCTCGCTCGGCACCGAGCTGCGCGCCTACCACCAGCTGTACGGCATCGACGCCGCCGTGGTCGACCGGGAGCGCCGTACGGTGGTCAGCTCGGCCGGCTGGCCGGTCGGCGCGGCCGGCGAGGAGGCGCTGGACGCCGCCCTCTCCGGCCAGCAGGCCAGCGGCCCGGAATCGGTCTGGCCCTGGGTGGACGGGCCGGTGGTGGTGGCGGTGCCGGTCAACGACGGCGGCGAGGTGCTCGGCGCGGTGGTGACCGCCACCCCGGCCGACCGGGTCCGGCGCACCGTGACCGCCTGGTGGCTGCTGCTGGCCCTGATCGGCCTGGTCGCCGTGTCGGCCTGCGTGCTGACCGCGTTCGGCCTGGCCGGTTGGGTGCTGCGCCCGGTGACCGAGCTGGACGCGGTGACCCACGAGATCGCCGAGGGGGACCGGGGCGCGCGGGTCCAGCACCGGCTCGGCCCGCCCGAGCTGCGCCGGTTGGCGGCCAGCTTCAACAACATGGCCGACGTGGTGTCGGACGTGATGGACCGGCAACGAGCCTTCGTCGCGCACGCCAGCCACCAGCTGCGCAACCCGTTGACCGCGCTGCGGCTGCGGGTGGAGGAGCTGGGGCTCAGCCTCACCGACCCGGACGGCCGGACCGAGCACCGGCTGGCGCTGGAGGAGACCGACCGGCTCGCCCTGGTGCTCGACGCCCTGCTCACCCTGGCCCGGGCCGAGCGGACCGAGAACGAGCGGGTGGTGGTGGACGCGGCGACGGTGGCCGCGTCCCGGGTCGCGGCGTGGCAGCCGCTGGCCCGGCACCGGTCGGTGACGCTGCGCCTGGCGGTGGAGACCGCCCCGGCGTACGCCCGGACCGTGCCCACCGCCATCGACCAGTCCCTGGACGCGCTGATCGACAACGCGGTCAAGTTCAGCGGGGCCGGCGGGACGGTGACGGTGACCGTGCGGGGCGCCGCCGCCGGGATCGGGCTGGAGGTGCGCGACACCGGGCCCGGCATGACGGAGAGCCAGCTCGGGAAGGCCACCGAGCGGTTCTGGCGGGCGCCGGAGGCGCAGAACCTCGACGGCGCCGGGCTGGGCCTGACCATCGTCGCCGTGCTGGTCGACGCCTCCGGCGGCCGGCTGACCATGCGCCCGGCCGAGCCCCGGGGACTGGCCGCCGGCCTCTGGTTCCCGGCGGGCCGCCCGGAGCCCGCCGCCGGACCGGTCGCGCCGGTCGCCCCCGCCACCGCGGTAGCGGCCGGCGCCGACCTGCCACGGCCGAGGCGGGACGGTTAGGGCTTGGCCCGGCGGTACCAGTCGGTCGCGCCCGGATGCAGCGGCACCGGGTCGGTGGCGATCGCCGAGCGCGGGCTGATCCGCCCGGCCGCCGGATGCGCCCGGGCCAGCTCGGTCCGGCGCTCCATCAGCAGCCGGGTGATCTCGCGGACCAGCGGGTCCGGCAGGTTCGTGCGGACGATCAGGTAGTTCGGGTTCGCCACCGTGCTCACCGGCTCGGTGCGGTACGCCGAGCGGGGGATGTCCCGGGTGACGTAGACCTCGCCGTGGGCGCGGCGCAGCGGCTCGGTCCACTCGCCCAGGTCGACGACACGGGTGGCGGTGGTGGCGGTCAGCTCCCGCACCGCCCGCACCGGCAGGCCGCCGGAGAAGAAGAACGCGTCGACCCGGCCGGCGCGCAGCGCGGCCACCGAGTCGTCGAGGCCGAGGTGTTGCTGGCGGACCCGGCCGTCGAGCTGGGCGACGTCCAGCAGGCGGGTGGCGGTGATCGCGGTGCCGGAACCGGGCGCGCCCACCGACACCCGGCGCCCGGTCAGGTCGGCCAACGTCCGTACCGGGCTGCCGGCCAGGGTGACCAGGTGCAGCAGGTCGTCGTAGACCCGGGCCACCGCCCGCACCCGCCCGGCCGATTCGGTGGTCAGCGCGTCGGCCTGGGTGAAACCGAGCTCGGCCTGGCCCGAGCCGACCATGCGCACGTTCTCCTCGGAGGCGGCGGTGACCACCACGCTCGCCCGCACCCCGGGCAGTTCCCGGTTGAGGATGCCGGCCAGCGACTCGCCGAAGGCGTGGTAGACGGCGGTGGCGCTGCCGGTGGCGATCCGGATCGGGACCGGTCCGGCCGGCTCGTCCCGGCAACCACCGAGCTGCGGCAGCGCCGCCAGCAGCAGCACGCACACCACCAGCCGGGCCCACCCTCGGCGGCCCGGGCGCAGCCGGCCACGGTTCACAGGCAGCACTCTGCGCCGCGCGGCGCCGCGGTGCAAGCCCGGACGCGGGGCGGTCGGCCGTACCGGGCGGGAACGTCCCGGTACGCGGTAGATCACGCCGGGGCGGTCGCCGGCGCGGCAGCGGATCAGGCCGGGGCGGCCGCCGGGGCGAGGGCGGCGCTGTCCAGGATCCGGCGCCGGTGCGGGCCGTCCGCGACGCACACCACGAAACAGCCGGCGCCGGGACGCAGCAGAGCGGGCACGTCCAGCAGGGCGGCACCGCGGACCAGCACGGCGGCCAGTTCCCGGTCGACCAGCCGGACCCCGAGGATGTGCCGGCGGACGTGCCGGCCACCGGCCAGCAGCGCCGACCGCCAGGCCGCGGCGGCGAGCCGGGTCCGCCACACCCGACGCACCGTGGACGCGCCCGGCTGCGGGCCGAGCAGCTCCCGGCGGCCCTGCCGCCAGCCCGCCGCCACCAGCCCGGTGTACGCGGACCGGTGCGTCCGGGGCACCGCCAACCGGTGCAGCTCGTAGCGGCGGCGCAGCCCGCCGGTGGTCACCTCGTGGTCCACCGGCACGTCCAGCCGGGCGAGCAGGTGGCGCATCCGGTGCGCCGCCTCCGGGCGGTTGAACTCGGCCGGCCCACCCCGGTACGGCCCGGCGCCGCCCCGGCGGCCGGCGTCGGCGGGCGGCGGCATGCAGCGGACGAGGCAGGCGACCTCGAAGGCGTCGGCGAGGGTGTGCCAGTCCAGCGGTGGCGGCGACGGCGGGCCTGGCCGGTCGAGCAGCATGGTGTGCGGTGCCATCACGGTGCTCCTTGGGGGCGTCGGGTACGTCTACCGTCGCCCGCCGCCGCCCGGGAGGAAACGGATCGGCCCCAGCCTTGAGGAAAATTTGCGGCTACCGAGGTGCGGGCCCTTCAGGTCGGGGGTGAAGGCCCGCGCTGGGAGGGCCGTCAAGGCCCGAGCCGTGCCGTTGACCTGACGTCAGCAGGCGGTGATACGGTGATCACGTGCGGGGCGAAGGGTAGTTCCGGAAGCTCCGAAGTGTCACGACCGACACAGCGTGACAACGTCGCCGCAGGGCTTGCGGAGACGGTAAACGCCTGTGGAGCGGACGTAAGACCAGGACTTGTCCCGGCTGGCTGCGGTGAAGCAGGAACCCGCCCGGGTGTTGCGCGGTTCCGCGCGCAGCGCGGAGGGAATCCCTGCCATCTATGGCGGTGGAGGATGTCAAAGCTCGCGCACCACGACGTCCAGCTGCCGGGGTCGGCCGGGAGCCGTCGGCTGCTCCAGCACCTCGTACTTCAGCTCGCGCAGCGCGGTGACCAGCGCGGCGGCGGTGCGCGGCCGGGCGCCGGCGGTGAGCAGGTCGCGGACCAGCCGGCCCTTGGTGGCCTTGTTGAAGTGGCTGACCACGGAGCGGACCGGCGACCCGGCCACCTCCCGCTCGTGCAGCACCCGCACGGTCACCGTCCGCTCGGCCAGCGGCCCGCGCGGCGCCCAGGTCGCCGCGTACGCGCCGGAGCGCAGGTCCAGCACCGGACGCTCGCCGGCCGCCGCCGTCATCGCCGGGCCGAGCGCCCGCCGCCAGTACGCCGCCAGCGCGCCCACCCCCGGCAGCCGCGCCCCGATCGGGCAGCGGTACGGCGGGATCCGGTCGGCCAGCCGTACCACGCCCCAGAGGCCGGAGCTGATCAGCACCGACCGGCGGGCGAGCCGCTCGGCGGCCGGCGGCAGCGTGGCCAGGTCCAGCGCCTCGTAGAGCACCCCGGTGTAGATCCGCGCGGCCGGGGCGGTGGCCGCCGCGCGCAGCCGGGCGTTGCGGCGCAGCTCGTCGCGCTGGCCCTCGCTCAGGCCCAGCGCCGCCAACCCCGCCTGCCGGTCGGGGCCGGTGCTGACGGCGACCAGCGCGTCGAGCACCTCGGCGCGGGCCGGGTTCAGCTCCGGCAGGCAGAGCCGGGACAGGTCCAGCCGACGGCCGGTCCCGGCCTCGGCCTTGCCCTCCGAGGGCGGCAGCAGGATGAGCACCGGGCCAGCGTACGGGCCGGGTCAGCGCCAGGGCCGGAAGGCCGGCTCCGGGTGGTACACGCGATAGCCGCCCACCTCGGCGACGGTGGCGGCGGCGGTGCGGTCGCCGAGCAGCGCACGCAGCCGCCGGTCGGCGGGGGAGTCGGCGGCCAGCACGTACCCCGGCCGGGCCGCCCCGGCCACCCGCGTCCAGTACGGCGGGTAGCGGTTCTGCCCCGGCGCGAGCTGGCCGTCGAGCACCGCGCAGGCCACCGTCTCCCCGGTGTTGAAGACCAGCCGGTGGCAGGTCCAGTACTCCGCGTACACCTCCCGCAGCCCGTGCCGCCGCAGCGCGTCGGCCAGGTCGCGGGCCTGCCGCTCGTCGGTGCGCGCCGCGCCCGTGCCGGCGACGAAGCCGACCGTCCCGACCAGCGCGGCGGCGGTGAGCGCGGCCAGCAGACCGGCGCCGAGGGTCCCGCCGATCCGGGCGGCCGCCCCGGCCGCGCCGCGGTGCAGCCGGGCGGCGGCGAGCCAGAGCGGCCAGAGCACCGCCGGCAGCGAGATCTGCAGCACCGACAGGTAGCGGGCGTTGTCCAGCGGCGCGGTGGCGGCCAGCGGGCTGCGCACGTACGCCAGCAGGGTCAGCCCGGCCCCGGCGAGCAGCGCGAGGTGGGTGAGCGGGCCGACCCGGACGGCGGCCGGGCGGCCCGCGGTCCGGCGGTACGCGACCACCGCGAGCACCGCCGCGCCGACCAGCAGCAGCGGATACAGCAGCCCGAACCAGGACGATCCGCGGACGCAGCCGGTCACCGGGCACAGCCCGGTGGCCAGCGGCACGCCCACCAGCAGGCCACCGGCCAGCCGGTCCGGGACCGGCGGGGCGGCGCCGGTGCCCCCGCTGAGCTGCCGCAGCACCGACAGCGAGTCCTCGCCGGGTGGCGCGAGCAGGTTGTCCCAGAGCAGTGGCGCCGCGCCGAGCAGGAAACCGGCCAGCAGCAGCATCCCCGCCCAGCCGACCAGGTCCCGCCCGGCCACCGCGGCGAGCAGCAGGCCGGCCACCGCCACATACGGCACGATCAGCCAGTCCGACCAGATCGCGAAACCGGCGAGCAGGCCGAACAAGCCGATAGCCAGCCAGCGCCGGCGGATCCGCCGCTCCGCCAACCCCACGGCCACCAGCAGCATCAGCAGCACCGCCGGCTTCACCTCGGGCCGGCCACCGACGGCGGTCAGCTGGTCCCGCACCACCCGCTCGGAGCCGAGCGCGAGCAGCCCGACGACGAAGGCGGCGAACCACGGCGAGCAGATCCGCCGGGTCAGCCGGTAGGTCAGCCAGAGGAAGACGGCGTAGAGCGCCAGCACCGGCAGCCGCAGCACCGGCCAGCTCGGCCCGGCCACCGCGATCAGCGGGGCCGCCAGGTAGGACTCGGCCGTGCCCATGTAGCGCTGCCCGTAGAGGAAGACCGGATGCTCCCGGCCGGCGGCGATGTGCATCGCGGCCAGCCCGAACGTCGCCTCGTCGCTGTTCGAGGCGGGCAGCGTGGCCAGCACGAGGACCAGCCGGTAGCTGACGCCGGCCAGCCCGAGCAGCAGCGCGACCAGCGCCGGTGCGTCCGGACGCGGCCGCCACCGCCAGCGGTGCCGCACTGAGGTCGACACGACCACGCCCCCGTCGTCCCGCCCGGAGTCTGTCACGTGCCGGGCGTCGCGCGCGGCGGATCGGCGCGGTCGGTGGGCGGGCGCTCGCCTGGCCGCTGCCGGCCGGGTGTGGCAGGGTGGCAGCGTGCCACCATCACCGCCCACCGGCGAGCTCGCCGTACCGACCCTGCACCGGGCCGCGCGGATCGAGGACGCCGTGCACCAGCTGGTGGAGCGCCGGCTGCGGCGCACCGGCTGGCAGATGAAGATCGTCGCGTACGCCGGCTACGGCGCGCCCGGCTGGGCCCGGGTGATGTGCCGGGTGCTGCTCGGCCGGCCGGAGGTGCGGGCGAAGGGCAAGCCGGAGAAGGTGCGCGGCTGGCGCAGCTTCGCCACCCTGCCCGCCAAGCACGTCCGGGTCAAGATCGAGGCCGGCGGGGTGGTGCACGAGGCGTGCGCCGACCGCAGCGGCTTCGTCGACACGGTGGTCGAGGCCGATCTGGCCCCCGGCTGGGCCTCGGTACGCCTCAGCGTCGCCGACGCGGAGCCGGTGGAGGCGCTGGTGCGCGTCGTCGACCCCACCGTCCGGTTCGGCATCATCTCCGACATCGACGACACGGTCATGGTGACCGCGCTGCCCCGCCCGCTGCTCGCCGCGTGGAACACCTTCGTGCTGGACGAGCACGCCCGCACCGCCGTGCCCGGCATGGCGGTGCTCTACGAGCGGCTGGCCACCGCGCACCCCGGCGCCCCGGTGCTCTACCTCTCCACCGGGGCGTGGAACGTCGCGCCCACCCTGACCCGGTTCCTGTCCCGGCACCTCTACCCGGCCGGCCCGCTGCTGCTCACCGACTGGGGCCCGACGGCCGACCGGTGGTTCCGCAGCGGGCGGGAGCACAAGCGGGCCACCCTGGCCCGGCTGGCCAAGGAGTTCCCCGACGTCCGCTGGCTGCTGATCGGCGACGACGGCCAGCACGACCAGGAGATCTACCGTGAGTTCGCCGCCGCGCACCCGGAGAACACCGCCGCGGTGGCGATCCGCCGGCTCTCGCCCACCCAGGCGGTGCTGGCCGGTAGCCTGCCCGCCCCGGCCGGCCAGTCCTCGTCCGGCCCGGTCGGGCAGAAGTGGCTGTCCGCCCCGGACGGCGCCGGCCTGTGGAAGCTGCTGCGCGACGCCGGCCTGGTCTGACCGTCCCGCGCCGGGCCAAGGGCCCCGCGACAGGGCCGACGTGCCGTAAGTCGGCCGATCGTGCGGCCGGGACAGGCCAACGTGCCGCAAGTGGGCCGGTCGCGGGGCCGGGATAGGCCGACGTGCGGCGTGGCGCGCCGTCCCGGGCGGTGGTCAGGCCGCCGACGGGCGGAGCCAGAGCACGCCCAGCGGTGGCACCCGTAGCGCCACCGAGGAGGGCATCCCGTGCCACGGGACGTCCTGGGCGTGTACCGCGCCGAGGTTGCCGACCCCGGAGCCGCCGTAGTGGTGGGCGTCGGTGTTCAACACCTCGGTCCAGGTGCCGCCGGCCGGCAGCCCGACCCGGTAGTCCTCCAGCGGCAGGGCGGAGAAGTTCGCCACGCAGACCAGCGTCTGGCCGTCGGGGGCGATCCGGACGAACGAGACGGTGTTGTTGGCCACGTCGTCCCCGGCGATCCAGCGGAAGCCGGCCGGCTCGGTGTCCTGCGCCCACAGCGCCGGGGTGCCCCGGTAGACCCGGTTCAGGTCGCCGACCAGCCGCTGCACCCCGGCCCGCGCCGGGTCGTGGGTCAGGTACCAGTCGAGGCCGCGCTGCTCGCTCCACTCCCGGTCGTCGGCCAGCTCGCAGCCCATGAAGAGCAACTGCTTGCCGGGGTGCGCCCACATGTACGCCAGCAACGCGCGCACGTTGGCCAGCCGCTGCCAGGTGTCCCCGGGCATCTTGCCGGCCAGCGAACCCTTGCCGTGCACCACCTCGTCGTGGCTGATCGGCAGCACGTAGTTCTCGCTCCAGGCGTACGCCAGGGAGAAGGTGAGCTGATGGTGGTGGTGCTGGCGGTAGATCGGGTCCTTGGCGGTGTAGAGCAGGGTGTCGTGCATCCAGCCCATGTTCCACTTGAACCCGAAGCCGAGCCCGCCCTCGGCGGTGGGCCGGGTGACCCCCGGCCAGGCGGTGGACTCCTCGGCGACCATCAGCACGCCCGGGTGGTGCTTGTAGACGGTGGCGTTGGTCTCCTGGAGGAAGGCGATCGCCTCCAGGTTCTCCCGGCCGCCGTGCACGTTCGGCGCCCACTGCCCCTCCTGGCGGGAGTAGTCCAGGTAGAGCATCGAGGCGACCGCGTCGACCCGCAGGCCGTCGACGTGGAACTCGTCCAGCCAGTAGAGCGCGTTGGCGACCAGGAAGTTGCGCACCTCGCGGCGGCCGAAGTCGAACACGTACGTGCCCCAGTCGGGGTGCTCGCCGCGGCGCGGGTCGGGGTGCTCGTAGAGCGGGGTGCCGTCGAAGCGGGCCAAGGCCCACTCGTCCTTGGGGAAGTGCGCCGGCACCCAGTCGAGGATCACCCCGATGCCGGCGGCGTGCAGCCGGTCGACCAGGTGGCGGAACTCGTCCGGGTCACCGAAGCGGGCGGTGGGGGAGTAGTAGCCGGTGACCTGGTAGCCCCAGGAACCGCCGAACGGGTGCTCCATCACCGGCAGGAACTCCACGTGGGTGAAGCCCAGCTCGGTGACGTACGCGGTGAGCTGCTCGGCCAGCTCCCGGTAGCTCAGCCCGGGCCGCCAGGAGCCGAGGTGCACCTCGTACACGCTGACCGGCTCCTGGTGCGGCTGCCGCTTCGCCCGCCGGGCCAGCCAGGCGGCATCGCCCCACTCGTACGTCGAGTGGTGCACCACCGAGGCGGTGGCCGGCGGCGCCTCGGTGCGGGTGGCCATCGGGTCGGCCTTGTCCCGCCAGTGCCCGTCGGCGCCGAGGATCCGGTACTTGTAGCGGGCGCCGGCCGGTACGCCGGGCACGAAGATCTCCCACACCCCGCTGGAACCGAGGGAGCGCATCGGCCAGCCGTCGTCCGGGCCCCAGCCGGTGAAGTCACCCACCACCCGGATGCCACGCGCGTTGGGCGCCCAGACGGTGAAGGCCACCCCCTCGTCGAAGACCCGGGCGCCGAGCGCCTCCCACAGCCGCTCGTGCCGCCCCTCGCCGATCAGGTGCAGGTCCAGCTCGCCCAGGGTCGGCGGGTAGCGGTACGGGTCGTCGAGCACCGCGCCGTCCACCTCGACCCGGTAGTCCAGCACCTCGCCCGGCACGTCGGCGGCGAAGACACCGGCGTCGTGCACCCGCTTCATCGGGTGCCGCTCGTCGCCGACCAGCAGGGTCACGTCGGTGGCGCCGCGGCGCAGGGCGCGTACGGTGGTCCGGCCGTCGGCGGGGTGCGCGCCGAGCAGCGCGTGCGGGTCGTACGACTGGCCGGCGATCAGCTGGTCCATCGGGCGTCCTTCCGGGCGGGTGCGGTCGGGACGTCGCCGCGCTTGCGGCCCTTGCCGCGGCGCGGGCGGGGTCGGGCGTCGGCCGTGGCGGGCTCGCTCGGCAGGCCGTCCGGCTGGGCGGGCCGGGTCGCGGCGGTGCCGCCGGACAGCTCCTCCGGTACGGCCTCGACGGTCAGCGCCACGGGGGCGGTGGCCGCCGGCTCGGGTGCGGGCGGTGGCGCCGGGCGCCGGACCGTCAGCACGTGCGCGGGCTGCAGGTACGGGTCGAGCCGCACCGGGTTGCGCTGCCCCCAGTCGTAGCCGGCGCCGGTCAGCTCGTCGCGCACGCTGAACCGCTCGTGCCAGTCGAAGCCCAGCGCCGGCATGTCCAGCGTGGTGTTGCCCCACTGCACGGTCTGCGGGTCGAACGAGCAGACCACGATCACCGTGTTGCCGGTCTCCGGGTCGTGCTTGGACCAGCAGAGCAGCGCCGGGTTGTCGATGTCGTGGAAGCGCAGGTTGCGCAGCCGGTGCAGGGCCGGGTTCTCCCGCCGGATCCGGTTGAGGGTGGCGATGAACGGCGCCAGGGAGCGCCCCTGCGCCTCGGCGGCGGCCCAGTCCCGGGGCCGCAGCTCGTACTTCTCGTTGTCCAGGTACTCCTCGGCGCCGGGGCGGGCCACGTGCTCGAAGAGCTCGAACCCGGCGTACATGCCCCAGGAGGGGGAGAGCAGCGCGGCCAGCACCGCCCGGATCTTGAACATCGGCGGGCCGCCGTGCTGCAACGAGGAGTGCAGGATGTCCGGGGTGTTGGGCCAGAAGTTCGGCCGCATGTAGTCGGCCGCCGCGACCAGCTCCTCGCAGTACGCCCGCATCTCCGCCGCGGACGTGCGCCAGGTGAAGTACGTGTACGACTGGGTGAAGCCGATCTTGCCCAGCCCGTGCATGATCGCCGGCCGGGTGAACGCCTCGGCCAGGAAGAGCACGTCCGGGTCGACCCGCTTCACCTCGGCGATCAGCGAGTGCCAGAAGTCGAACGGCTTGGTGTGCGGGTTGTCCACCCGGAAGATCTTGATGCCCTCGCCGACCCAGTGCAGCACCACCCGCAGCACCTCGGCCCGGATGCCGTCGGGGTCGTTGTCGAAGTTCAGCGGGTAGATGTCCTGGTATTTCTTGGGCGGGTTCTCCGCGTACGCGATGCTGCCGTCGGCCCGGGTGGTGAACCACTCCGGGTGCTCGGTCACCCAGGGGTGGTCCGGCGCGCACTGCAACGCCAGGTCCATCGCCACCTCCAGGCCCTCCTCGGCGGCGGCGGCGACGAACGCGCGGAAGTCCGCCGGCGTACCCAGGTCGGGGTGGATGGCGTCGTGGCCGCCCTCGGCGGCGCCGATCGCCCACGGCGAGCCAACGTCGTCGGGCCCGGCGGTGAGCGAGTTGTTGGGGCCCTTGCGGTTGACCCGCCCGATCGGGTGGATCGGCGGCAGGTAGAGCACGTCGAAGCCCATCGCCGCGACCCCGCGCAGCCGGTCGATCGCGGTCAGGAAGGTGCCCGAGCGCGCCGGTTCGTCGACCGTCGCCGGCACCGCCCCCTCCGAGCGGGGGAAGAACTCGTACCAGGCGGAGTAGAGCGCCCGCGGCCGGTCCACCCAGATCCGGTGCCGCTCACCGGTGGTGACCAACTCCCGGACCGGATGGTCCCAGAGCAGGTCGGCCAGCTCCAGCGCCGGGGCCACCCGGCGGGGCAGGTCCAGCGCGGTGTCGTCCAGCGCCGCGACCGCGGCCCGGACCCGGTCGGCGTCCGCGGGCGGCACCAGGTCGACCGCGGCGGTCAGCACGCGTACGCCCTCGGCCAGGTCGTTGGCCAGCTCGGCCGCCCCCTGCCCGGCGGCGATCTTCTTGGTCACCGCGTTCTGCCAGGTCAGGTACGGATCCTGGAACGCCTCGACGGCGAACTCCCACTCGCCGACCGTGTCCGGGCGGATGGTGGCGTGCCAGGTGTCCTGCCCCGGCTCACCGGGACGCATCCGGGTGAACGGGCGCGCGCCGCCGTCCGGGCCGAGCCAGACCACGTTGCAGCCGAGCGCGTCGTGCCCCTCCCGGTAGGCGCGGGCCGACACCGGCACGATTTCGTCGACCACCGCCTTGGCCGGGTAGCGACCGCAGGCGACGGAGGGGGAGACGTCTTCGATGGGGAACCGTCCGCTCACCCGCTCAACCTACTGTGCGAGATCGCTTCGCGCTCGGGCAAGCGGCGCGACGGCCGCTCTCAGCGCAGCGGTGCTCAGCGCAGTCGTGCTCAGCTCAGTTGTTCGGCCAGCGCGAGGATGATCCCGCTCGGCCCGCGGAGATAGCAGAGCAGGTAGCTGTCCTCGTAGCGCGTCACCTCGCCGACGAGTTCGGCGCCGTGTGGGCGGAGGCGGGCCAGGGTGTCCTCGATGTCGTCGACGGCGAACATGACGCGGTGCAGGCCCAGCGTGTTCGCCGGGGTGATCTCCGGCTCGGGGGTGATCGCCTTCGGGCTGTGGTACGTCGCCAGTTCGAGGCGGCCCGGGGCGTCCGGGACCCGCATCATCGCGATCTCGCTCCGCATGTCGTCGAGCCCGACGACCTTGCCCGCCCACCCGCCCTCGATCGGCATCCTGCCTTCAAGCTCCATGCCGAGCTCGGTGAAGAAGGCGACGGCGGCGTCGAGGTCGTCGACGACGATGCCGACGTTGTCCATGCGCTGAATGGTCATGTCCCCGAGGGTAGGCACGGGGTCCGACGCCACCGTCTCCCCCACCCCGGCCGTCTCCCGTCAATCTTGGACAGTTGCCGTTCGCCGCGGACGGCGCGGTGTTAAGCGGGGGCCCCGCCTCTACCAGATGCGTTAAGCGAGGGCGGCGCCTTACGCGCCCACCGACCGGTACACCTCCAGGGTGCGCGCCGCGATCGTGTCCCAGGAGAAGTGCTTCACCGCCCGCCGCCGCCCGGCCAGCCCGAACTCCTCGGCCCGTTTCGGGTCGGCCAGCAACTCGTTCAGGCGGGCCGCCAGGTCGGCCTCGAACCGCGCCGGGTCCAGCGGGGTGCCGGAGCCGTCACCGGCCTGCTCGATCGGCACCAGCAGGCCGGTCTCGCCGTCCGCGACCACCTCCGGGATGCCGCCGGTGGCGGTGGCCACCACCGCGGTCTCGCAGGCCATCGCCTCCAGGTTGACGATGCCCATCGGCTCGTAGACGGACGGGCAGACGAAGATCGTGGCGTGGGTGAGCACCTGGATCACCTCGTGCTTGGGCAGCATCGCCGCCACCCAGACCACCCCGGAGCGGGTGGCCCGCAGCTCGCCGACCAGCTCCTCCACCTCGGCGGCGATCTCCGGGGTGTCGGGGGCGCCGGCGAGCAGCACCAGTTGGGTTTCGGCGGGCAGCTCCCGGGCCGCCCGCAGCAGGTACGGCAGGCCCTTCTGCCGGGTGATCCGCCCGACGTACACCACCGAGGGGCGGGCCGGGTCGATGCCGAGCCGGTCCACCACGTCGGTGCCGTGGTCCGGGGCGTACTGGGCGGTGTCGATGCCGTTGTAGACCACCCGCACCCGGTCCGGGTCCACCGCCGGGTACGCGGTCAGCACGTCCCGCCGCATCCCCTCGCTGACCGCGATCACCGCGTCGGCGGCCTCCACCGCGGTCCGCTCGCTCCAGGAGGAGAGCGCGTAGCCGCCGCCGAGCTGCTCGGCCTTCCACGGCCGCAGCGGCTCCAGGCTGTGCGCGGTCAGCACGTGCGGCACCCCGTACAGCAGCTTCGCGGTGTGCCCGGCCAGGTTGGCGTACCAGGTGTGGCTGTGCACCACGTCGGTGCCGGCGCAGCCGGCCGCCATCTCCAGGTCGACGCCCATCGTGCGCAGCGCCGGGTTCGCGCCCGCCAGGCCGGCCGGCTCGGCGTACGCGGTGACGCCCGGCTCGATGCGCGGCGCGCCGAAGCAGTGCACCCGTACGTCGGCGAGCCGGCGCAGCTCCCGGGCCAGGTACTCGACGTGTACCCCGGCCCCGCCGTACACCTCCGGCGGGTACTCCCGGGTGAGCAGGTCGACGCGCAGCCGGTCCGAATCCGTCATGCCCGGCACCCTAACGCGGAAACCCGTCCCGCACCCGGCGCGGATCTGTGCGGCGTACGAGTGGTGAAGTCGGGGCGGGATGGATAGCGTCGTCACATGGCAGCAAAGGTGCTCGCGATCGTGCTGGCCGGCGGCGAGGGCAAGCGACTCATGCCGCTGACGACGGACCGGGCCAAGCCCGGCGTCCCGTTCGGCGGGATGTACCGCATGGTCGACTTCGTGCTCTCCAACCTGGCCAACGCCGGCTTCCTCAAGATCGTCGTGTTGACCCAGTACAAGTCGCACTCGCTGGACCGGCACATCACCAAGACCTGGCGGATGTCGACCCTGCTCGGCAACTACGTCACGCCGGTGCCCGCCCAGCAGCGCCGCGGCCCGTGGTGGTTCGCCGGCTCGGCCGACGCCATCTACCAGAGCTTCAACCTGATCAACGACGAGCAGCCGGACCACGTGATCGTGTTCGGCGCCGACCACATCTACCGGATGGACCCGCGGCAGATGGTCGAGGACCACATCGCCTCCGGCGCCGGGGTCACCGTGGCCGGCATCCGCCAGCCGCTGTCGGCGGCCGACCAGTTCGGTGTCATCGAGGTCGCCGAGGACGGCCGGCGGATCCGCGCCTTCCGGGAGAAGCCCACCGACGCGGTCGGCCTGCCCGACGCGCCGGACCAGGTCTACGCCTCGATGGGCAACTACGTCTTCACCACCCGGGCGCTCTGCGAGGCAGTCGAACGCGACGCGGAGGACCGGACCAGCAAGCACGACATGGGCGGCAGCATCATCCCGATGCTGGTCGAGCGGGGCGAGGCCAACGTCTACGACTTCAAGGACAACGAGGTGCCCGGCAGCACCGACCGGGACCGCGGCTACTGGCGAGACGTGGGGACGCTCGACTCGTTCTACGACGCCCACATGGACCTGATCAACGTCCACCCGGTGTTCAACCTCTACAACTTCGACTGGCCGATCTACACCGAGCAGCCGCCGTACCCGCCGGCGAAGTTCGTCCACCAGTGGGGTGAGCGGGTCGGCCGGGCGGTCGCCTCGATGGTGTCGCCCGGTGCGGTGATCTCCGGATCGCTGGTGGAGAACTCGGTGGTCTCGCCCAAGGTCAAGGTCCACTCCTGGGCGCACGTCGACGGCGCGGTGCTGATGGAGGGCGTCGAGATCGGCCGGCACGCGGTGGTCCGCCGGGCCATCCTGGACAAGAACGTCTTCGTCCCGGAGGGCGCCGAGATCGGCGTCGACCTGGAGAAGGACCGACAGCGGTACACCGTCTCCGACAACGGCATCGTGGTGATCGGCAAGGGCCAGCGCGTCGAGCCGTGAGGCAGGTGTGACCCCGGCCCCGGCCGGGAGAGAACCACCGTTCCCACCGTCCCTGGAGGTAGCAGCAGTGGCCCATTCCCGTGCCGGACAGCCCGCCCGGACCGCCGACCTGGTCGACGTGCCCCGGCTGGTCACCGCCTACTACGCCGAGCACCCGGACCCGAGCGACCCGGCGCAGCAGGTCTCCTTCGGCACCTCGGGCCACCGGGGGTCCAGCCTGCGCAACGCCTTCAACGAGGACCACATTCTCGCCGTCACCCAGGCGCTCTGCGACTACCGGCGGGAGCGGGGGCTCGACGGGCCGCTCTTCCTCGCCCGGGACACCCACGCGCTCTCCGCCCCGGCCGAGGCCAGCGCCCTGGAGGTGCTGGCCGCCAACGAGGTGACCGTGCTGCGGGACAGCCGGGACGGCTACACCCCCACGCCGGCGCTGTCGCACGCGATCCTCACCCACAACCGGGGGCGTACCAGCGGGCTCGCCGACGGCATCGTGATCACCCCGTCGCACAACCCGCCCGACGACGGCGGCTTCAAGTACAACCCGACCAACGGCGGGCCGGCCGACACCGACGTCACGAAGTGGATCCAGGACCGCGCGAACGCCATCCTGGCCGCCGGGGGCAAGGAGGTGAAGCGGATCCCGTACGCCCGGGCCCGCGCCGCCGACACCACCGGGACGTACGACTTCCTCGCCGGCTACGTCGACGACCTGCCCTCGGTGCTGGACATCGACGCGATCCGGGACGCCGGGGTGCGCATCGGCGCCGACCCGATGGGCGGGGCGAGCGTGGCGTACTGGGGCGAGATCGCGCAGCGGCACCGGCTCGACCTCACCGTGCTCAACCCGACGGTCGACCCGACCTGGCGGTTCATGACCCTCGACGGCGACGGCAAGATCCGGATGGACTGCTCCTCGCCGAACGCGATGGCCTCGCTGATCGCCGCCCGCGCCGACTACCCGGTCTCCACGGGCAACGACGCCGACGCCGACCGGCACGGCATCGTCACCCCCGACGGCGGCCTGATGAACCCCAACCACTACCTGGCCGTGGCCATCGGGCACCTGTTCCGCACCCGCACCGACTGGGGCCCGGCCGCCGCCGTCGGCAAGACCCTGGTCTCCTCCTCGATGATCGACCGGGTCGCCGCCGACCTGGGCCGGCCGCTGCTGGAGGTGCCGGTGGGCTTCAAGTGGTTCGTGCCGGGCCTGCTCGACGGCGCGGTCGGCTTCGGCGGCGAGGAGAGCGCCGGCGCCTCCTTCCTGCGCCGCGACGGCAGCACCTGGACCACCGACAAGGACGGCATCCTGCTCTGCCTGCTCGCCGCCGAGATCATCGCCAGCACCGGCCGCACCCCCAGCCAGCACTACGCCGACCTGGCCGAGCGCTTCGGCGCGCCCGCGTACGCCCGGATCGACGCCCCGGCCACCCGCGAGCAGAAGGCGGCGCTGGGCAAGCTCTCCCCGGAGCAGGTGACCGCCGCCGAGTTGGCCGGCGAGCGGATCATCGCCACGCTCACCGAGGCGCCCGGCAACGGCGCGAAGATCGGCGGCCTGAAGGTGACGACCGAGTCGGGGTGGTTCGCCGCCCGGCCGTCCGGCACCGAGGACGTCTACAAGATCTACGCCGAGTCGTTCCAGGGGCCGGAGCACCTGGCCCGGATCCAGGAGGAGGCGAAGGCGCTGGTGGACGGGGTGCTCGCCAAGGCGTGACGAGGCGGGCGGTCAGAAGGGTGGGGGCAGCTCCCGCTGGGCGTGCGGCTGCCGCAGTTCCTCGGGGAGCAGCTCACGCAACTGGTCCGGCAGGAACGGCAGGTCAAGCAGGCTGAGCTTCAGCTGGTTGCGCTCCTGGTGGCGTACCGGGTCGAAGCGGACCACCTGGCCGGCGTCGCGCCGGTAGCGAATGTCCACGGTTCCCTCGGTCGCCCCGTCGTTGATGACGACGCCGTCCATCTCGACGGCGACCGCAGCCGAGTGCGGCCGCAACTCCAGCCGGATGGTCTCCTCGGGGGAGAGGACCACCGAGCGGGAGATGCCGGCCATCGGCGCCGACGGGGTCACCACCACCGCGTGCGCCGCGGGGGAGACCAGCGGCCCGCCGGCGGCGTAGCTGTACGCGGTCGAGCCGGTGGGCGTGCTGACCACCAGGGCGTCGCAGCGGTAGTAGCCGTACCGCTGGCCGTCGACGGCGAGGGTGGCGGTGACGAAGCCGGACCCGGGCTGGCGGATCAGCGCGATGTCGTTGAAGGCGACCACGTCCTCGCCGCACACGCCGCAGGCCAGGCAGGCGTGGGACTCGACGGTGAAATCCTCCGCCAGCAACCGGCTCAGCGCCGCCGGCAGGTCCGGCGGCGCCACCTCGACGAGGAAGCCGAGCCGGCCCAGGTGCACGCCGAGCACCGGCTTGGGATCGCGTACGGCCGAGCGGAGCGCACCGAGCATGGTGCCGTCCCCGCCGATGCTGATCAGGGCGTCCGCCCGGGTGGCCAGCTCCGCCTCGGGCACCGGTGCGACGCTCGCCGGCACCCGGCGCCGGTCCTCCGCGCGCACCAGCAGCGACTTGCGGTGGCGCGCCGCCCACCGCTCGATGATCGCGACCACCTCGGAGACGTCCCGGGTGGGGTGCAGTACCAGACCCAGCCCCGCCACCCGTACAGCTCACCACATCCGGGTCGGACGCGCCTCTCGTAACGGAAGGTGCGCCGGCGGTGAGGTCACCGCCGGCGCACCATCGGTCGTGCTGTCGCCTAGCGGCGTTGGTGCAGGTGCTTCAGCGACCGGGCGACCAGGTCGTCCCGGGCCGCCGGGGCCAGCCCTTCCAGGCCGAAGCCGAGGTAGACGGTGTCCGCGGTGACCACGGTCGCCCCCTCCTCGAACGCCTGCTGGCTGCGCGTCCAGTTGTTCGCCGGGGTGGCCGAGCCGGCCGGCGGCGCGGCGACGGTCCAGCCGCCGAGGTCCGCCTCGAAGGAGGTCTCCGAGACGACCGCCCCGTCGGCGATCACCCGCGCGTCGTCCAGGAAGACGCCCAGGCCCTGGGTGCCCCAGTCGGAGACGTACGAGATGGCCACCTCGACCCGCTTGCCGGCGTACGCCGTCAGGTCGATCTTGAACTCCTGCCAGCCGCCGGAGGACCCGGTGGCCGCGTTCCAGCTACCTGTGCTGCCCGTCGGCGAGCAGTCCGCCCCCTGGTAGTGCGCCAGGAACGGGTGCAGCTGCTGCACCCAGCCCGACTGGCAGCTCTCGCCGGTGCCGGTGCCGGTGTGCCCGTTGGCGTCCGGCAGCGTGGTCCAGTTGTCGGTGCCCACCTCGTGCGCCTCGACGATCATGTAGTCCCAGTCCGACTCGATGTCGTACGAGGTGAAGAAGCGCAACTCACCACTGGTCGCCCCGGTCAGGTCCACCGTCCGGGCCAGCCGCTTGTACGCCTGGTCCGCCCGGTCGCTGTACAGGTACCAGTCGCCGGTGCGCGGGTCGAATGGCGCGCCGCCCGGCCGCACCCAGTCCACCGCCGCCGAGCTGGCGAACTGCGGGAACTTGTCCGGCTTCAGGAAGCTCGACGTGGTCAGGAACGACGCCGTGTGGTCCTGGTTGCCGGCCGATCCGGCGGCGTTGAGGTCACCGGCGAAGCCGGTGAAGGCGCCCGCCGAGCCGCGCACCGGGTACGGGTCGCCGTCGGCCGAGGTGCCGCCGTCGCTGACGTAGTTGTACGCCCCCAGGTAGTACTGCTGGAAGTCGTTCAGCAGCGGCAGGCAGGCCACGTCGCTCGGGTTGGTGCACTCCGGCGGGGCGCCGGGCCGGTAGGCGTACGAGCCGTTGGCGGCCTGCGCGAAGAGCGCGTACTTGCCGCTGACCAGGACCTTGCCGCCCTCGTTGAGGTAGTCCCGGACGGCCAGTTCGGTGGTCAGCGCCGCCTCCGCCGCGGTGCCGGCGACCTGGCCGGGCGAGCGGAGGATGATGTCGTCACCGGTCTCCCAGATCACCGTCTGGTAGTGCGACAGCACGCCCAGCGGGTGCGGGGCCGTGCGTCGCATGGCGTCGAAGTCGTACACGTTCGCCCGGTGCCCGGCCTTCTGCACCGACGCCGCGATCTGGCCGGCGTACTTCGCGGTGGGGCTGTTCTGGGCCGGGCTCAGGCCGGTGGTGTCCTCCATCGCCAGCACCAGCACGTCGCCGCCGATGTCCTGGTGCACCCGGTAGGTGAAGTGGCTGCTGGCGGCCGGGCCCTGGCCGGGCTTGACCCCGGTGAACCAGACCTCGACCCGGTCGCCCGGCTTCGTGCCGGTGACCGTGCCGCGCAGCTCGGCGTAGTAGTCGTTGTTGGTGTCGCCGTAGCGCTCACCGCCCCGCCACTCGCGGACCTTGACCGTCGTCGGCCGGCCGCCGTTGACCACGTAGTGCATCCGGACGTCCTGCAACGCCCGGCGGGCGGTGGTGGCGACCTCCTGGGTCCGCCCGTACGAGGTGTCGAACGAGTCCACCACGAAATCCGGGGTGCTGCGGCCGACCACCGACACCGGGTCGTCCGGGTCGGCCGCCGACTTGGCCACGGCGAGGGCGAACGGGAGGTTCTTGGCCACCTCGGCCGAGATCAGCTTCTCGTCGTCGGGGAAGATGAAGCCGCTGACGCAGTCCGCCGGGTCCCACTGGTCGTCCGGGTCGGACGCCGAGGCGCTCTGGCAGGTGGACATCTCCGGGGTGAAGGCGAGGGTCTTGTAGTTCACCTGCGCGTGGCCGTCGGTCTCGCCGTTGGTGGTGTACAGCTCGGCGGAGATGTCCGGGTCGTAGCCGGGAATCGCCGGGTGGGCGTCGTCGCCGGCCATCGTCTCGAAGATGACGTCGTCCGGGGTCGGGGTGCTCACCTGCCAACCCACGCCGTAGAGCAGCAGTTCCGCGGCGGAGTGGTAGTTGATCATGAACTTGAAGCCGATCCGCTGGAAGAGACGGTCCAGCGCCTTGGTCTCCGGCTCCGAGTTCGGCCCGGTGCCCCGGTAGGTCTCGCTGCTGAAGTCCGGCGACGACCCCTCGTCGTCGTAGCCCCACTTGTACGCGAAGTTGCGGTTCAGGTCGACGCCGTCACCGCTGGTGATCTGCCCGTCGCCGTCGTTGTCCCGCAGGTTCTTGCGCCACAGCCGGTTGCCGGGGGTGAACGTGTGGTCGTAGCCGTCGGGGTTGGCCACCGGCAGGAACCACAGCTCCCGGGTGTCCACCAGGGAGGTGATCTCCTGGTCCTTGCCGTAGTTGTCCAGGTAGTGGTGCAGCAGCCGGCGGGTCATCTCCGGCGTGATCCACTCCCGGGCGTGCTGGTTGCTGGCGTACAGCACCGCCGGGCGAGTGCCGTCCGGCACCGAGCGGGCGTTCTTGGTCACCTTGACCGCGAGGATCGGCTTGCCCTGCACGGTGGTGCCGATGGTCTCCAGCTTGGCCAGCTTCGGGAACCGGGCCACCGTCGCGGTCAGCTCGTCCCGGATGCCGCCCGGCTCGCTGTACGAGCGGAACGCCTTCCAGCCCGCGGCGGACTGCTCGCGCAGCACCTGGGAGGCGTCCTTGCCGCGGATCTGCTTGACCCGCAGCGGCACGCCCTGCCCGGTCAGCCGCTTCGCCTCGCGCCGGCTGAGCACCGTCTCGACCCGGGTGCCCGCGGCGCCGGTCTCGAGCGTGTCGTGCCCCAGGTCGACCCCGGCCGCGCGCAGCTTCTCCAGTTGCTCCGCGTTGACTGTGCCGACGTACACCTCCAAGCTGTCGCGGCCGACCGGATCGGACGGTGGCCGCGCGCTGGCCGGAGCGGTCAACGCCAGCGCGCCGACCAGAGTGAACACGCCGGCGATCGCCAGCCGTCTGCGCCTCATCGCGCCCCCTTCGTAAGGACCTGTAGCCGCGAGCCTTGCCGTGAGGTAAAGGCATGTCAATAGACCGATCAAGCGGATGTCGACGATCGTCGGGTAACGTTTTCATCCGAAATGCCGTTATCCAGAACGGCGGCGATGCCACGCGGGTGGCGCCCGAACACCTCGGTTACCGGCGAAGCCGGTGTCACCCGCCGCGTTCGTCGTAGGTTGACCACACCGAGGATGGAGAGCAAATGCCTGTCGCCTCACGCCGCGCCGCTGCCCTGGCGGTCGACACGCTCTGCAGCGTGGTCGGTAGGCGCCACACCGTGCGGGTGGCCCGTTTCGCGCTCAACCAGGCCCGGCTCGACCTGCCCAACTCGCCCGAACACAACGGGGAGTACGCCCTCCAGCGCTGGATGCTGTCGACGGCCTCGCACGCAGAGCCGTTCACGGTGCTGGACGTCGGTGCGAACATCGGCGACTGGTCTGTCGCCCTGCTGCGCCAAGCGAACGAGCGAGGCCTGCGCGACCAGGTGCGGCTACACGCCTTCGAGCCCACGTCGTACACCTACGGCATCCTGCGGCAGCGGTTGCCGGTCACCGCCCAGGCCAACCGGCTGGCTCTCTCCGACACCGCAGGGCAGCGCCAGATGTTCGTCGTCGCACCGGGCGCCGGACGCAACTCGCTGCACCAGGGAGCCGAGGCGGACGAAGCTGACGCGTCGACCGAGATGGTGACCGCGGAAACGGTGGACGGCTACCTCGAGGCGTACGGCCTCACCCGCGTCGACCTTCTCAAAATCGATACCGAGGGCCATGACTTCGCGGTCCTGCTCGGTGGTCAGGCATCCCTGGCCGAGCAGCGGATCTCCGTCATCCAGTTCGAGTACAACCATCGCTGGGTGTACGCCCGGCGCTTTCTGAAGGATGTCTTCGACCTCGCGGGCCGGTATGGATACCGAGTCGGCAAACTCACCCCGCGGGGCGTGGAGACGTACCCCGGATGGGACCCGGACCTGGAGACCTTCGTCGAGGGAAACTACCTCCTCGGCACCGACAACGGCCTCCGTCGTCTGCCGCAGGTCGCCTGGTGGAAGGCGGCGGGAAGCTCCCGAACGCCGTTGCCTCGTTCATGGTGGGGGCAACGGATCCGGTAGCGCCCGGGGCGCCGGTGCCCGGTCATCCGCGAGCGGGTCAGACCGTTGTCGGCAGCGCCGGGGGCAGTCCCCAGTGCCCCCGCGCAGCGCGCAGCTGCGAGATCATTTGATGCCAGGGGGGCGGGCGGTAGCCCGTTCGCAGCGCCAGTGCCTCCGCCGACATCGACCGGTCGCAGGACAGCCTGTCGTCCGGGACTATCCGCCCTGGCCAGCCGTACGCTTCGGCGACCAGGCGTAGCAGGTCGTACTTGCTGATCGGGCTGGCTGCCACGTGGTAGAGCCCGGTCAGGTGATCCCTGGGAATCACCACCGCGCCGAGGAGGTGGGCGAACTCCGTGGTGGTGACACCGCTGTAGATCGCCTTGGTGAAGCCGTGGACCTCCTGGGTCTGGGAGAGGAACCAGTCGATGAGCGACCGGTTGCTGGACACCTCATGGCCCACGATCGAGGTGCGCAGGGTGAGCGCGGGGGCGCCCAGCTCGCCCAGCAGCTTCGACCGACCGTAGAGGTCGGGTGGATCCGGTATGTCGGTCTCGACGTAGCCGCCGCGGTCTCCGGAGAACACGCAGTCGGTGCTCACGTGGATCAGTCGGCTGTCGCGGCGCGCACACTCCGTGGCGAGCAGGTGCGGGAAGAGGGCGTTGAGGGTCACCGTGTGCACCGCGTCCCGGACGTCGGGCCGTTGCTTGATCACCCCCACGCAGTTCACCACCACCTCGGGCCGGACCCGGTCGAGCAGCCGCTCCACCTGTGCCATGTCCCGTACGTCGACACCGCCGACGATCCGGGCCGCCACGTCGCGCGGAAAGATCGCGCCGAGGGCGTCGCTGGTCCGGGCGGAGCCGTACACCTCCAGGCCGGCGGTCTCGCCGAGCTGACGGACCAGGGTGTGGCCGAGCATCCCGGTGGCGCCCACGATCAGTACCCGTCGGGTCATCGGTGCCTCCCGGTTCCGACCCGTACACCGTGCTGGGCAGCGGCGGCCAGCAGGCCGGCCAGGCGCAGTGAGTTGATCTCCTCGCTCATGACCCGCAGGTAGTGGTTGCGCCCGTTGCGCCCCATCGCGATCAGATCCGGGCGGGGCACCCCACGGGCGTGCCGGATGACACGGGCCAGCGCGGCGGGGTCGCCCGGCGGGGTGGTGAAACCCGCGCTGGCGTCCTCGACCACCCGCGCCGCGTCCCCCGGGGCGCAGACCAGCAGGGGCTGCCCGCACGCCATGATGGACTGGACCTTGCTCGGCATGGTGATCTGGAACAGCGGTTCGTCGGCGAGCGACACGAGTTGGAGGTCCGCCGCCGCCATGAAGGCCGCCATCCGGTCCGGTGCGACCCGGTCCACGAAGTGCACGGTACGCAGCTCGAGCTTGTCCACCAGGGACCGCAGGACCGGACGTTCGATGCCTTCCCCGACCAGCACAAGGTGCACGTCCGGAAGGTCGCGCAGCTTCGCCATGGCCCGGACCGCCACGTCAAGACCCTGCGCCGCGCCGACGTTGCCGCCGTACATGACGACGAACCCGTCGGTCAGTCCCAGCTCGGCGCGGAGCCGGGGGTCGGGTTCGGTCGGCTGCATCAGTTTCTCGTCAGCCCAGTTGTAGATCACCGAAACCTTCTCGGGCGGTACGCCGCGCGCGATCAGCACCTCCCTCATGCCGGGGCAGGTGACGGTCACGTGAGCGGCGAGCCGGTAGGTCCGGTCGGTGAACCAGTGCAGCGTCCCCTCGGCGATCCGCCGGCCCCGCCCCGGGTCGAAGAATCCGGTGGAGAAGATCGAGTCGGGCCAGAGGTCCATGACCATCAGCACGTACGGCAGGCCCCAGCGCCGGCGGGCCGCGATGGCGGCCGTGGCAGCGGTCGCCGGCGAGGAGTACACGAGGGCGACGTCGGCGGACCGGAGCATCGGTCCGCCGAGCAGGGTGGACGAGGCCGCGTAGCTCAGGTAGTTGGTTGCTCGCCGGAGGGCGGACTGGTCGTGGCTGGGATACAGCGGGGTACGGCGGATCGGGAAGCCGTCCCGCGTCTCGCTGCTCCGTCGCCAGGCGGAGTAGCCCGGGGTCACCCGGCCGGTCGGGTAGTTCGGCACGCCCGTCAGCACGCCCACGTCCAGCCCTTGGTTCCGCAGGGCACGGGCGAGCCCGAGCGGTATGGCGGCCGGCTCCGGCGGGAACCACTGGGTGACGAAAGCCACCCGGGTGGGCCGCTCCAGCACGTTGTCCGAGTTCCTCATCGCGTCGCTCACGCTCCGCGGGCGTTCGCGACGCCGGCCGTTTCGCCCCGTCGTCCCCGCGCCTCCTCCACCGCCGCTCGTACCTCGGGCAGGGTCAGCAGCAGGGACATGATCTCGGGTACGTCGAGCCGGCGGGCGTTGTGCGAGTTGTAGTCGGAGCTGTGTTCACTGCTGGTGTCGCCCTCTTCGAAGTAGAGCGAGTAGTTGAGGTCGCGGCTGTCGACCGGAACCCGGAGGAACTTCCCGAAGTCCTCCGCACGCGCCAGTTCCTCGCGGGTCGCGAGCGTCTCGTAGAGCTTCTCCCCGTGCCGGATGCCCAGCACGTCGATCTTGGGAGGCGCGTCGAGGAGCCCGCAGAGCGCGATGGCCAGGTCGCCGATGGTGCAGGCGTCCGCCCGACGGATGAAGACGTCGCCCGGCTGGCCGTTCCGGAAGGCGTGCTCCACCAGCTCCACCGACTCGGACAGCGACATGAGGAAGCGCGTCATGGTCGGTACGGTCACCGTGGGTGGGATGTCGTTCCTGATCTGCTCCAGGAAGAGGGGGATCACCGAACCTCGCGAGCACATGACGTTGCCGTACCGGACACAGCAGACCCGCGTCCGGGCGGCCGGGTTGTTGCGGGCCTGGGCCTGGGCCACCTTCTCCATCAGTCCCTTGGTCATGCCCATGGCGTTGACCGGACGGACGGCCTTGTCGGTGCTGAGCAGCACCAGGCACTCGACGCCGTTGCGCTCGCAGGCGTCGACCACGTTCGCGCTGCCGAGCACGTTCGTCCGGACCGCTTCCAACGGAAAGAACTCGCAGGACGGGACCTGCTTGAGCGCGGCGGCGTGGAACACGTACTCCACGCCTCGCGAGGCCTTGGTCACGCTGTCCGGGTCGCGCACGTCGCCGACGTAAAAGCGGACCCGCTGGTCGCGCAGGCGCAGGCGCATGGCGTCCTGCTTCGCCTCGTCACGACTCAGGACGCGCACCTCGGCCGCGCCGGCGTCGAGCAGCCGTCCGGCCATGGTCTGTCCGAAGGACCCCGTCCCGCCGGTGATCAGAAAGCGTCGGTCCGAAAGCGAGGACGTCACGTCTTCCTCCTGCCCATCCCCGTCGCGCAACGGGGTCTCCTCGGCCTCTTGTCGCAGGTCACCATACGCCCCGCTAATCACCTAAAAGGCCGATAATGCCGAAAGAAGTCGATAAGCGGGTCGACTCTTACTAAGGTCGGCCGTTTACCGCGCAGACGTGACGTGTCTCGCGGATCGCCCGGTTCGTTGGGTCAACGACTGGTGGGGGCGGGCCGACACCGGTCAACCGGCCGGAGAGGACGATGTGCGATGACGCGGGTAATGACGGTGGTGGGGACACGGCCGGAGATCATCCGGCTGTCCCGGGTGATCGACGTGCTCGACCGCACGGTCGACCACGTCCTCGTCCACTCCGGGCAGAACTGGGATCCGGCCCTGTCGGACGTGTTCTTCCGTGATCTTCGGATCCGCCGGCCCGACCGGTTCCTGCACGTGGACACCACATCCCTCGGGCGGGTCCTCGGCGGGGTGCTGGTCGGTGTGGAGGATGCGATCCGGGAACTTCGGCCGGAAGCCCTCCTGGTACTCGGTGACACCAACAGCTCCATAGCCGCGCTGATGGCCCGCCGAATGCGGGTGCCGGTCTACCACATGGAGGCGGGCAACCGGTGTTTCGACCTGAACGTGCCGGAGGAAACCAACCGGTGTCTCGTCGACCACGTCGCCGACTTCAACCTGGTCTACACGGAGCACGCCCGACGCAACCTCCTCGCCGAGGGCCTGCACCCGCGCCGCATCCTGCACACCGGCTCGCCCATGCGGGAGGTCCTGGAGTACCACCGGGGCGACATCGCCCGCTCCACCGTTCTCGACCACCTCGAACTGCGGCCGGGCGGGTACTTTGTGGTCAGCGCGCACCGGGAGGAGAACGTGGACCGCCCGGACCGGCTGCGCCGCCTGCTTGACTGCCTGCGGGCGGTACGCGACGAGTGGGGCCTGCCGCTGCTGGTGTCCACGCATCCCCGTACCCGCAAGGCGCTCGAGGGGCTGGCCGTCGATGACACCGCGCTGGAGGGCGTCGCCTTCCACGAGCCGTTCGGACTGTTCGACTACGTACGCCTGCAGAGCGCCGCACGCTGCACGCTGTCGGACAGCGGCACCGTCAGCGAGGAGGCGGCGATCCTCGGCTTCGCGGCGGTGACCCTGCGGGAGTCCATCGAACGGCCCGAGGCCCTCGACGCCGGCGGGATCATCATGACCGGTCTGGACCCGCACGGAGTGGTGGAGGCGGTCCGCGTGGCGGTCGACCAGGTAGCGGCGCACGGGGTGCCCTGTCCGGCGGACTACCTCGTGCCCGACACCTCCCGCCGGGTCGTCGAGTTCATCCTCTCCACCGTCCGCCGACACCACGCCTGGGCCGGCATCCGGGTCTGAGCACGCGAACCCCGATGACTCGGGCGCGACGTAACGCTCCGTGTTCCTTCCCGTTGAACCTTCGGCAGCGGCGGCGAACGGCGGCGGATTCGTGATCTCGCGGAGTCCCACCGCCCGCCGACCGGCGAGGAGGCCATTGGATCGCCCCGGTGGCGGGCGGAAGGGATGCATCGTGAGTCGGCCGATCAACCTGCTGCGAGCGATCAGCGAGAAGCGAGCGAACCTGCACGACGGATTACGCCGGACGTATCGCCGGGACGGCTCGGGCGCTGCGATCAGATTCGCGGTTCGGTGGGGCGTCGAGGGGGCCATGCGCCCGGCGAACAACGTTCGGCATCGCCGGTTCGACCGCCGCCTGGGCATCGAGACGACCGGCCGGACCGGGGTCACCGCTGCCATGCGGTCCGCAGCCGCCCATGCCGACGGCACCCGGTATGAGGCGATGGCCCCCCACCAGTTCCGGCGAATCCTGAGGCGCCTGCCGCTCGGCTCGCCGGCGGACTTCGCCTTCGTCGACCTCGGGTCAGGCAAGGGTCTTCCGCTGCTGCTGGCCGCTGAGCACGGGTTCGGCGAGGTGGTCGGGGTGGAGTTGAACCGCGACCTGATCGAGATGAGCCGGCGCAATGTGCGGTCGTTCGAGGCCCGCCGGCCCGAGCAAGCCGGAGTCATCGCGGTCCACCACGATGACGCGGCGAAGTTCACCCTGCCGTCCCGAGCCACCGTGCTGTTTCTCTTCAACCCCTTCGGTGCGGCGACGCTGCGCGTCGTCGTCGACAATGTCGAACGGTCGCTGAAGGAGTCGCCCCGGCGGTTCTTCGTGATCTACGGCAACCCGTTGCACCGGGAGGTGCTGGACGAACGGCCGATGCTCCGGCGGCTTTCAGCAACCACCCGGTGGGCCCTGTACGACACCGCACCGGCAAGACCTTGACGGTGACGAGTGCGGACACCGTCCACACCCTGCGATAGCAATCATGCCATTTGTTCACGTATGGCCACCTACGTTGATACTGTCACATTCAGGTCGAATCGCAGTGGGACGGCGAGGTCGTCCCGGGTCGTGGACTCGCGGTGACCCAGGACGGTGGTGGACGGTGGACAGGTCGTCGGCGTACGGGGAGAGTCGGTTCTACCAGACGTACACCTCTGATCACGCGGGACCGAGCGATCGCCGGGCCTGCGCGCTCGCGTACCGCAGGGACATCCGGCCGTACCTGCGGCGGAGTTCTGGACGCCCGTGCCGCGTGCTCGACATCGGCTGCGGCCAAGGCGACCTGGTGGAACTCATGCTCGCCGACGGTATCGATGCGTACGGTATCGACATCAGTGCCGAGCAGGTGGCAGTGGCTCACTCGAAGGGGGTGGACCGGGTCCGCCTCGGTGACTTCCACGGTCCGCTGCGAGCGGAGGCGGAGAGCTGGGACGCCATTGTCGCCACCGACCTGCTGGAGCACCTCTCCCGGGACGACCTGCTGCGGACGTTCGACGAGGTCCTGGCTGCGCTGCGACCGGGCGGCGTGTTCCTGGCCCGAGTCCCGAACGCGGTCAGCCCGACGGGCGGCCACGTCATGTACGGCGACATCACCCACCGGACCTGGTTCACGTGCCGAAGCGTGGCCCAGCTCGCCTCGGCGGCGGGCTTCGGTTCGGTCGCCGTCTCCGCCTGCCCGCCCGCGGTGCACGGCTTCGCCAGCCTGCTGCGGTCCGCGGTCTGGTGGCCGATCAGCGCGGCCTGGAAGGTCGCCCTCGCGGCGGAGACGGGCCAGTTGCGCGGCCATGTCGTCACCCAGAACCTCGTCTTCGTCGCTCGTCGAGAGCGCCGGCATGCCGTCGAACAGACGCAGCGCCGACCGGTGTCCGCAGCGCGCGGGTAGCAGCCCGTTCCATATATGACTGTTGTGCCGTTTCGTGACCGAGGGACGCGCTCCTCGTTGCTCACATCATGACGAGGATGACGGGGCCGGTGCCCTCGCTCGCGAGGTTTCGCACGGCGCTCGAGGTGCAACTGGAGCGCGGTCTGACGGAACCGGTGGGCGGGTTGTCCAGGCAGCGGAGGATCGCCCTCGTCACGCACGGCTTCCATCGAGGGGGAGGAGTCCGCACCATCGCCCGGTGGCTGCGCGGGGCGCTCATCCAGACCGGTGGTTACCAGGTCGACGTGCACGACCTCGCCAGTTGGAGCCGCGACCCGTCCAGCCGGCGGCTGGTCAGCCCGACGACCTGGCTGCGGAAGAGCCTCTGCGAGCCGCTGGAGGATTCCTCGTGCTGGCACTGGGGTGCCAACGCGGCCGAGGTGGAGTGGATGCGTTACCGGCCCCGCCGGGAGCTGTCCCGGATCCTGTCCCAGTACGACCTCGTACAGGTGGTGTGCGGGGGGCCGGCATGGGCCAGGGTCGCCACCGGTCTCGGAGTTCCCGTCGTGCTGCAGGTGGCGACCATGGCCTCCTGGGAACGCACCGCCCTTTTCGCCGAGGTCGGCGGCGTCTCCGGCTGCTGGCGACGTCTGATGACCGCCGGCGTGTCGGTGCTGGAGCGAAGGGCGCTTCAACAGGTCGGTGTCGTGCTCGTGGAGAACGAGCGGATGGCGGCGCTCGCGCGCTCGCTCGGGGCCGTGAGGGTCACCCTCGCCTTTCCGGGAATCGACACGGACCGCTTCGCGCCCGGCCCGGCCGGCTGGAGCGCCGACGGCTACCTGCTCTCGCTGTGCCGGCTGGCGGACCCCCGGAAGGGCCTGGATCGCCTGATCGAGGCCTACGCCATGCTGGTCCGGGAGAACCCCGGAACGCCGGCCCTGGTGATGGCCGGTACCGGCCGGCTGCCCGCGGAGCTCGTCGCTCTCATCGGCCGCCTGGGTCTGGCCGACCGCGTGGTGGTCCGGCCCGACGTCGCTCCCGCCGATCTGGTCGCCCTCTACCAGGGGGCTTCGGTGTTCCTCCAGGCATCCCACGAGGAGGGGCTGGGCCTGTCGGTCATCGAGGCGATGGCCTGCGGTCTGCCGGTGGTGTCCACAGCCAGCGCCGGCGCCTGCGAGTCGGTGGTGAACGCGTCGACCGGTTGGTTGGTCCCCATGGAGCCGGCCGGTGGCGTACCGGCCGCGCTCGCGGCGCGCACCCGAAGCGTGTTGAACGGCGCCGGGGGTGAGCTCGGGCAACGGGGCCGCGATCGGGCGGTGCAGCGGTTTTCCACTCAGGTCGCCCTGCGGGACATCCTGGCGATCTACGACGATCTCCTCCCCCCGGCGGGCCGGACCAGCGCGGTGGCGCACCTACCCGGGACCGCGTCGGAGGGGTGATTCGAATGGCTTCGCTTCCGGCCGCCTCGTCGGCAGATGCTCCCGACACGCTGAACGACGTACCCACGACGTACCGCGTCCTGGCCACCTGCGGGGTCTTCGAGCCAGGTTTCCGTGGCGGCGGTCCGGTGAAGTCGGTGGCCAACGTCCTCGACACCCTCCCCGGGCACATCGAGCTGCTGCTGATAACAAGTGATCGCGATCTCGGCTCGTCCGACCCGTATCCGGGCCTCACCAGCACCTGTGTCCGACGCGGCGAGCGGGCCGCGGTCTTCTACCTCGCCGCGCGCAGCCCGCGAAGTTGGGTACGGCTACTGCGCCGGGTCCGGGCGCAGCGAATCGACCTCCTCTACCTCAACAGCTTGTGGTCGCCCTACTCCCTGGTGCCGATCTCGGCCCTCGCAGCCGGTCTGCTGTCCGTGTCCGCGGTACTGATCGCCCCGCGTGGAGAGCTGTCTCCCGGCGCGCTCGGGGTGAAGCGACGCAAGAAGCAGATCTTCCTCCGCGTCTGGTCCCGGGTCCTGAAGCGGCTCGACGTCCGGTGGCACGCGTCCAGCGACCTCGAACGGACCCACGTCCTCGAGACATTTCCCTGGGCTCGGGTACTCGTCAGGGGCAGCGAGGGCATCGCGCCGGCCCGGCCCGTCCCACCCGTCGGCCCCCGCCCCGGACCCCTGCGTCTCGTGTTCATCGGCCGGCTCTCGCCGATGAAGAACCTGACGCTGGCCCTGACAGCACTGCGTCCGCTGCGCCGGCCGGTGGAGTTCGACATCTTCGGGCCGCTGGAGGACAGCCGGTACTGGGCCGACTGCCAACGGCTGATCGCGGAACTGCCCTCCTGCGTCCGGGTGCGCTACCGCGGGGAACTCGCACCGGAACTGGTGCGACCCACGTTCAACGAGTACGACGCATTCCTCTTCCCGACCCTCGGCGAGAACTTCGGGCACGTCATTCTGGAGAGTCTTTCCGCTTCCTGCCCGGTCGTCTGCTCCGACGCCACCCCGTGGAGTGCCCTGATCGAAGCGGCGAGCGGAGTGATCGTACGTCCGTTGACGGTTGCCCGGTTGACAGCGGAGCTGGAGGCGTTGTCCCGGCGGTCGCCGCTGGATCGGTTCCGGGAACGGCAGCAGGCGGAGAGGGCGTACCGGGCCTGGCGGCAGCAGGTGCCGTCCGGGAACGTGCTCGAGCAGGCGACTACTGCGTTGACCGAACAGACTCCGCAAAAGGGAAATCCGGAAAAATGAAGCAGAGCGGGTGATTTGCGGGCACCAGCCGTCACCGGCCTGCGCCGCCGACGTTGGTGGTAGGGCGCCGCCGTTCGCCCCGATGATGGCGGATCGGCGGTGGCAGCTTGGACGAGGTAGGGGTGGGTGACATGACGACGTCTGTCCTGGCGGGAATCATCCTCCAGGGGGTGGCCGTGTGGTTCACCCACCGGGCGATCAACGGGCAGTGGCTCACCCGCGTCGGTGGCCTGTTGCTGCTGATGGCGGTCCTCTTCCACGGTGTCACCGAGATCGTGCAGTGGATCTGGCCGGGGCGGAACGGGTACCGGCAGATCGTCGGCCAGGATGCCATCGACTCGTGGACACTCACGGTGTCGGTGGCGATCCTGCTGTACGCACTCGTGTACGGCGGAATCTGTCTCCATCGCCTCCCGAAGGGGCAGCGCGCGCGCGAGGCCGACGGCACCAGCTCGTACATCGAGGGACTTCGGCTGCGCTGGCTGCTGCTGCTCGCCGTGCTGCTGGGCGGCGTCACCGTCTCGGGCTTCGGACTGGCCGCACCGACGCTCTACGGGCAGGCCCCGTCCAGCGAAGGTGACTATCTCGTCTCCGGTCTGGTCAGTCAGTTCCTCGTCACCGTCGCCGGGCTCGTCGGCGCCGTTGCTCTCGTGCGATACGGCCGCCGCTGGGCGCTGCCTCTTCTTCTGATCCAGGGTGGATGTCTCATCGTCGCAGGATCGAGATCCACCATGCTCGTCAGCGCGGTCCTCTCGCTGTACGGGGCCGCGCTCGCCGGCGTGCGACTGCCCCGTCGGCAGTTGGTCGGTGCCGCGTTGCTGGTGGCGTTCCTCGCGATCTCGCTATCCGCCGCCCGCGGCGCCGTCGGGCGCGACGCGTTCCTGCCGGACCGTGGGGCCGCTCGGGTCGAGGGCCTGGTGGACGGCGTTCTGGCGCTTTCGTCCAGGCAGAGTCAGGAAGCGATCCTCGAGGACAGCGTCTACCGGTTCGACGGCAACACCTTCGGTGCGCTCGTCCATGACCGGCTGCAGGACGGGGTGCAGCCGGTAGGGCTGGTCACGATGTGGAACAACCTGCTCCTCGGCGTCCCGAGCTTCATCGACAAGGGCAAGTTGGAGCGGAGCGTGGAAGCGCGGAACGAGGAGACCTACCTCAACCTGCACTTCAGGCTGGACCCGTCGATCGACTACCTCCCCGGCATGCTCGGTCCGATGCTCGGCTACTTCGGTGTGCCGGGCCTCATGGTGCTGGTGATTCTGCTCGGCCTGGTGTTCGCCGGGGTCGACCTGCTGGTCACCGCCACGGCCTCCGCCGCTCGCCTCCTGCTGGGCATGGGATTCGCGCAGTGCGCACTGTTCTACGAGACCGGCCCGCCCACGTTCGTCACCACGCTGCGGGGCGTACTAACGCTCATCGTGCTCGTGTGGGCTGCCCGACTGGCCGGAAGGCTTCTGCGTGGGCAGGACACCTGGGCGCCGGGAGCGGCGCGCCGACCAGTGGCAGGGCAGTCGCCGCCGACCAGCCGGACAACCGGTGATGGCCAGCGCGGGGCCTTCGGCCCGCGGCGGGGGACCGACATGGTTCCTCCGGCGGCTCGGGCAACCTGGGCGGGCTGAGTGGCGCCAACGAGTCCCGCTGCTGCGCCGGAGCCGGCGTCTACGACAGTCGATCGAGAATGATCGGCAGCCGGTTCTCGTAGGTGTGCTCGGAGTGGGCCCGCTTGCTCGCGGCGTCGCCGACCTCGGCGGTCCGGTGCGGAACGTCGAGCAGTTCCCTCACCCCTTCGAGAAGTTCGGCGAACGTCGTGAACGGCAACACCTCCCGGTCCGGCTCGTACAGGTCCGAAAGGACCTCCCGCTGCTCGCACAGCACTGCGGCGCCAGCGGCCGTGGCCTCGAAGAGCCGGCAGTTGACGCTCCGCATCTCCGCTGGATGGAGGTTGTTCAGGACCCCGGCCGCGGTCCGGAAGATCTGCGACTTGGCCTCACCGAAGACGGGATACCCCTGATGGATGCCCGGCGGCAGCACCCTGGCGACGTCGCGAGCCGGCGGCGCGCCGTAGACGGCGAGGGGGACGTCCGCCTCGAGCAGCCGTCGGAGCAGCATCATCCGGCTGGGATAGGTGTTGCCGACGACGACGATCCTGCGCGCTGAGCCGGGCTCGCCGATCGGCCGGTGTATCTGCGGGTTGCAGGCTTCGGGGAGGTAGTACGCCGGAGCGCCGAGCACGTCGACCAGGCGTCGAACGAGCAGCGGGTCCTTGAAGAAAAGCGCAGTGTAGGGTGCGGCCAGCATGCGTTGCCGACCGATGTTTGCCACACAGTCGGGAAACCAGAGCCCCACCGGCACCTTGTTGCGCCGTAGCTCGCCGACCGTTCTCGGCGTGAGGTTGGAGTCGGTGGAGATGACGGCATCGCAATCATGCTCAAGAGCCCGTCGCGCCAGGTGCCGCTGTGCCTGCGCCTCGACGCGCCGTGAGGCCCGCAGCGCTGTCGCGGCAACCTCCTTCCAGAGGAACCCGCCCCGTCGGGCATAGGTCGAGCCCAGGAGGACCACCTCGTGTCCCATGCGGGGCAGGGTCGCTGCGATGTTGTCGGCGAAGGTGTCGGAACCCGGGGGCCCTATGATGCCGATCCGCACTGCGCTCCGTCTCCTTCATCCATAATTCCGCCTCGTCGTCATGCGGCTGGCCGGCCACCCGCCAGGTCGGTGGAGTGTCCACGGCTGGCCCCGGTGACGCCGGCGCTGGTCGATGACGGACCTTCTGGACTGGGTCCGCTGTTGACGACGATCACCGCCGGTTCAACGATCCGTCGATCCGCGCGGTGACGGTGGCGGGCGTCTCCGGCGCCGCGCCGTCCGGCTCGTCGCCGGGCTTGGTCTCCTGTCCCGGGATGGTCCTGCCGCCCTGTCGTTTCCGACCGGAGGTCAGGCCGCGGAGTTGAAGGAGCATGAGTCCGAGCGCGAGGGCCGCGGCAGCGCTCGCGGCGAGCGCCGCTCCGGCCACGCCGAGACGGGGAACCAGCACGGCCAGCAGTGCGATGTTCACCGCGGCGGCGGCCACCTGGGTGCGGGCGACCGCCAGCGGACGGCCGTAGCCGCGCAGGACGTCACCGCAGACGGCGGTGCCGGCGAGGCAGAGACCGGCAGGTAGCAGCAGGGCGACCAGCGGGACGGCGGACCGGAAGGCGTCGCCGAAGATCGCCGGGATGAACCAGGGGGCGCCGACCGCCAGGGGAACCAGGAGCAGACCCGCAGCGACCAGGCTCGCCAGGATACTGCGACGGTGCAGTCGGGTGGCCAGCCGCGGGCTGAGCTTTCGGGACGCCAGCAGGGGAAAGGCTACCGCGCCCAACGCCGCAGCCACCGGCTGGGCCATGGCGGTGAGTGAGGTGGCGATCGCGTAGTTGCCCAGCACGGCCGGGGCGACCGCGACGGATAGCACCAGCTGGTCCAGCCGGACGGCGACCACGCCCGGCACGGTTGAGGCGAGGTGACTCAGGCCGAAGCGAGCCATGCGACCGACCAGGCGGCCACGGAAACGGCCGCCGGCCAGCATCATCCGGCGGGCCAGCAGGTAGGCGAGGACAGCCTGGGTGGTCATCGTGGCCGACAGCGCGATCAGAGCATTGATCAGCGTGAGCCGCCCGACGGCAGCCAGGGGGACGACCACGATGAGGAACGCCACCGGCTGGTAGAGCCGCACCACGTTCCATCTGCCGATGTGGCTGGCTTGGAGACCGAAGACGTAACCAGCCCCGATGAACGACACCATGCACACCGTGAACATCAGTCGGTAACCGGTGACCACCGTTCCGTCCTGGCCCTGGGCGAGCCACGGTGCCACGAGCCACCCGAGCGCCAGCCCGGCCAGGCCCGCCACGACCATCACCGTTCGGCAGGTCGCGACGTAGTCCCGGGCGCGGTCCGGGTCGCGGGCGACGAAGAAGGTCGTGGCGGCCGTCTGCCCGAGCTCACCGACGATCAGCACCACCCCGAACCAGGCGATGATCGCGGCGTACGCGCCGCGGTCGGTGGGCCCGAGCGCCCGTGCGATGACCACTCCGCTCAGTACGTTGGCCGCGGCCGCGGCGAGGTTGAACGTCGTGGTTCTGAGGAGTCGGGTGCGAAGTCCGGTTCGGTCCACGGCCGCGGCCACCGGTGGGTGTTCGGGCTCCGACGTCCGGACCTCGGCTGCCGTCGGTACCTCCGTCACCCGTCCGCCCCCTGTGTCACTCGGATCTCCACCGTCCGTGGCGTCAGCTCCCGGAGGCCGGACAGCCGAACGAGCATGCCTCCTCCTTGTCTTCCGCGGACGGCAGGAGCCGTGGCAGCCCAGCCAATGGTCAGCGGGCCGCTCGCTGGAGACCCGGTAGGTGATCCGGGCGGGACTGCGCAGTTCCCAGGAACGGGGGCGCGGTGGCGTGACCGTCCGCCGAGATGCCCTCGCGGCGCAGCACCTTGATCACTGTTCGGAGCAGAATGCGCAGGTCGAGGCGGAGAGATCGGGTATCGACGTAGCGCACGTCGTAGGCGAACTTCTCCTCCCAGCTCAGGGCGTTGCGGCCGTTCACCTGCGCCAGCCCGGTGATGCCCGGCCGCACCTCGTGGCGCCGGGCCTGCTCCGGCGTGTACCGGTCGAGGTACTCGACCAGCAGGGGACGGGGGCCCACGAGACTCATGTCCCCCCGCAGAACGTTCCACAGTGTCGGCAGTTCATCGAGACTGGAGGCCCGCAGCCAACGACCGAAGCTGGTCAGCCGCTCGGTGTCGGTGGCCCGGCTGCGGCCCGGAGGATGCATTGTCCGGAACTTCCGCAGCTCGAACAGCCTGCCGCTGAGGCCGGGCCTGGTCTGGCGGAAAATGACCGGCCGGCCCAGCGCGCACCGGACGGCGACAGCCACGCCGAGCATGACCGGCGACAGCAGCAGCAGCCCGAGCCCGGCGATCAGGACGTCGACTCCTCGCTTGACTCCGTCGTAGCGGATCAGGTTGGCGGTCACGGCGTACTCCCTGGTGATCGGCTGTTCTGTCGCACCCTGCGGTCCCGCTCGGGGGACGGGGCTGCGCGCGGAAACGTGGCGGGCCGCAAGGCCGTTCAAGCGGTTGCCGGCGGCGCCGGCAGTCGGTAGGCGGGAAAGAACCCGGAACGGCGCAGTTCGTCGGCCGGCCGGTGGAGTTCCACGGCCCGCTGACGAACCAGCGCGTCGTACCGGGCCGGGTCGATGACCACGGATGCCGTCCAGAACTCGGTGCGGACTCCACCGAAGGACTTCTTGAACTGGAACAGGCTGTCGTCGGGTCGTACGCCGCCGCCCAGGTGGACCGTGGCACAACCGTGGCCCGCCGCCCACTCGAACACTGTCCAGAGCAGCAGGTTGTTGGCGCCGCTGCGCGCGGCGGAGACGTCCGAGCCGGCCAGGTGGTAGTGCATCCGGTCGCCGTGGCGCATGAACAGCGCCGAGGCGACCACCACACCGTCGGGGTCGTGCACCTCAGCAACGAGGAGGGACTTGCCCAGGTCGAGGTGCAACAAGCGGTAGTAGCGGTCGGGAAAGACGTACCTGGGGTCGCTTCCCACCCGTTCCATGGTCCGCTCGTACAACGTCCGGAACGAGGACGCGGCGGTCAGGTCGTCGCCGTCGGCCCGGCGTATCGATGCCTCCAACCCGCTACGTAGTGCCTTTCGGACCGCCGTGCGGCATCGTCCCGCCATGCCATCCCAGACAGCCTGCGCGCCCTGATGCACGGCGACGGCGACGGTGTCGGCCCGGCGGATCATCGTGATCGCGCCGAGCGTCCGGGCCGCCGCCACCGACGCCATGTCCAGTGGGGAGAAGCGGAGGAACATGCTGACCAGTCCGAGGTTCCTCCATTGCCCCACGGTCTCCGACCAGCACCGGGCCAGCTCGTCCGCGGGGCACCCGGTTTCGACGTGCAAGCCGGAGTAGCCGTACGGGCTCTGCGCGTCGTGCAGGCCGCCGGCGAGCGGCTGGACGAGGTAGGGCGCCATCAACCGGCCCGGCGCGTACGCGAGGTGCCAGGTGCCGCCGTCGGCGGCGGCGACTGCGGCACCGTAGCCGGGCGTGAAGTACACATCCGGGTAGGTCTCCGGTGCGCCTCCGCCGGGCCCGTCGAGGAAGCGAACCATCACCGACCGTCCAGGAAGTTTTCGATCCGGGCCGTGAGCTGGTCGACCTGGGCATCGGTGAGACACGATCCGCTGGGCAGGGTCAGCCCTTGGGCGAAGAGTCGTTCGGCATTGCCGGTCAGGACGGCTGATGAGCCGTGGAAGGCGGGTTGGAGGTGCATGGGCTTCCACACCGGCCGGGTCTCGACGTTCGCCCGGCCCAGGTGGTCGGCCAGGTCCCGGGCGCGCCACCCGGCTTCTTCGGGATCCACCACGATCACCGTGAGCCAGGAGTTGGCCCCGGGGTCGGCGTCGGCGAGCAGTCGTACGCCGGGAATTCCGGCAAAGATCTTGGCGTACCGGTCCCGAAGGCGTCGGCGTCGGGCGATCATCTCGTCGAGTCGACGGAGCTGAGCGCGACCGAGGGCGGCGAGCAGATTGCTCAGTCGGTAGTTGTATCCCGTCTCGGTGTGCTCGTAGTGGTGCGCCGGCTGGCGCGCCTGGGAGGCGAGGTAGCGGCAGCGGCGGACGAGGTCGAGGTCGTCGGAGAGCAGCATTCCGCCGCCAGAGGTGGTGATGATCTTGTTGCCGTTGAAGGAGAGCGCGGCCGCCAATCCGAAGGAGCCGGCCGGTCGGCCCTGGTGGCTGGCGCCGAGCGACTCGGCCGCGTCCTCGACGACGGGCACGCTGACCGCCGCGCACAGCGGCAGTAGCGCGCTGTAGTCGACACAGCACCCGAACATGTCCACGGGCACGACGGCGGCGACCCGCCGGCGACCCGCGAGCACCTGCTCGACCAGCGCCACGTCGATGTTGCCGGTTTGCGGATCGCAGTCGACGAAGACCGGCTCGGCCCCGGTGTAGCGGACAGCGTTCGCGGTGGCGACGAAGGTCAGGGTGGGCACGACCACCACGGTGTCCGGGCCCACGCCGGCCGCCAGCAATGCCAGGTGCAGCGCGGCGGTGCCGGAGCTGAGAGCCACCGCGGCGCGTCTGCCGGTCCGCTCGCTGATCTCGCGCTCGAACGCGTCGAGATCCGGTCCCGCCGGCGCAGCCCAGCCCGACCGCAGGGCGCGAACGACGTAGGACTCCTCGAGCGGTCCGATGTCGGGAGCGGAGAGGTGGATCCGCCCGCTCATCGCGTCGCCACCGGTCGGGATTCGTGCGGGTGGCGCGGTTTGCCCGTGTGCCGGCATTCGGCTGTCATCCTCCCGCGCGACAAACTCACCTCAGGGTTATATCAGGATGACAGTCAGTAAATCCCCTAATGGGCATGATACGAGCACCGAGTCGGGCTCGTCACGGTCCGGTTTCGGGTGGGCGCCGTCCGCCCCTGGGCAATGGCCCGGTCAGGGCCAGTCGTCGCCGGCAGCCAGTCGGCGGCTGAGCAACTCGCGCAGTGGGACCGACTCCCCATCACGTCCGCCTCTTCCCACTGTCAGCGGCGCGGGCTGCGGCTGTGGGTCCGCGCCGAACAGGCGTGCCCGGAGGCTGGGCGGGACACCCAACAGGTAGAAGTTTCCCCGCGCGTCGACGGCTCGGCTCCGGGCCCTGTCGACGTACCACCCGGTGAGTCGGCTGCGATACCGCCCGCCGCCGTCGTACGGCTGGACCATGAGCCGCTCGCGGCGCAGGCCACGCCGGTCCGCCTCGGCCGCGAACCAGGCCACCAGCCGGGCGGCCTCCGCCGCCTCGTCGGCGCGGCGCCGCTCGTCCGCGGCCGCATGCGCCCGTAGCGCCTGCTCCCGTTGTTCACGCCAGGCGAGTGCGCCGTCGTCCATGGACCCCAACGGTACGCGCCGGAATGACGGCGACATGTGCGCCAATTGGCCATGATACGCGGTGCAGATGGCGTAATGTCCGCTTCCATGGCGGGGCAGGTTCATGTGGACGAGACGTCCGCGGCGCGACGGTCACCTTGGGATCCGAACGGCCATGGTGCCGGTCCGGGCAGACGCCGCCGCCGGTGGTGGCCGCGGCGCCCGTGGGCGCAACTGGTCGCCGTGCTCGCGATCCTGGTGCTCCTGCTGATCGGCGGCGGTGGCCTCGCCGGCTGGCTGTACCTGCGGTCGGTGGAGCACGAGGTCAAGCGGGTCGACGCGTTCCGGGGTCTGCCGGACGAGCAGCGGCCGGTGCGCGCGGCGGCCTCGGCGCTCAACTTTCTGGTGGTCGGCACGGACAAGACCGAGCCGGGCGACAGCGTCTCGCGCACCGACACCATCATGGTGGTCCACATTCCGCGCAGTCGGGACCGGGCCCAGCTGATCTCGATCCCGCGGGACACCTGGACCACGATCCCGCAGTCGTTGCCCGAAGACGGCGGCGGGCCGCGGAAAGCCAAGATCAACGCGGCGTACGCTTGGGGCGGGGAGCCGCTGCTGGTCCGCACCATCGAGCAGTTCACCCGGGTGCGCGTCGACCACGTCGTCGTGGTGGACTTCGCGGGTTTCGGCAAGGTGATCGACGTCCTCGGCGGGGTGGAGGTCAGCGTCGACAAGCCGTTCGTGTCGGAGCTGGCCCCCGGCGGGCTGCTGAAACCGGGCATGCACCACATGGACCGTGCCCTGGCGCTGGACTACGCCCGGCAGCGCAAGCAGTTCGCCGACGGCGACTACAGCCGGATGCGGCACCAGCAGGCGATCGTCGCCGCGGTCATGCGGGAGGCCGGCCGGAAGGGTGTGCTGGCCGACCCCGGCCAGCTCAATGACTTCCTGCGGGCCACCGCCGGTGCGGTGCAGGTGGACCGGGACCTGGCGTTGTCCGACACCGTGTGGGGCCTGCGTCAGATCCGCTCCGACAAGGTCACCATGCTGACGAGCCCCACATCCGGGGTGGGCACGGTCGGCGACCAGAGTGTGATCTTTCCGGACCTGCCCGCGTCGGCGAAGCTCTTCGATGCGGTCAAGAACGACCGGATGGACGCCTGGCTGGCCGAGAACCCGTCCGCGGTCGACGGCAACTGAGTCGGCGGCCCGGGAGCCACGGGGGGTCCCGGGCCGCCGGCCGTCAGGCCAGACCGGCCCGGCGCAGGGCGTCCGCCATGGCGCCGCTCGCCGGAGCCCCGCCGTCTCGGCCCCCGCGCTGCTGCTGCCCGCCCCGCGAACCGCTCCGGTCCCCTCGCGGCGTGCCGCCCTGGCCGCCCCGCGGACCACCGCCGCCCTGCCCGCCGCGCTCCCGCCGGCCGTCGTCGGACGGGCGGCCACCGCCGGCCGGTGCCTCATCCTCCAGCCGCAGGGTCAGCGAGATGCGCTTGCGCGGCACGTCCACGTCGAGCACCTTGACCCGGACCACGTCGCCGGACTTCACCACGTCCCGCGGGTCCTTGACGAAGGTGTGCGACATCGCCGACACGTGCACCAGCCCGTCCTGGTGCACGCCCACGTCGACGAACGCCCCGAAGGCGGCCACGTTGGTGACCACGCCCTCCAGCAGCATCCCCGGCGTCAGGTCGCTGATCTTCTCCACCCCCTCGACGAACGTCGCGGTCCGGAACTCCGGCCGCGGGTCGCGGCCGGGCTTCTCCAGCTCGGCGAGGATGTCGGTGACGGTGGGCAGGCCGAACGTGCCGTCGACGTAGTCGGTGGCTTTCAACCCGCGCAGGATGGCCGACTTCCCGATGACCGACCGCAGGTCCTGCCCGGTGCTGGCGAGGATCCGCCGCACCAGCGGGTACGCCTCGGGGTGCACGCTGGACGAGTCGAGCGGGTCGTCGCCGCCGGGGATGCGCAGGAAGCCGGCGCACTGCTCGAACGCCTTCGGCCCGAGCCGCGCCACCTTCTTCAGCTCCGACCGGGTGCGGAACGGCCCGTTGGCGTCCCGGTGCAGCACGATGTTCTCGGCCAGCCCGGCGCCGATGCCGGAGACCCGGGTGAGCAGGGGAGCGGAGGCGGTGTTGACATCCACGCCGACCGCGTTGACGCAGTCCTCGACGACGGCGTCCAGCGAGCGGGACAGCTTCACCTCGGACAGGTCGTGCTGGTACTGGCCGACCCCGATCGAGCGCGGGTCGATCTTCACCAGCTCGGCCAGCGGGTCCTGGAGGCGGCGGGCGATGGAGACCGCGCCGCGCAGCGACACGTCCAGCCCGGGCAGCTCCTGGGAGGCGTACGCGGAGGCGGAGTAGACCGACGCGCCGGCCTCGGAGACCATCACCTTGGTCAGCTTCAGCTCCGGGTGCCGCTTGATCAGGTCGGCGGCGAGCTTGTCGGTCTCCCGGCTGGCGGTGCCGTTGCCGATGGCGACCAGCTCCACGCCGTGCGCGGCGGCCAGCGTGGCCAGCGTGTGGAGCGAGGCGTCCCACTGCCGGCGCGGCTCGTGCGGATAGATGGTGTCGGTGGCGACCACCTTGCCGGTGGCGTCGACGACGGCCACCTTCACCCCGGTACGCAGGCCCGGGTCCAGGCCCATGGTGGCCCGGGTGCCGGCGGGTGCGGCGAGCAGCAGGTCGCGCAGGTTGGTGGCGAAGACCCGCACGGCCTCCTCCTCGGCGGCCTGCCACAACCGCATCCGCAGGTCCGCGCCGAGGTGGATGAGGATCCGGGTACGCCAGGCCCAGCGCACCGTGTCCGCCAGCCACTTGTCGGCGGGGCGCCCCTGGTCGCTGACCCCGAACCGGCCGGCGATGGCCGCCTCGTACCGGGTGGGGCCGGTGACGACCGCGTCGGCGTCGCCGTCGGCCTCCGGGGCCATGGTCAGGTCGAGCACGCCCTCCTTCTCGCCCCGGAACATGGCCAGGATCCGGTGCGAGGGCAGCTTCGGGTACGGCTCGGCGAAGTCGAAGTAGTCGGCGAACTTGGCGCCGGCGGTCTCCTGGCCCTCGCGTACTCGGGAAACCAGCCGGCCCCGCGACCACATCTGCTCGCGCAGCGTGCCGATCAGGTCGGCGTCCTCGGCGAAGCGTTCGATGAGGATGTGCCGCGCGCCCTCCAGCGCGGCGGCCGCGTCCGCGACGCCCTTGTCGGCGTCGACGAAACCGGCGGCGGTCTCCCGGGGGTCCCGCGTCGGGTCGGCCAGCAGCGTGTCCGCCAGGGGCTCCAGCCCGGCCTCGCGGGCGATCTGCGCCCGGGTCCGCCGCTTCGGCTTGTACGGCAGGTAGATGTCCTCCAGGCGGGACTTCGAGTCGGCCGCCATGATCTGCGCTTCCAGGGCCTCGTCGAGCTTGCCCTGGCCGCGGATGGACTCCAGCACCGCGGCGCGCCGCTCGTCCAGCTCGCGCAGGTAGCGCAGCCGCTCCTCGAGGGTGCGCAGCTGCGCGTCGTCGAGCAGGCCGGTGGCCTCCTTGCGATAGCGGGCGATGAACGGCACGGTGGCGCCGCCGTCGAGCAGCTCCACGGCCGCCCGCACCTGGCGTTCGGCGACGCCGAGCTCGTCGGCGATGCGCTGGTGAACAGACTGGGTCACGATCTTGATCCGCCTTCGCTGTGGGTTCCGTGCCGATTCTGCCGCCCCCCGCCCTCAGGTAAGGCGGGGGCCCTTCTTATCGCCTTCTGTTGTATAGGGGCCGCCGCCTAACCAGCGGTGCGCCCGACGCGGCGCGCGTGGCGGTGTCGCCCCGCTATCGTGGCGATCATGGAACTACCTGCGGATCCGCGGGCCCGTCGGCTCTTCGGCGGCAGCGCCCGGGCGCTCGGCGACCTGGCGGCGAGCCCCTTCCGGGCCGACCGGGACCGGATCGTGGCTTCGCCGTTCTTCGCCCGGCTGAACGGGGTCACCCAGGTGATCAGCCCGTCCGGGTCGGGCCTGCTGGTGCACAACCGGCTCACCCACAGCCTGAAGGTGGCGCAGGTGGCCCGGGCGATCGCCGAGCGGCTCACCGCCGACGACGAGCACCGCGCGCTGCTGGCGAAGCTGGGCGGCTGCGACCCGGACGTGGTGGAGGCCGCTGCGCTCGCCCACGACCTGGGGCACCCGCCGTTCGGGCACCTGGGGGAGCGGGTGCTCGATCGGCTGGCCCGGGAGCGGCTCGGCCTGACCGACGGCTTCGAGGGCAACGCGCAGTCGTACCGGATCGTTACCAGCACCGAGATCCGCGGCGCGGCGACCACCGGGCTGGACCTCACCGCGGCGGTGCGGGCGGCGATGCTGAAGTACCCGTGGACCCGCCTCGACCACCCCGACCCGCACCCGCGCACCCTGGACCCGGCGCCGCGTGGCGCGGCCGCCCCGCCCGACGATCCGGAGAGCGGGTCGGTGAAGTTCGGGGCGTACCGGACGGAGCTGGCCGATCTGCGGCAGGCCCGGGAGCCGTTCGCCGGCCGGATCGCCGACTGGCAGCAGACCGTCGAGGCGTCGATCATGGACACCGCCGACGACATCGCGTACGCCATCCACGACGTGGAGGACTTCTACCGGGTCGGGGTGCTCCAGCAGGGCGCGGTGGCCGCCGAGCTGATGGCCTGGCAGCGCGACGTCGACCACTTCCGTACCGCCACCGACGGTGGCCTGGACGGCGCGGCCCGCCGGCCCGGCGCGGCGATCGAGCGGCTGCGCCGCCAGTTGCACCGCAAGGACTCCTGGATCGCCGACGACGAGGCGTTCGCCGCCGCTGTGGAACACGTCCGGCAGGAACTGGTGGAGGGCCTGCTCGCCTCGCCGTTCGACGGCTCGATCGAGGCCGAGCAGTACGTGGCCCGCTTCTCCGCCCGCTGGTCCACCCGATTCGTCGACGCCATCCGGGTGACCGCCGACCCGCACGTCCGCTCCGGGCACGTCCTGCTGGCCCGGGCGCAGTGGCACGAGGTGCAGGTGCTCAAGTTCGTCCACCACCGGTTCGTGCTGGCCCGCCCCGACCTTGCCCTGCACCAGCGGGGGCAGGCGCGGCTGCTCGGCACCCTGGTCGAGGCGCTGTGGGAGTGGCTGCTCGACCCGGAGGAGGAGTCCCGGCTGCCCCGGCGGCTGCACGACCTGGTCGAGCTGGCGGAGGCGGAACTGCATCCGCGTACCCCGGACCGGGTGGGCCGGGCCCGTGGGCGGGCGATCGTCGACTTCGTCGCGCAGCTCACCGACGGGCAGGCGGTGGCGATGCTGGACGCGCTGTCCGGGCGGTCCGGGGCACTGTGGACCGACGCGTTCGTACTCTGATCGGCGCCTGCGGTCCGGCAGGGCCTCCGTGCCACGCCAGGTGCCCCGCGCGCCTCAGGCGATCGCCTGCCACCACCCGTCCACCGCCGGCGGGTCGTCCACCACCACCCGCTCGCCGGGCCGGGGCACCGCCAACCGCACGTCGCGCGCCTTCGCCTCGGCCCAGAGCCGGTCCACCGGCTCCGACCAGTCGTGCAGGGCCAGGTTGAACGTCGCCCAGTGCACCGGTACGAACAGCCCGCCGCGCAGGTCGAGGTGGGCGGCGACGGCCTCCTCGGGGAACATGTGGATGCTCGGCCACGCCCGGTCGTACGCGCCGATCTGGACCAGCGTGACGTCGAACGGACCGTGCTCGGCGCCGATGGCGGCGTACCCGTCGAAGTAGCCGGAGTCGCCGGTGTAGAAGACCTTCCGGTGCGCGCCGGCGATCACCCACGAGCTCCACAGCGTGCCGTCGCGGCGCAACCCGCGCCCGGAGAAGTGCTGCGCGGGGGTGGCGGTCAGGGTCAGCCCGTCGACCTGGTGCTGCTCGGACCAGTCCAGCTCGACGATCCGCTCCTCGGGCACGCCCCAGCGGTCCAGGTGGGCGCCGACCCCGAGCGGGACGACGAACGGGGCGGACTGGTGGGCGAGTAGCCCGCGCACGGTCGCCATGTCCAGGTGGTCGTAGTGGTCGTGGGAGATCAGGATGGCGTCCAGCGGCGGCAGCTCGTCGAGGCGCACCGGGGGTTCGTGGATGCGCCGGGGGCCGACCGCCGCGGCGGGGGAGCAGCGGTCGCTCCACACCGGGTCCAGCAGCACCCGGCGGCCCTCGATCTCGACCAGTGTGGAGGCGTGGCCGTACCAGACCACGTTGAGTTCGCGGTCGGTGTCGCCGCCGGTCGGCGTGCCGCCCGGGTGCAGCAGCGGGACGGCCGTGCCCGGCCGGCGCTTCTGCTTGCCGAAGATCAACTCTTTGAGCAGGTTGCGGCCGGGGTCGGCGACCATCGTCCGAGTGCCGGCGAGGTTGTGGAAGATGCCGTCGCGGAACTGCGGCGACCGGCCCGCCCGCTCGGCCCGCCGGCCGGCGAGCCGACCGCCGAGCTGGGCGGGCACGTCCCGGGCCGTCCAGGCCAGGCCGGCCACTGCGGCGAGTCCCGCCATCCGCCACAGCCGCCCGCCGCGGGCCTGCTCGACCGTCCGCTCCGCCGCGTCGCCCATGCGCCGTCCTCTCCGCCTCGGTCTCCTCGTACACGCTAGTCACCCGGCGGCCCGCGCGCCCACCCGCCGCGGTCCGGCCGGGTGCCGGGCCAGGACGGACTGCCGGCGCGGGGGAGGGCTCAGCCGTCGCGGCGCAGCACGGCGGCGGCCGAGCCGCCGACCGCCTGGGCGGCCCGTGCGCCCCGGGCGAGGGCGTTGCCCACGGTACGGGCCAGCCGGGGCAGGTCGGGCAGCCAGCCGCCGCGTACCGACGCGCTGGCCGGGTCCGGCGCGAACACCACGCCGTCGGTCGGCGGCACCAGCCGGCCGGTCAGCCCTAAGCCATCACGGCCGCGGTGTGCACCCAGACGTCGATCCGGCCGAAGCCGTCCACGGCGGCCGCCGCGAGGGCGTCCAGCGCGCCGGGCTCGGTGACGTCGGTGGGGACCGCCAGGACCTCCGCGCCCGCCCGGCGGCACTCCCGGCCCACCTCGGCCAGCGTCCCCCGGTCCCGGGCCGCGAGGACCAGGCGGTCCCCGCGCTCGGCGAACTCGCGGCCCGCCGCCCGGCCGATGCCGCTGGTCGCCCCGGCGATCACCACCACCCGACTCACGGCGCGAGCACGACCTTCACGCAGCCGTCCTCCTTCTTCTGGAACATCTCGTACGCCTGCGGCGCCTGCTCCAGCGGCAGCCGGTGGGTGCGCAGGTCCGCCACGCCCAGCGGGTCGTCGTCGCCGGCGAGCAACGGCATGATCTCGTCGGTCCAGCGGCGTATGTGGCACTGGCCCATCCGCAGCTGGATGCCCCGGTCGAACATCTCCATCAGCGGCATCGGGTCCTGCTCGCCGCCGTACACCCCGGAGACGGAGACGGTGCCGCCGCGGCGCACGGCCTTGAGCGCGGCGTGCAGCACCACGAGCCGGTCCACCCCGGCCTTGTCGATCAGGGGCTGGGCCAGCTTGTCCGGCAGCAGGCCGGCGGCGGTCTGGGCGAACCTGCCGACCGGCGCGCCGTGCGCCTCCATGCCGACCGCGTCGATCACGGCGTCCGGGCCGCGGCCGTCGACCAGGTCGATCAGCGCGCCGGGCACGTCGTCGAGCTGGGTGACGTCGAGGGTCTCGATGCCGTGCCGGCGGGCCATCTCCAGCCGCTCGGGCACCAGGTCCAGGCCGATCACCCGGCCGGCGCCGAGGTGGCGGCCGATCCGGGCGCAGAACTGGCCGACTGGTCCGAGCCCGAAGACGGCCAGCGTGCCGCCGGGTGGAGTGTCGGCGTACTTCACCGCCTGCCACGCGGTGGGCAGGATGTCGGAGAGGTAGAGGTACCGCTCGTCCGGCCCGCTCTCCGGGATCTTGATCGGGCCGAACTGGGCCTGTGGTACCCGCAGGTACTCGGCCTGCCCGCCGGGCACGGAGCCGTAGAGGGAGGTGTAGCCGAACAGCGAGGCGCCCTTGCCCTCGGCGGTCACCTGGGTGGTCTCGCACTGGGCGTAGAGCTGTCGCTGGCACATCCAGCAGTCGCCGCAGGAGATGTTGAACGGGATCACCACCCGGTCGCCGGGCTTGAGCCGGGTCACCCCGGGCCCGACCTCCGCGACGACGCCCATCGGCTCGTGGCCGAGGATGTCGCCGGGCTTCAGGTACGGCCCGAGCACTTCGTACAGGTGCAGGTCCGACCCGCAGATCGCGGTGGAGGTGATCCGGACGATCGCCTCGGTCGGCTCCTCGATGCGGGGATCGGGTACCTCCTCCACGCGGACGTCCCGCTTCCCCTGCCAGGTAAGCGCCTTCATGCCTGATTTCCCCTCTCGGTGCCGTCCGTGGGACTGCTACCCGGGAGAGCGCACTTGAACCGGCGCCACCCGCCGCACCGGCCGTCGCCGGTCGCGCCGGTCCCGCTGGTCGCGCCGGCCTGCGGTGGCCGGGCCACGCGGGCCCCGCCCGCTCACCGACGGTCAGGCTCCCGCCTCCCGAGTACGACCACCTCGCCCGCCTTTGCTCTGCTTCAGCCGAGGCAACAGGCACGTAGTGTGATCGGGGCGTGGACCTTCGTCCGGCTATTCACGCCGACTGTTGCCTGTTCAGCGCGGTGTTGCCTGGAGTGAAGCAGAGCAAAGGCGCTCGGGTGGGGGTGGTGGGCCCGAGCGGGGCGGTCACGCTCGGTTGTCGCCTCGTTCGTCCCTGAGGGTGACTGCGGGTGACGGTGGCGCCGGCGGTTTCGGCGCGGGGATGTGCCGCCCGCGGAAGCGCCGGCCGTCGTGCCCGTCACGGGTACGGCGGCTGGCGCTCGCCGGGGTGTTCGCCCGGTCAGGAACCGGGGGTGTCGCCGCGCTTCGCGGTCGCCGCGAGGTAGTCGCGGTTGAGCCGGCCGATGGTGTTCAGCGGGATGCCCTTCGGGCAGACCGCGGTGCACTCGCCGGCATTGGTGCAGCCGCCGAAGCCAGCCTCGTCGTGCGCGTCGACCATGCCGATCACCCGGGTGTAGCGCTCCGGCTGGCCCTGCGGCAGCAGCGAGAGCTGAGTGATCTTGGCAGCGGTGAAGAGCATGCCGGAGCCGTTCGGGCAGGCCGCCACGCACGCGCCGCAGCCGATGCAGGCGGCCGAGGAGAAGGCGGCGTCCGCGTCGGCCTTGGCCACCGGGGTGGCGTGTGCCTCCGGGGCGCTGCCGGTCGGCGCGGTGATGTACCCGCCGGCCGCGATGATCTTGTCGAAGGCGCCCCGGTTGACCACCAGGTCCTTGATCACCGGGAAGGCGCGGGCCCGCCACGGCTCGATGTCGATCGTGTCGCCGTCGGAGAACTGCCGCATGTGCAGCTGGCAGGCGGTGGTGCCGCGCTGCGGCCCGTGCGCGTCGCCGTTGATCATCAGCCCGCACATGCCGCAGATGCCCTCGCGGCAGTCGTGGTCGAACGCGACCGGCTCCTCCCCTTCGAGGATCAGCCGCTCGTTGAGCACGTCGAGCATCTCCAGGAACGACATGTCCGGGGAGACGTCCTCGACCTGGTAGGTCACCATCCGACCCTTGTCGTCGGGGCCGCTCTGGCGCCAGATGCGCAGGGTCAGGTTCACTTGTAGCTCCGCTGCGTGGGGTGGACGTACTCGAACTTCAGGTCTTCCTTGTGCAGCACGGGCTGGCCGCCGCCGGCGTACTCCCAGGCCGCCACGTAGGCGAACCGGTCGTCGTCGCGCTGCGCCTCGCCGTCCGGGGTCTGGTACTCGCCCCGGAAGTGGCCGCCGCAGGACTCCTCGCGGTGCAGGGCGTCGATGCACATCAGCTCGGCCAGCTCGAAGAAGTCGGCCACCCGGCCGGCCTTCTCCAGCGACTGGTTCAGCCCTTCGCCGTCACCCGGCACCCGGACCCGCTGCCAGAACTCCTCGCGCAGCGCCCGGATCTCGTCGATCGCCTTGCGCAACCCGGCGTCGGTGCGCTCCATGCCGCAGTGTTCCCACATGATCTGGCCCAGCCGGCGGTGGAACGAGTCGACCGTGCGGTCGCCGTTGACGGCCAGCAGCCGGGCGATCCGCTCCTCGACGTCGCGCCGCGCGGCGACCGCCTCCGGGTGACTCGGCTCCACCTTCTCCAGCGGGCCGGACGCCAGGTAGTTGGCCAGGGTGTTCGGCAGCACGAAGTAGCCGTCGGCCAGTCCCTGCATCAGCGCCGAGGCGCCGAGGCGGTTCGCACCGTGGTCGGAGAAGTTCGCCTCACCGATCACGAACAGGCCGGGGACGGTCGACTGGAGGTCGTAGTCGACCCAGAGGCCGCCCATCGTGTAGTGCACGGCGGGATAGATCCGCATCGGCACCTCGTACGGGTCCTCGCCGGTGATCCGCTCGTACATCTCGAAGAGGTTGCCGTACTTGGCCTCGATGGCCTTGCGGCCGAGCCGGCCGATCGCGTCGGCGAAGTCCAGGTAGACGCCGAGCCCGCCCGGGCCGACGCCCCGGCCCTCGTCGCAGACATTCTTCGCGGCCCGGGAGGCGATGTCCCGCGGGACCAGGTTGCCGAAGGAGGGGTAGATCCGCTCCAGGTAGTAGTCCCGCTCGTCCTCGGGGATGTCCCGCGGGGCGCGGTCGTCGCCCTTGGCCTTCGGCACCCACACCCGGCCGTCGTTGCGCAGCGACTCGCTCATCAGGGTCAGCTTCGACTGGTGGTCGCCGGAGACCGGGATGCAGGTCGGGTGGATCTGGGTGTAGCAGGGGTTGGCGAAGTACGCGCCCTTGCGGTGCGCCCGCCAGGAGGCGGTGACGTTGCAACCCTTGGCGTTGGTGGAGAGGTAGAAGACGTTGCCGTAGCCGCCGGAGGCGAGCACGACCGCGTCGGCCATCTCGGTGCTGATCTCGCCGGTGACCAGGTCCCGGACCACGATGCCGCGGGCCCGGCCGTCGATCACGACCAGCTCCAGCATCTCGTGGCGGGAGTTCATCTCCACGTTGCCCAGGCCGATCTGCCGCTCCAGCGCCTGGTACGCGCCGAGCAGCAGCTGCTGGCCCGTCTGGCCCCGGGCGTAGAAGGTGCGCTGCACCTGCGCGCCGCCGAAGGAGCGGGTGTCGAGCAGGCCGCCGTACTCGCGGGCGAACGGCACGCCCTGGGCAACGCACTGGTCGATGATGTTGACCGAGACCTCGGCGAGCCGGTGCACGTTCGACTCGCGGGAGCGGAAGTCGCCGCCCTTGACGGTGTCGTAGAAGAGCCGGTGCACCGAGTCGCCGTCGTTGCGGTAGTTCTTGGCGGCGTTGATGCCGCCCTGCGCGGCGATCGAGTGCGCCCGGCGCGGGCTGTCCTGATAGCAGTAGGACCTGACGTGGTAACCCTGCTCGGCCAGGGTCGCCGCGGCCGAGCCGCCGGCCAGGCCGGTGCCGACCACGATGACGGTCAGCTTCCGCCGGTTGGCGGGGTTGACCAGCTTCATCTCGAACCGGTGGCGGTCCCACCGGGTCTCGATCGGGCCGTCCGGGGCCTTGGTGTCGGCGACCGGGTCGCCTTCGGTGTAGAGGTCCATGTCAGGCCACCAATCCGGTGAGTACGGCGAACGGGACCAGCAGGTAGCCGGCGCAGAGCGCGACGGCGAAGACCAGTGCGGCGGTCCGCGCCCGGCGCTCGCCCTTCGGGGTCTGCTGACCGAGGCTGCGGAACGCGCTGAAGGCGCCGTGGCGCAGGTGGAAGCCGAGCGTGACGATCGCCAGGGTGTAGAAGAGCGTGACGTACCAGCGCTCCGGCGCGAAGTCGGCGACCACGTTGCCGTACGGGTTGGCCGGGTCGCCCTGCGGGTTCAGGTGCCCCGTGGTCAGGTCCAGGATGTGGTAGATCACGAAGAGCAGGATGATCACCCCACCCCAGCGCATCGTCCTGGCCGCGTAGCTGCCCTGCACCTTCTTGCGGTGCGCGTACCTCACCGGACGGGCGGCCCGGGCGCGCAGCGCCAGCACGGTGGCGGCGGCGATGTGCGCCAGCACGGCCACCACCAGCACGGTGCGCTGGATCCACAGGTACCAGGTGGTGGGGAGCAGCGGCGTGCCGATGTCCCGCAGCCAGTGGGCGTAGTGGTCGAACGACGTCTCGCCGGTGAACACCTTGAGGTTGCCGAGCATGTGCAGGATCAGGAAGAGCACAAGGAGAATGCCCGTCACCGCCATGACGGCCTTGAGGCCGACGTTCGAGCGGATGGGCGACCGAGTTTTCGTGATTACCACATGCCCGACGCTAGGAGCAGTTTGATCAGTCGTCCAATGCATCGACCTCGCAGTCTTGATAGCCGTAGGCTATTCTGATGCAGCTCCATCAGCTCCGGTACTTCGTGGCGGTCGCAGAAGTCCGGCATTTCACCCAAGCCGCCGACCTGGTGGGCATAACCCAGCCGTCGTTGAGTAAGCAAATTCACGCCCTGGAGGCCGACCTCGGGGCCCCGCTCTTCGAGCGGGTAAGAGGCAACATCGCCCTCACCTCGGCCGGCGAGGTGCTGCTTCCGCTCGCCAAGCGGATCCTCGCCGACGTCGACACCGCCACCCGGGAGGTGCAGGAGCTGGTCGGGCTGCGCCGGGGCCGGGTCCGGCTCGGCGCCACCCCCAGCCTGGCCACCTCGCTCGCCCCGCCGGTGCTGCGCCGGTTCCGCGACGCCCACCCCACCGTCGACCTGCGGGTGGAGGAGGGCGGCTCGCAGGACCTGGTCCGCGACCTGGTCCGCGGCGACCTCGACCTGGCGCTGATCATCATGCCGGCCGCCGGCACCGACCCCGGGCTGCGCACCGACCCGATCCTGCGGGAGAGCCTGGTGGTCGCCTCGGTCGACCCGCTGCCGGCCGCCGGGGACACCGGCCAGCTGCGCATCACCGACCTGCGCGACCAGCCCCTCGTCATGTTCCGCGAGGGGTACGACCTGCGCGACGCCACCCTCCAGGCGTGCCGGGCGGCCGGCTTCGAGCCGAGCCTCGCCGTGGACGGCGGGGAGATGGACGCCGTGCTCAGCTTCGTCGAGGCGGGGCTCGGCGTCGCGGTGGTCCCCGGCATCGCGGTGGCCCGCCGTGCCGGCATCCGGGTCACCCACCTCGCCCCGCCCGGCGTACGGCGGACCATCGCGGTGGCCCGCCGCCGCGACGTGGTCCCCACCCACGCCGGCCGCGAACTGCGGCGCATCCTGCTCGAGTACGTCCACGACGCGGTCGCCGCCGACCAGCTCCCGGCCGGCGTCGAGCCGCTGGCCTAGCGCCCCTCGGCGTCGTCCATCGCGCGGTAGATGCGCTGCTCGGAGACGGGGTACGGGGTGCCGAGGGCCTGGGCGAAGACGTTCACCCGCAGCTCCTCGATCATCCAGCGGATCTGCCGGGCCGCCGCCGATGCCCGCAACGCCTGCGGCAGGGCGGCCAGCATGTCCTGGTACTCCCGCTCGACCACGGCGATGCGGTCCTGCTGCTGCTTGTCGCGCTGCGGGTTGCCGGCCAGCCGGTCCAGCCGCCGCTCGATCGCGGTGAGATAGCGCAGCAGGTCGGGCAGGCGGGCGTAGCCGGCCTCGGTGAGGAAGCCGGCGTGCACCAGGCCGTCGAGCTGCTTGCGGATGTCGGCCAGGGCGGCCACCACGGCCAGGTTCCGGGTGGCGCCGAGGCGCTGCTGCACCGCGTACGCGGCGGCCAGCACCTGCCGGGCCCGGCCCATCACCTCCACCACCGTGTCGACCAGGTCGGCGCGGACCCGCTCGCGCAGCGCGGCGAAGCCCTCGGCGTCCCAGGCCGGCCCGCCCGCGTCGGCGATCAGCTTGTCGATCGCCGCGCCGGCCGCGTCCTCGATCAGCGCCGGCACCCCGCCATGCGGGTTGCGGGACAGCGCCAGCTTCGCCTCGTTGCTCAGCCGCCCCTGCAGGAACCTCGCCGGCGACGGCACGGTCAGCCGCAGCAGCCGCCGGGTGCCCGCCCAGTGGGCGGCCTCCTGCTCGGCCGGGGAGTCGAACACCTTCACCCCGACCGTGGCGCCCTCGTCAGTCAGGGCCGGGTACGCGGTCACCGCGTAGCCGGCGCGGACCTGCTCGATGGTGCGGGGAAGATCGCCGATGCTCCACTCACGCAGGCCCGTCCGGGCCAGGTCCGGTGCGGCGGCGGCCACGACCTGGCGTACCTCCTGGCGGAGCTGGCGTTGCAGCGCGCCCAGGTCCTTGCCCTCGGCGACCGGCTTGTCGTCCTCGCCGAGCACCCGGAAGCCGACCCGCAGGTGCGGTGGCAGCTTCGCCGGGTCCCACGCCTCCCGGGGCACGGTGACCCCGGTCATCCGGCGCAGCTGCCGGGTGAGCGCGTCCAGCAGCGGCTCCTCGCCGGGGGTGATCGCGGCGAGGGCCGCGCGGGCGTAGTCGGGCACCGGCACGAAGTTGCGCCGGACCACCTTGGGCAGCGACCGGATCAGCGCGATCACCAGTTCCTCGCGCAGCCCGGGCACCTGCCAGTCGAAGCTCTCCGCCGGCACCTGGTTGAGCAGCGGCAGCGGGATGTCCACGGTGACGCCGTCGGTGGGCGCGGTCGGGTCGAAGGTGTACGTCAGCGGCAGCGTGACCCCGTCGGCCCGCCACTCGTCCGGGTAGTCGGCCTCGTCCACCCCGCCCCGGCCCGCGTTGACCAGCAGGTCCCGGCTGAAGGTGAGCAGCTCCGGCCGCTCCCGGCGGGTCTTGCGCCACCAGGAGTCGAAGTGCCGCCCGGAGACCACGTCGGCCGGGATCCGCTCGTCGTAGAACTGGAAGATCGTCTCGTCGTCGACCAGGATGTCGCGGCGCCGGGCCCGGTTCTCCAGCTCCTCCACCTCGGTCAGCAGCCGCTGGTTGTCCGTCCAGAACTGGTGATGGGTGGACCAGTCGCCCTCGACCAGGGCGTGCCGGATGAACAGCTCGCGGCTCAGGGCCGCGTCGATCCGCCCAAAGTTGACCTTGCGGGAGGTGACGATCGGGATGCCGTACAGGGTGACCTTCTCGTAGGCCATCACCGCGGCCTGCTTCTTCTCCCAGTGCGGCTCGCTGTAGCTGCGCTTGACCAGGTGCTGGGCGAGCGGCTCCACCCACTCCGGCTCGACCCGGCCGGCGACCCGCCCCCAGAGCCGGGAGGTCTCCACCAGCTCGGCGGCCATCACCCAACGCGGCGGCTTCTTGAACAGCGCCGACCCGGGGAAGATGGCGAACTTCGCGCCCCGGGCGCCCAGGTACTCGTGCTTCTGCGCGTCCTTCAGCCCGAGGTGCGACAGCAGGCCGGGCAGCAGGGACTGGTGCACCTTGGGGGTGTCGATCTCCTCCGGCAGGTCGGCGCCGGCGCCGCGCCGACCCGCACCCTTGTCTTCGGTACGTAGCACCTGGCGCAGCTGGCTGACGATGTCCTGCCACTCGCGCACCCGCAGGTAGTTCAGGTACTCCGCCTTGCACATCCGGCGGAACGCGCTGGAGGACAGCGCCCGCTGCTGCTCCCGCAGGTACCGCCACAGGTTCAGGTAGGCGACGAAGTCCGACTCCTTGTCGGCGAACCGGGCGTGCGCCTGGTCGGCCTGGGCCTGCTTGTCGGCCGGGCGCTCGCGCGGGTCCTGGATCGACAGCGCGGCGGCGATCACGATCACCTCGGTGGCGCAGCCGTTGCGCTCGCCCTCGATCACCATCCGGGCCAGCCGGGGGTCGACCGGGAGTTGGGCCAGCCGCCGGCCCAGCGGGGTGAGCCGCTTCGCCGGGTCGGTCTCGGCCGGGTCCAGCGCGCCCAGCTCGTGCAGCAGGTTCACGCCGTCGGTGATGTTGCGCCGGTCCGGCGGGTCGATGAACGGGAACGCGGCGATGTCACCCAGCCCGATCGAGGTCATCTGGAGGATGACCGAGGCCAGGTTGGTCCGCAGGATCTCCGGGTCGGTGAACTCGGGCCGGGAGTCGAAGTCCGGCTCGTCGTAGAGGCGGATGCAGATGCCGTCCGAGGTACGCCCGCAGCGCCCCTTGCGCTGGTTCGCGCTGGCCTGGGAGACCGGCTCGATGGGCAGCCGCTGGACTTTCAGCCGGCTGGAGTAGCGGGAGATCCGGGCGGTGCCGGGGTCAACCACGTACTTGATGCCGGGGACGGTCAGCGAGGTCTCCGCGACGTTGGTGGCGAGCACCACCCGGCGCCCGGCGTGCGGGGCGAAGACCCGGTGCTGCTCGGCGGCCGAGAGCCGGGCGTACAGCGGCAGGATCTCGGTGCCGAGCAGGGAACGTTTCGTCTGCACCAGCTTGCCCAGCGCGTCGGCGGTGTCTCGGATCTCCCGCTCCCCGCTGAGGAAGACCAGCACGTCCCCGGGGCCCTCCGCGGCCAGCTCCGCTACCGCGTCGCCGATGGCCTGGATCTGGTCCCGGACGTTCTCCTCGTCCCCGTCGTCGGCCGCCTCGCCCTCGATCACCTCGACCAGCGGCCGGTAGCGCACCTCCACCGGGTACGTCCGTCCGGACACCTCGACCACCGGGGCGGGCCTGCCGTCGGCGTCGGCGAAGTGCTGCGCGAACCGGTCGGTCTCGATGGTCGCCGAAGTGATGATCACCTTGAGGTCGGGCCGGCGGGGGAGGAGCTGCCGGAGATAGCCCAGGATGAAGTCGATGTTGAGGCTGCGCTCGTGCGCCTCGTCGATGATCAGGGTGTCGTACTGGCGCAGCATCCGGTCGGTCTGCAACTCGGCCAGCAGGATGCCGTCGGTCATCAACTTGACCAGGCTGTTGTCGCCCACCTGGTCGGTGAAGCGGACCTTGTAACCGACCACGTCGCCCAGCTCGGTGCCGAGCTCGTCGGCGATCCGGTCGGCCACCGTGCGGGCGGCCAGCCGGCGGGGCTGGGTGTGCCCGATCAGCCCGGTGATGCCGCGCCCCAGCTCCAGGCAGATCTTGGGCAGCTGGGTGGTCTTGCCGGAGCCGGTCTCGCCGGCCACGATCACCACCTGGTGGTCGCGGATCGCGGCGGCGATGTCGTCGCGGCGCTCGCTGACCGGCAACTGGGCCGGGTAGGTGATCGCCGGCACGGCGGCCCGCCGGCTCGCCAGCCGCGCCTCGGCCCGGTCCACCTCGGCGCTGATCTCGGCCAGCGCCGCCTCGCGCCGCTGCGGGTCGCGCAGCCGGCGGACCCCGTCCAGCCGCCGTTGCAGCCGGCGCTGGTCGCGGAACATCAGGGTGGGCAGGCGCCGGTGCAGGTCGCGGACGGTGTCGGGCGCGGCGGGTGCGGGTGGAGTGTGCATGTCGTCGCCAAGGATAGGCAGCCCGCCGCCCGACCGCCCCCGGGTTACCGGCCGGCTCGGGCGTCGACCGCCGCGCGGGGCGGCCGGGCCGGTCCCGCCGGGCGGGCAGCGACGACCACAGCTCGGCGCGAGCGCCTGCGGCAGCCGGGCCAAGATGCGCGCCTACCGGGAACGCTACCGGCCCGGCTGAACCGGCAATCCGGCCGCGGCGGGCTAGAGTGACCGCCGACCCCAGCGGCGAGGACGGAGGCCGAGATGAAGGAGACCGACCGGGCCCTGGTGCAGGCCGCAACGGCGGTGGCGAAGCTGCGGTGCCGCAGTGAGCACCATTCCGTCGCGGCGGCGGTGCGCAGCGTCGACGGCCGGGTCTTCACCGGGGTGAACGTCTACCACTTCACCGGCGGACCGTGCGCCGAGGTGGTGGCCCTGGGCGCGGCGGCGACCCAGGGCGCGGGGGAGTTGGAGACCATCGTCGCCGTCGGTAACGCCGGGCGGGGCGTGCTCGCCCCGTGCGGCCGTTGCCGGCAGGTGCTGTCGGACTACGACCCGGGCCTGCGGGTGATCGTCGGGCCGATGGACGGCCTGCGGGTGGTGCCGGTCGCCGACCTGCTGCCCGAGACGTACGTCTGGGCGGACCAGCAGCCCGACCCGGCGCTGTCGGTGCGGACCGGCCAGTGGCCGCTGCCGGCGGTGCCGGGCAGCCGCCAGGCGGTCGAGGACTGACGGCGGGCCGGCCCTTCCGGCGCGTGCGTTGCTCCCCTTGCGGGTGGTGTACAACGTTGTAATACTCGGCACGTCCGCCGAGGAGGAGGGCCCCATGACCGCCCAGACCAGTCCCGTGCATCCCGCCGCCGAGGACGAGACGCCGGTCGAGGTCCTCGGCGACCTCTACCGTGACGGCATCACCGCCTGTCGGGGGGCCTTCCCCGTCGACTGGGTCCAGCGGGTCGACGAGGACATCGACGTGGCGTTCCGGGAGGCCCGCTCCCGGCCCGACGGCGCGGTCGGCCGCGGCCCCGAGCGGTGGTACGTCGAGATCCATCCCGAGCAGCTGCGCGGCTTCGTCGACCTGGTGACGCATCCGTGGGTGGTGTCGGTGTGCCGGGCGGTGCTCGGCCCCGACTACGAGATCGTCGAGCTGGGCTTCGACATCCCCTTCCCCGGCGCGGCCATGCAGCCCTGGCACCGGGACTTCCCGATGCCGGCGGAGACCCGGCTGCGGCGGCGGCTGACCTCGCTGGCGTTCAACCTCACCACCGTGGACACGGTCGAGGCGATGGGGCCGTTCGAGATCGCGCCGGGCACCCAGTGGGACGACGGCCGGGACTTCGACCACGAGATGTTCCCGCCAAAGCGGCGCTACCCCCGTTACGAGGCGCGCGCCGTGCGCAAGTACCCCCGCCGTGGGGACATCTCGGCGCGCTCGGCGCTCACCATCCACCGGGGCACGCCGAACGTCAGCGACCTGGCCCGGCCGGTGCTGGTGCTCGGGGTGGACGCGCCGGGCGCCGGCAACGCCGCCCACCACGACCTGGCGGTCACCCGGGCCTACTGGGAGAGCCTGCCCGACCTGGTCCGGGCGCACCTGCGCTGCCCGGTGGTCGACCGTCTCGAGCCGATCCGGCAGAAGCACACCATCGAGGGGCTGGTGATGGGCGCGGAGTAGCCGGGGCGCGCGGTCAGTCGCCGGACGCCGCCTCCAGCATCGACCGGGGGACCGGCACGCTCTCGAAGCGTACGTTGCCCTCCGGCACCATCCAGCTCATCACCTGCACGGCGAGCCGGCCGGCCCGTACCGCCGGGTCGTTGGCGTACAGCTCGCGGGCCATCGTCGGGTCGACGCCGAGTACGGCGATGCCCCGCAGCTGCTCGTCGTCCTGACCGAGCAGCGGGCCGGCCGCGATCACGTGGCCGGCGTCCACCAGGCCGGCCTGGTGGGCGAGATGGGCGTCCTGCAACCGGTCGAGGGCGTCCTGGGGCAGCTCGGGGGCGTCGGCCGGCCGGACCAGGAGGACCACCGTGTGCTGGTCGAAGCGCATCCACCCAGGCTAGGACAACGGCGCCTGCGTGGAGCACGATCTGATCAGGCGCGATCGTGCGGTTGCGGTTGCGGACCGGGTTAGGCGGCGGTGGACCAGATGGCGCGGAATGCCGCCGCCTCGCCAGCCAGCCACCGCTCGACCTGCTCGGGCTTGGCGTCGGCCGGCATCCGGTGCGCCTCGCCGCGACGCACGTCGACCAGCACCGGCTCGGCGTGCGGCAGGACCGCGTCCATGTGCCGCGCCATCAGGTGCAGGGTGGCCAGGGCGGCCTCCTCGCTCGGCGCGGCCTCGTCGAAGTGCAGCCGGACCGCCTCGGCGCGGCCGTCGGCGTATCGGACGCCGAAGTGCGGGTTGATCTTGACGGGCAGGTCGCCCAGCATGGCGAGGGCGTCCCGGGTCTGGGCCAGGTCGACCTCGGCCGGCTCGCCGAGGGAGCGCAGCCACGCCGTCGCGCCCGGCACCAGGGCCTGGTAGAGCGGACGCCAGCGGGGCTTCACCAGATCGGGTACCTGCTCCAGGTGGGTGCCGCCGGTGTGGAAGGCGATGTCGGCCTTGAGCGCCTTGACGAACTGGCCGTGCGGGTTGAACCCGTGCCGGCTGGCCCGCTGCTTGCGCAGGCCGCCCACGAAGGTGGCCTTGGTCGGCCCGGTGCGGTCCACGTACCGGGTGAAACCGAGGAGGGTGGCGTAGGGGGTGACAGGGGCGGTGGAGGTGGGCGCAGTCACGAGCATCCTCCCAGGTCAACAGCTCGATTAGTACACACATTCTAATCGACGGGACTGACATCGCCCAGGGCGCGAAAAGGGCCGCCCGGACATTCCGGACGGCCGCTTTTCACGATTTTCGCTCGGCTGCTACGGCTGGTCGCCGATCTGCGGCGGGCGCGATGCGTACACGTAGCAGGGGACCCATGGGTGCCCGTCATCGGGGCGGGTCTGGATCATGAAACCCGCCCCGGTAGCCGTGGAGGAAGAAGTCCTCGGCGTCCCGGTCCTGCCGTTCCGGGGAGAGCGGGTGAGGAAGGAGTTCACGACAGTGCCGGCCGGATGCTGGTGAATCCAAGCGCCCCGGTCGTACCGGACACGGGCGACGGGGTCAGAGCTGGCCGACGTCGGTGATCCGGACGGCGGCGACCCCCGCCTCGTCGGACGCGGCCAGGTCCACCTCCGCGCTGATGCCCCAGTCGTGGTCGCCCTCCGGGTCGTCCAGGATCTGCCGCACGACCCACTTGTCCCGCCCCTGCTCGATCATGAGCAGCGCCGGCCCGCGCGCGTCCGGCCCGACCCCGATCGCGTCGTGCTCGTCGAAGTACGGCTCCAGCGCGTCCGCCCAGGCGTCGGCGTGCCAGCCGTTCGCGGCGTCCAGCTCGCCGAGCAGGTCCCAGCGGCGCAGGGCGGCCAGCTCGACCCGGCGGAACAGCGCGTTGCGCACCAGCACCCGGAAGGCGCGGGCGTTGCGGGTGACCGCCGTGGTGCGGTCCTCCAGCGACGCGGCGACCTCATCGACGTCGGACGGGTTGCGCAGCCGCTCCCACTCGTCGATGAGGCTGGAGTCGACCTGGCGGACCAGCTCGCCCAGCCACTCGATGAGGTCGACCAGCTCCTCGGTCTTGGCGTCCTCGGGCACGGTCTGCCGCAGCGTCTTGTACGCGTCGGCGAGGTAGCGCAGCACCAGGCCCTCGGAGCGGGACAACCCGTAGAACTGCACGTACTCGGGGAAGGTCATCGCCCGCTCGTACATGTCGCGGACCACCGACTTGGGGGAGAGCTGGTGGTCGGCGACCCAGGGGTGGCCCTGCCGGTACATCTCGTACGCGCCCTCCAGCAGCTCGGCCAGGGGCTTGGGCCAGGTCACCTCGTCGAGGAGTTCGAGACGGGCCTCGTACTCGATGCCCTCGGCCTTCATCGCGGCGACCGCCTCGCCGCGGGCCTTGAACTGCTGTGCGGAGAGGATCTGCCGGGGGTCGTCCAGGATCGACTCGACCACGCTGAGCACGTCGAGGGCGTACGACGGGGACTCGGCGTCGAGCAGCTCGATGGTGGCCAGCGCGAGCGGCGACAGCGGCTGGTTGAGCGCGAAGTCGAGCTGGAGGTCGACGGTGAGGCGTACCCGACGGCCGGTCTCGTCCGGTTCGGGCAGCTCCTCGACCACGCCGCCGGCCTTCAACGCCCGGTAGATGGCGATGGCCCGGCGGATGTGCCGGCGCTGCGCGGCCCGGTCCTCGTGGTTGTCGGTGAGCAGGTGGCGCATCGCCGCGAACGCGTCGCCGGGACGGCCGATGACGTTGAGCAGCATCGAATGGCTCACCTGGAAGCTGGAGGTCAGCGGCTCCGGCTCGGCCTCGACCAGGCGCTGGAAGGTCGGCTCACCCCAGCCGACCGAGCCCTCCGGCGGCTTCTTCTTCACCACCTTGCGGCGCTTCTTCGGGTCGTCACCGGCCTTGGCGAGCGCCTTCTCGTTCTCGATCACGTGCTCGGGGGCCTGCACCACCACCCGGCCCAGGGTGTCGAAGCCGGCCCGGCCGGCCCGGCCGGCGATCTGGTGGAACTCGCGGGCCTTGAGCAGCCGGGTCCGCACCCCGTCGTACTTGCTCAGGCCGGTGAAGAGCACCGTACGGATCGGCACGTTGATGCCGACGCCGAGGGTGTCCGTACCGCAGATGACCTTGAGCAGGCCGGCCTGGGCGAGGGTCTCCACCAGGCGGCGGTACTTGGGCAGCATGCCGGCGTGGTGCACCCCGATGCCGTGCCGGACCAGCCGGGACAGCGTCTTGCCGAAGCCGGAGGTGAACCGGAAGTTGCCGATCGCCTGGGCGATCATGTCCTTCTCGGCCCGGCTGGAGACGTTCACGCTCATCAGCGCCTGCGCCCGTTCCAGCGCGGCGGCCTGGGTGAAGTGCACGACGTACACCGGGGCCTGCTTGGTCTCCAGCAGCTCCTCCAGGGTCTCGTGCAGCGGCGTCATCGCGTACGAGAAGAGGAGCGGGACCGGCCGCTCGGCCGAGCGGACGACGGCGGTCGGCCGGTCGGTGCGCCGGGTCAGGTCGTCGACGAACCGGGTGGTGTCGCCCAGCGTGGCGGACATCAGGATGAACTGGGCCTGCGGCAGCTCGATCAGCGGCACCTGCCACGCCCAGCCCCGGTCCGGCTCGGCGTAGAAGTGGAACTCGTCCATGACCACCTGGCCGACGTCCGCCCGGCTGCCCTCGCGCAGCGCCAGGTTGGCGAGGATCTCGGCGGTGCAGCAGATGATCGGGGCGTCGGCGTTCACGCTCGCGTCGCCGGTGAGCATGCCGACGTTCTCCGCGCCGAAGACGTCGCAGAGGGCGAAGAACTTCTCCGAGACCAGCGCCTTGATCGGCGCGGTGTAGAAGGTGGTGCGGTCATCGGCCAGGGCTGCGAAGTGGGCCGCGATCGCCACCAGGCTCTTGCCGGAGCCGGTGGGCGTATTCATGATCACGTTGGCGCCGGAGACGATCTCGATGACCGCCTCCTCCTGGTGGGGATAGAGGGCGAAGCCGCGCTCGGACGCCCAGCCGGCGAACGCGTCGTAGAGGGTGTCGGGGTCGGCGATCTTCGGCAGCGCGGCGGTGAGTGTCATGGCGCCCCCCATCGTGCCTGGATCATGACCTCCCGCGCCAGCCGCTCGGTCCGCCGCCCCTCCGTTCACCGCCGGCGGTGGTGCACGAGGTCGAAGACCGGACGGCCGGCGGTCAGCGCGCGCCGCTCGAACTTGGTCACCGGGCGGTGCGCCGGGCGCGGGGCGAAGCCGTCGTGCCCGTCGACCAGCTCCGGGTCGGCGGTCAGCGTCCCCCGCATCGCCTCGGCGTACTCGGCCCAGTCCGTCGCGCAGTGCAGGGTGCCGCCCGGCGCCAGCCGGGACCGCAGCAGCGCCACGTGCACCGGCTGGATGATCCGCCGCTTGTGGTGCCGGGCCTTCGGCCACGGGTCGGGGAAGAAGACGTGCACCGCGTCCAACGACCCCTCCGGCAGCGCCCGGACCAGGTCCAGCGCGTCGCCCATGGCGACCCGGACGTTGCTCAGGCCCTGCCGTTGCACCAGGTCAAGGAGGTTGGCGATGCCCGGCGTGTGCACCTCGACCGCCAGATAGTCCCGGTCCGGATCCGCGGCGGCCATCACCGCCGTCGCGTCGCCCATCCCGGAGCCGATCTCCAGCACCAGCGGGGCCCGGCGGCCGAACAGCGCCGCCGGATCGAACGGCCCGTCGAGGTCGGCGGCGATGTCCAGGCCGTACGTCGGCCAGAGCCGGTCCAGCGCGTCGGTCTGCCGGCCGCTCATCCGGCCGCGACGCGGGTGGAAGGTGCGGATCCGGGACGCGCGGTCGGCGACGGGGTGCGGGTCGGTGGAGGTCACAGCGATCCGAGGGTACGCGACGCTCCGCCGGATCGGATGTGGTGTGCGGCCGGGGGTGAGAGGATTCATCCCGTACGGCAGGACGGGCGGTCCGCTGCGCGGTACGGCCCACGGCGCCGGGAGGGGTCATGGTGTCAGTCACGCGCCTGGGCGCGGTGGTCGCCGTCGCGGCGCTCGCCGGCCCGCTGCCGGTGGCCGCCCCGGCGTTGGCCGGGCCCGTGCAGGCGCCGGCCGTCCGGCCGGCCCGGGCCGAGCCGGTGCCCAACCCCCAGCCCACGGACGAGGCTCAGCGGCCGAGCGACGTGATCTTCGTCGAGGTGACTCCCGGCACGGTGGAGCCCGGTTTCCTGGTGGGGATCCGGGCGAGCTGCCGGGACAACTCGGTGCCGGCGACCGTCGTGTCGGACGCCTTCGGACGGGTGCAGGTGCAGCCGCAGCGGGGCCTGCTCAGCGCCACGCCGATGGTGCGTGACCGCACCCGGCCCGGCAACTACCGGGTCAAGCTGGAGTGCCCCAACGACGGGACGGCCAGCACGATGCTCCAGGTCGTCAAGAGGGTCAACCCCACCCGGACGCCCACCCGGCAGCCGACGCACCGGCCGGTCCCGGGCCCGGCCACCGGCTTCGGCGGTACCGCCGACTCCGGCCGTGGGCTGGATGACCTGCTCCTGCCGGGCGGCCTGGCGTTGACCGTCGCCGGGGTGACCGTCGGCCTGGTGGCCCGCCGTCGGCCGCGCGGCAGCGCCCGGCACTGAGGCCGGCCGTGGCGTCGCCGTCCGCTCCGCGACCGGCCCGTGGCCGGCGCCCCTCCCCGTTCCCGGTGGCCGACCCACCGTCGGAGCCGCCACCGGAGCACGAGCCGGAGTCCGTCCCGCCGCCGGGCGCCGGGCCGCTTGCCGCCGGCCCCGCCGGCCGCCCGCCGGATCCGGGACACCGGATCGCGGGCCGCCCGACCGGCCGGCTGTACGGCACGCGCCGACGCCGCCCGGGAACGCCCGACGAGCCGGCGCCACCGGGTGCGGCGCGACCGCCTGCGGGGGCGCCGTCCGAGCGGGAGAACGAGGTACCGGGACCCATCTGGGAACCCGATCCACCGCCGTCCCGGCGGCCCGCCCCACAGGCCGTCCGGCCGCATCCCGCGCTCGACCCGGAGACGGTGGCCCCGCAGGCGCCGGCGTCGCCGGTCGGGGAGGGCCCCGGGGCGGAGGAGCCGCAGCCGGCAATCCGGGACGACGAATTCCCCTTCTTCTGGCACGCCGACCCGCCGGCCAACCCGGCTGGCCCCGGTCGGCCGGCCGACCCGGCTGGTCCCGGTCGGCCGGCCGACCCGGTCGGGGCCGATCGGCCCGCCGCCCGGACCCGTCCCGACCAGCTGGGCGGCGGGGTCCGGGACAGCGCGACTGTGCCCGCTCCGAGCGGTCCCGGGTCGCCGGCCGATTCGACCGGCCCTCGCCGGCCGACCGCGCCGATCGGGCAGCCGACCGGTCCTGGACAGCCGCCGGGCGGACCAGGGCCGGACCGGCCGGCGCCCGGCCCCGGCCGGTGGGGCGGGACGTCGTCCCGGGCGGCCCGCTGGGTCGCCGGCTGGCAGGCGATCCCCACCCCGCCGATCGCCGATTCGCGAGGCCGCCCGGTCGCGGTGCTGCGGCCCGGCGTCACGGCAAGGGCGGCCGCGCCCGTACCGCCCGACGGTCCGCCCCCGGTCGCCGCCCGGCCGCCGGATCGGGACCGGCGCCGGCCCTGGACCGGGCCGCTGGCGGTGCTCCTGGTGCTGTTCGGGATCTTCGCGACGGGTGCCGGGCTGGGCCGTACCGCCGGTCCGTTCGATCGCCTGACCGGTGGTGGGCCGGCCGAGCGGACCGGCGCGTCGGTCCGCGACGACCCGGCCGGGTTGCCGGCGAGCCGGCCGGTCCGGCTCTCCGTGCCGGCGATCAAGGTGGCCGCCCCGGTCGGCGTGGTCGGGCAGGCGCCCAACGGCAGCATCGCGGTGCCGCCGCTGAGCCGGCACCACGAGACCGGCTGGTACGACCGCGGGCCCACCCCCGGCGAGCCCGGCCGGGCGATCATCGTCGGTCACGTGGACACCAAGACCGGTCCGTCGGTCTTCTACGACCTGCGCCGGCTCAAGAAGGGGGACCGGATCGAGGTGACCCGGTCCGACCGCAGCGTCGTCGTCTTCAAGGTCGACTCGGTGGAGCACTTCCAGAAGGACCAGTTCCCCGCCGACCGGGTGTACGGCGACCAGGGACCCCCCGGCCTCCGCCTGATCACCTGCGGCGGTAGCTGGGTCGGTGGCGGTACCGGCTACGCGGACAACGTGATCGCGTTCGCCTCGCTGCTGAGCAGCCGGCGACCCTGACGCCGCATCGCCCGCCCACCGCGCAGCGGCTGTGCGGTCGCGAGGGGGAGCGGCTCAGCCCTTGCCGGCGACCTGCTGAACGACCTCGAACTCCAGCAGCGTCGCTCCGGCGGCCACCGGTCGCCGCTGCTCGCCGCCCTCGCCGCCGGCGTGCGCCGCGCGGGACGGCCCGTCCGCCCAGGCCCGGTACGCCTCCTCGCTCTCCCAGCGGGTGTAGACGAAGTACCGGCTCTCGCCGGCCACCGGACGCAGCAGCTCGAAGCCGAGGAAGCCGGGGGAGTTCTCCACCGCTCCGGCCCGGGCGGCGAACCGGCGCTCCAGCTCCTCGCCGGCTCCCGGCGGGACGTCGATCGCGTTGATCTTCACGACTGCCATGGTTCCCACCCTAGCCGCGCCCGGCTCCCGCCCGGTCCGGACGGGGGCTGCTCAGAGCGGCTCGACGGCCGGCACCAGGTCGGCGTCGACCACGATCGGCGCGTGGTCGGAGGGGCCCTTGCCCTTGCGGGCCTCCCGGTCGACGTACGCGGAGCGGACCGCCCGGCTGAACGGGGCCGAGGCGTACACCAGGTCGATCCGCATGCCCTTGTTCTGGTGGAACATGCCGGCCCGGTAGTCCCAGTAGGTGTACGGGTGTGGTCCCTTCATCGGCGTGGGCACCACGTCGTCGAGGCCGAGGTCGCGCAGCGCGGCGAGGGCGGCCCGCTCGGCGGGGGTGACGTGGGTGGAGTGCCGGAACAACGCCGGGTCCCACACGTCCGCGTCGGTGGGGGCGACGTTGAAGTCGCCGCAGACGGCCACCGGCAGCGGTCCGGCCAGCTCCGGTTCCAGCGCGTCGCGCAGCGCCGCGAACCAGGCCAGCTTGTACGCGTAGTGCGGATCGTCCGGCGTCCGGCCGTTCGGCACGTACACCGACCAGACCCGCAGCCCGTCGCAGGTGGCGGAGATGGCCCGGGCCTCCGGCTCGGGGAACCCGGGCTCGCCGGGGAACCCGACGGCCACGTCGGAGAGCCCGACCCGGGACAGGATCGCCACCCCGTTCCACCGGCCGTCGCTGTGGCTGGCCGCCGTGTAGCCCAGCTCGCCCACCTCGGCGACCGGGAACGCGCCGTCGGGGCACTTGGTCTCCTGGAGGCAGACCACGTCCGGCGCGGTGGCGTCGAGCCACTCCAGCAGTCGGGGCAGGCGGGCCTTCACCGAGTTGACGTTCCAGGTCGCCAGGCGCATGGCTCAAAGCCTGCCGCATCGCCGCCCGCGCCGCCCGCCGGGCTGTCAGGAGGGGCCCTTGTTAACAGGCGGGTGTTAACAAGGGGCCCCTCGTTACCTCCGTCAGCTGCCCGGGGTGTCGTTGGGGCGGGTTTGTTCGGCGAGGAAGCGTTCGAGTTCGGCGCCGAGTTCGTCGGCGGTGGGCAGCGGCCCGGTCTCGGCGGCGAGCAGGTTCTTCTCGCCGCGCCCGCGGGCGAACGCGTCGTACTGCTCCTCCAGGGCCTGCACCAGTTGGGCGGCGTCCTCGGTCTGGGCGACCTGCCGGTCGATCTCGACCCGGACCACCTCGGCTGCCGCGCGCAGCCCGTCGTGCGGCAGCAGCAGGCCGGTGCTGCGGGACACGGAGCTGAGCAGCATCTCCGAGGCGGCCGGGTACTCGGCCTGGGCGACGTAGTGCGGCACGTGGGCGGCGAAGCCGAGTGCGTCGCGGCCCTGCTCGCCGAGCCGGAACTCCAGCAGGTGGCCGACGCTGCCCGGCACCTGGACCCGCTGCAGCCACGGCTCGTACCCGGCGATCAGCTCGGGGCGGGTGGCATGCGCGGTGACCCCGGCGGGTCGGGTGTGCGGTACGGCCATCGGGATCGAGTTGAGCCCGACGGTCAGCCGGACGTCGAGCCGCGCGGCGAGGCCGGCGACGGCGGCGGTGAACCGCTCCCACTGCAGGTCCGGCTCAGGGCCGGTGAGCAGCAGGAACGCGGTCTCGTCGTCGTCGCGCAGCAGGTGCAGCGTGAGCTCCGGCGCGTCGTAGTGCTCCCAGTGGTCCTCGACGAAGGTCATCACCGGGCGGCGGGAGCGGTAGTCGAAGAGCTGGTCCACGTCGAAGGTGGCGATCGGGCGCGCCTCCAGGGAGCTGAGCAGCTGCTCCCGGGCCAGCCGGGTGGCGTTGCCTGCGTCGACGAAGCCGGTCAGGGCCTGGATCAGCACGGGCTGGCCGAGATCGGGCAGATCGTCGGAGAGCTGGTAGAGCTCGTGTGGGTCGAGCACCGGTACGGACCTCCTGGGGAACGCGCCTACGGGCACCGCGAGGGAACGGCACCCGGTTCGGGGAACCACCCGTCATCCTGATCCATTCCATCCGGCCGGGAATCACCGGCCACGGGGTGGCGAGCGGCCTGGCTCCGGGACTGCGGGACGACGTACCATCGGCTGACCACCCCAGCGCCGGCTCGGCCGTACGGTGGATGTTTCCGATCTTGTCGGGACCGGTGGCCGGACGCGTGCTTCCTGCCCGCGGCCCCGCGGGCCGTCGGGCCTGACCGTTGGGCCCGTTGCGCGTGGTATCGCCGTCGCCCGCCGGCGCTGGTCGCATCTGCCCTGTTAGCAGGGGGTTGATTGTGACCACCGCCACGGGATCACCCAGCGTGATCATGCGGAACGCCGCCTAGCCTCGTCGGATGCGTGACGACGGCACCCTCGACGACCAGTTCGCCCCCGAAGGCACGACTGGCCGTTCGGACGACACCCCATCGCCCGATCGGACCGGCGCTTCCCGTGACCCCCGCCCTGGCCGGCTCCTCGGCCGCCGCTTCTTCCGTACCCGTCCGGCCGCCCCGGCTAACCTCCCCGCCGCGACGGCCGGCGCGACCCCGGGCCGCACGCGGGCCCGGGTGGCCCTGGCCACCGGCGTGGTCTGCTGCCTCGGGGCGGCCAGCTTCGCCCAGTTCGGCGGCGGCATCACCGACACGGTGAGCCGGGTCGTCGGGGTCGCCGAGCAGGCCGACCTGGCGGAGCGGGCCGCCGCCGAGCCGGCCTCGCGTGGCCTGGAGCGGGCCGAGGTCGCCCCGCCGCCCACCGCTTCGCCGTCGGCCAGCGCGACCCCCACCCCCGCCGCGTCGCCGAGCAGGAAGCCGGCGGCCAAGAAGCCGGCCAAGGCCACGGTCAAGCCGAAGCCCAAGCCGAAGCCCAAGCCGAGGTCCGTCCTGGTGGACGCGGCACCCGTGGCCGGCCTGGACCGGACCCAGATGGCCAACGCCAAGCACATCGTGCGGGCCGCGAAGAAGATGGGCGTGCCCCGCCAGGCGATGGTGATCGCGGTGGCCACCGCGATGCAGGAGAGCACCCTGCTCAACTACGCCAGCGGCGTGCTGCCCGAGTCGCAGAACTACGCGTACGAGGCGATCGGCTGGGACCACGACTCGGTCGGCCTGTTCCAGCAGCGGCCCAGCAGCGGCTGGGGCACGGTCGAGCAGCTGATGGACCCCGAGTACGCCACCCAGGCGTTCCTCGCCGTGCTGCTGGAGATCCCGGGCTGGCAGGACCTGCCGCTGACCGTCGCGGCCCAGACCGTCCAGGTGTCCGCGTTCCCCGACGCCTACGCGCAGTGGGAGTGGGCGGCCGACGAGGTGGTCCGGGCGATCTACCCGTCGGCGGTCTGACCTCCCACCACTGTGGCTGCTTGCCGGTGGACCCGTTGGGGTACATCTGATGGGAAGCAACCCACCGGAGGTCGACATGTCAGCACTGGTGCGGCGGATCGGCGCGTTCCTGCGCTCGCCCCGCGGGCAGCAACTCGTCGAGCGCGGCCGGCGCGAGCTGGCCCGGCCGGAGAACCAGGCCAAACTGCGCCGATTGGCCGCCCGGCTGAACAGCCGTCGGCGCTGACCCGGGCCGTCGCGTCCCCGCCGCCCTCGACCTCCGGGAGCAATCGTGACCGACCCCGCCCCGCTGGACGGCCAGCCCACCCCGGCGCCCCGACCGGAGGCCACGCCGCCCGTGCCCGGCCGGCCGCTGCCCGGTGGCGGGGACGCCGCCGAGGCGCCGCCCGCGACGCTCTGGGACCGGATGCGCCAGGATCCCAGTACGCCCCGGAGCACCTGGCCCTGGAGGCGGTGCGCCGGCTTGGTCCGGAGGCCGCGCGCTGGGCCGAACGGGCCCGCGCCGAGCAGCCCGGCGCGTCCGCCGACGACCTGGCCGAGCAGGCTGTCCGGCGGTTCGCCAACCGGGCCCGGCTCTCCGGGGCGGTGTCCGGTGCCGCCGGCCTGCCCGGCGCGGTGATCGACGTGGGCGTGCTGGCCTGGACCCAGGCGCGGATGGTGCTGCACATCGCGGCGGCGCACGGGGTGGATCCGGAGCACCCGGACCGGGCCACCGACCTGCTGGTGCTGCAGAAGGTGCACAAGGTGGCGGAGAGCGCCCGGCTCGCCCTCGGTGTGGCGGCCGGCCGGGAACGCGCCGGCGCCCTCTTCGGGGCGGGCGGGCACACCCCGCTGGGCCGGGCCATGCTGCGGCTGGGCGTACGGCTGGCGCAGATGGCCGGGGTGCGGGCCGTCAAGCGGGTGGCCGCCAAGGTGGTCCCCGGCGCCGCGATCGTCCTCGGGACCTGGGCCAACTCGTCCGCCACCAAGGCGCTCGCCGACCGCGCCCGGACCCACTACGGCACCCCGCCCGGCGCGGCCGGGCGACGCTCCTATGCCGCGTCAAGTGGCTGGGGTGGGTTTTCGAGGCGTCGGTAGAGGTCTCGGGCGACGTAACGCTTGAGGCAGCGTTTGATCTCG
>NZ_JBFAID010000031.1:0-75265 GCF_040654475.1 Micromonospora sp. NPDC050686
ACGAAGCGTCACCGGATGAACACCCAAACGCTTCGCCGCCCTGGCCAGCCGAAGAAGTTCCACCCAACCAGCGTATGTCCACTAGGGATTACTAACCAAATCACTGAGCCTCTTCTTCGTCCCGCTGATCCCGGTGCGGACCCGCCGCACCCAGTAGTGCAGCTTCTGCGGCGCCGAGCACGACATCTCCCGGGCCGAGGCGCACCGCCTCCCGGTCGGCTGAGCATGGCCCGCTTCTTCTGCTGGCTGATCGGCCGGCAGCCGGTCCTGCCGCCCGCCGCGCCGGTGCACAGCGTCTCCCGCCCGCCCTGCACGCCCGGCCCACGGCCGGCGCCGGTTCGCCCCGCTCCCCGTGGAACCGGTCCGCCGGCCGCTGACCGCCCGCGCCGCCCGGCAGCCCCGGGCTGTGATCTTCGACCCGCTTCCGGCCCGCCCCCACCTGCCCGAACTAGGCTGAGGCGGCCGCGAAGAACGGGGAGAATCGTGCGCAATCACCCGGCCGTCGTGCTGGTCGCCGTCCTGCTGTCCACGCTCGTGCTGCCGATCTCGCTGACCGGCGCGTCGGTCGCGCTACCGGACATCGGCCGGGACCTCGACGCCGGCCTCGCGGCAGTGCAGTGGGTGGTGAACGGCTACAACGCCACCTTCGCCAGCTTCATGCTGGCCTCCGGGGCGCTGGCCGACCTGTTCGGCCGCCGCCGGGTCTTCGCGATCGGCCTGGTCGTCTTCACCGCCGGCGGGCTGCTCGCCTCGGTCGCCGGGGACATCCTGCTGCTCGACCTGGCCCGGGCCCTCGCCGGTGTCGGGGCGGCCGCCGCCGCGACCAGCGCCTCCGCCCTGCTCGCCGGGACGTTCCACGGCCGCGCCCGGGCCCGCGCCTTCGGCGCCTTCGGTACGACGATCGGGGCGGGCCTGGCCTTCGGCCCGTCGATCGCCGGGCTGCTGATCGAGGTGTTCGGCTGGCGGGCGGTGTTCGCCGTACCGGCGTTGGTGGCCGGGGCGGTGCTGGTGATCCTGGTGCCGCTGCTGCCGGAGTCCCGCCAGCCGCACCCGGGCCGGGTGGACTGGCCGGGCACGGTCACCTTCACCGCCGCGCTGCTGCTGCTCATCTTCGGGTTCGTGCAGGGTCCCGAGTACGGCTGGGCCGCCCCGGTGATCGTGGCCGCGTTCGCCGCCGCGGCGGCGCTGCTGGTGGCCTTCGTCCGGGTGGAGCGCCGCCGCGCCGAGCCGATGTTCGACCTGTCCCTGCTGGCCAGCCGCCGGTTCGTCGGCATCTGCCTGGCGGCGGCCACCATCGTGGCGGTGCTGGTGCCGCTGCTGGTCTACCTGCCGTCGTACCTGACCACGGTGGTCGGGCTCAGCCCCGGTGCGGCGGGGGCCACGCTGATCCTGCTCACCGCGCCGACGCTGGTGCTGCCGCTGCTGGGCGGGGCGTTGACCCGGCTGGTGCCGGCCACCTCGGTCACCGTCGTCTCGGTGCTGGTGGTCGCCGCCGGGGCGGCGTGGGCGACGGTGCTCGGCCCGGACGCGGACACCGTCCGGCTGGCCGGTCCGCTGCTGACCATCGGGGTGGGGGTGGGGCTGTCCATCGGGCTGCTCGACGCGATCGCCATCGGCAGCGTCCCGCCGGCCCGGGCGGCCACCGGCGCCGGGATGATCAACACGGCGCGGTTGGCCAGCGAGACGGTCGCCATCGCGGTGGTGGGGGCGGTGCTGGCCAGCACCACCGCCGGGCGGCTGGCCGATCCGGGGTTCACCGGCGGGCTGCGTACCGTGCTGTGGACGATGGCGGCGGCGGCGCTGGCTGCCGCGGTGGCCACCGCCGTGCTGGTGCGCCGGGCCCGGACCGGGGCGCGGGAGGACCTGCCGGTCGGCTGAAACCCCGACGCCGTCTCGTGCGCCCTGTCGGTGACGTCCGTCAAAGCGGCGGGCGGGAAGCGGAGTGGGCATGACGGTCCGTAGCGGGTTGGCGGACGTCGGCGAGGACGTCTTCGGGGCGGCGTACGAGCGGCAGTTCCGGGCGATGGTGCGGTTCGCGTACCTGACCACGGGCAGCGCCGCCGCGGCGGAGGACATCGTGCAGGAGGCGTTTGTCGACCTGTACCGCCGGCGGGACGCGGTGACGCAGCCGCAGCGGTGGCTGCGCCGGGCGGTGGCGAACCGCTGCACCTCCTGGGTACGCCGGCGGGTGCTGGAACGCCGGCACGCCTTCGCCGAGCCGCCGCCGCACGCGGCGCCACCCGGCGAGGACGCGGCGGTGCGGGCGGCGCTGCGCCGGGTGCGGCCGCGGCAGCGGGCGGCCCTGTTCCTCCGCTTCTATCTCGATCTGCCGGAACGGGAGATCGCCGAGGCGCTCGGCTGCCGACCCGGCACCGTCAAGACCCTGATCCACCGTGGACTCGCCGCGTTGAGGGAGCAGCTCGATGACTGATCCGAGGAATCAGATCCACCGCATCGTCGACCGGTTGGTCCCCGAGGAATCGGTGACCGTTCCGCCGATGAGCGACCTGGCCCGGGCCGCGACGCGGCGGCCCCGCCGGAGCTGGCCGAGGCTGGCGCTGGCCGGCGTCGCCACCGCCGCCGTACTGCTCGCCGGGGCGGCGGGCTGGCAGGTGAACGGGGTGGCCGACCGGAACGCGGAGCAGCGGATCGTGCCCGCCACGGTGGCCGGGAGTGGGGCGGATCTCGCCGCCCGCTGTCCGGTACCCAGCGGCGGGGGCCGGACGATCAACGCGGTGCGTTGGCCGGGCGGTCTCGCGGTGCTCGCCGCCAGCTCCACCACCTTCGCGCTCTGCTTCGGTGGGGAGTCCGGCCCGATGGTGTCCGAGAGCTGGGGAGGGTTCTCCCCAGGGACCACGTCGTTGGTCTGCCGGCCCTGGGGTTGTGAGGGGGGCGCGCAGCCGCTGACCAGCCGGTTCGCGCTCACCTCGACAGTGCTGGTGTACGGGGCGACGTGGCCCGGTACGACCCGGGTGCGCGCGGTCAGCGACAGCGGCGCGCAGGTCGAGGTGCCCGCGCAGAACGGCACCTTCCTGCTGCGGCTGGAGACGACGGGCACCCGCGACGTCGGGGTGCGGCGGGTGGAGATGTTCGGCGCCACCGGCGAGAAGCTGTTCACCTGGGACTGGGACTGACGGCCCGCTATCGTGGCCTGTCATGACCGACACTGCCCGGCGCCTGGCCGAGATCCGCGGGGACGTGCCGCCGAAGCGGCACAACGCCCGGACCATCGCCGCCCTCACCGGCAACCCGGGGTGCGCCCGGCGGGCGGTGCTGGACAGCGCCGGGGTGGACAAGCCGAAGCTGGCCGAGCGGATCGGCTTCCCGGCCCGGTTCGGCCAGTCCCGGTTCGCCATCGGCCGGGGCAACGCTTTCGAGGCGCAGGTGAAGGCCGACGGCGGCGCGGAGCTGCTGCGGCTGGTCGCCGAGCGGCTGGGCGTACCGGTGCCGGCGGGGGCGAGCTGGACGGATCTGGGTGGCGCCGACGACCTGCCGGACCGGCAGGAACGATCGCGGGCGGCGCTCACCGCGGCGGATGACGGGGCGGCGTTGTTCGACCATCCGCTGCTCGGGCTTGAGGTGGCCGGGCAGCGGGTGCACCTGGAGCCGGATCTGGTGGCCGCCCGGCTGGCCGGCCGGTACCACGTCGTGGAGATCAAGTCGTTCCCGGTGGTGGACGGGCAGGCCGACGCGGCGAAGGTTTCCGCCGCCGCCGTCCAGGCCGCCGTGTACGTGCTGGCGCTGCGGGAGCTGCTCGCCGCCGAGGGGCACGACCCGGAGTCGGTGTCGCACGAGGTGGTGCTGGTCTGCCCGCGCGACTTCACCAACCAGCCGGTGGCCAGCCTGGTCGACGTCCGCAAGCAGTTGCTGGTGCTGCGCCGGCAGCTGGACCGGATGGCCCGGGTCGACGACCTGCTGGTCGCGGTGCCGGCGGGTTTCACCGCCGATCCGTCCGCCGACCCGGCGACCCTGGTCGCCGCGCTGTCGCAGGTGGCGGCCCGCTACGCGCCGGAGTGTCTGGCCGCGTGCGAGCTGGCGTACTTCTGCCGGCGCGAGGCCCGGGCGCAGACCGGGGCGATGGGCCGGCCGGTGCGGGAGGCGCTCGGCGGGGTGGCCGACGTGGCGGAGGTGCTGGCCCTGGCCGCCGGGGAACGCGCCCCGGAACCGGGGCAGGCGGAGGCGGCCGCGCTGCTGCGGGCCGCGGCCCGGCTGCGCGCCGAGGCCCTGGCCGGCAACCCGGCATGAGTACGCTGCGCGCGCTGGCGAAGGCGCAGGCCCTCGCCGCCGGGGTGGCCCAGCCGGTGGCCTCGGTCCGGCACGTGCACCTGTCGGCGCGGCCGCTGGTGCTGGTGCCGCTGGCCATGGCGGGGGAGGCGCACGCCCCGCTGGCGGCCCTGGTCGGGTCGGCGCCCGGGGAGGCGAAACTGCTGGTGGTGCCGCAGCCCCGCAACCGGGACCAGCGGTTCCGGTTCGTCGCCGAGCTGGCCGGGGTGGTGCTGCCGTACCTGGACTCGTTCCGGGGGGTGTCCGAGGCGGTGCCGGTGGACCGGGGCCGCGACGTCCGGTACCGGTACGTGGACGCGCCGCAGCTGCTGGTGCCGAACCCGGCCGGGGTGACCTTCCTGCGGCTGCTGGGCCGCTCGACGCGGTTCCGCCGGCCGGACGGCGACTATCCGGTGCACCCGTCGGTGCCGCTGCTCGGCCAGTGGCTGACCTTCTTCGCCGAGCGGGCCGAGCAGCCCGGGTCGTCGGCGCTGCTGGCGATGACCGAGGCGTTGACGCTGCACTGGGCGACCGGGCAGAGCGCGGTGGAGGATCTGCACCTGCCGGCGCTGCTCGGCTGGCTCGACCCGCCGCCCGGGCTGACCGGGGCGCAGGCCGCCGCCCGGGCCGAGGACCCGTCGGTGTGCCCGCCGGCCGGCCCGGCCACCGACCCGGACTTCGACAACCGGGTGCTGGCGCCGGCGATGGCCCGGTACGCCGACGCGGGCGACGACGCCGGGGCGCGCGCGGCGGCGTACGCGGAGCTTCAGCGGGTGTTGCGCGACCAGTTGGCGCCCACCTGGGAGCTGATGTGGCGCGGCGTGGGGCTGCTGGCCGGCCTGCCCGCCGGGGCGCGGGTGGCCGGCCGGTGGGACGGCGACCGGGACGCGTTCACCGGGTACGCCGAGCACGTCGACTCCGGCGGCGGTCCGCAGCCGCGCCGGGACGGGGCGGTGGCGGCGGCCCGGCGGCTGCACCGGCTGGAACGCGCGCTGACCTCGTACGCCGTGCAGCGCGCCTACGACGATCCGTTGGTGATGGCGGAGCACCGGCTGGCCGGGGAGGCGTTCGTCGGTGAGGTGACCCTGGCGGACCCGAAGCGGGTGGACGACACCGGGAAGCGGCCGGTGCTGCGGCCCCGGATCCAGGTGGTGACCACCGAGCCGGTGGCGGTGCCGGTCGGGGCGGCGCTGTGGTCGCCGGCGCGGCCGAGCCAGAAGGCGAAGGTGGTCTTCGTGACCCCGGGCGACGGCAAGACCGAGGTGGTGCTGGAGCTCTCCGGCGGGATGGGCCGGGGGCTGACCGCCCCGCCGGGCAGCGTGCCCGAGGTGGGGGAGCGGCTGTGCTGGACGACGTTGTCCGACGCGTACCTCCCGGCCGCCACCTTCCCGGACCCCGACCAGACACCGTGGACGCACGGCGGGCCTGAGGTGCAAGGAGGGGGCCCCGCTTAACGCATTGTGTTGTAGCGGGGGCCCCGCTTAACACTTCGGGCCAGGGTCGGGGAACCCTGGCGGCCGGGGGGGAGCGGTGGCTAGGCTTGCCGGGTTCGCCGTCCGTGACCGGTCCTCGCCGTGCCGGTACCCACCGGAGAGAGAGCCGGAGCGACCGCTGTGCTGTCCCATGATGTGACCGAGGCACGTGCCGCCCCGGTCCACTCCGGCCTCGCGGGCCGCGTGGGTCTGGTGGCCGCCGGCGCCGCCGTACTCGTCGAGGCGATCTGGCTGTTCGGGGCCCTGCCGGACGCGGCGCTGGTCGGTGACCTGGCTGGGTTGGTGGTGGCCGGTTGGGCCGCGGTGGCCTGCGTCGGCGCGGCCCGCCGGCAGCCGGTGCGGCGTCGCTTCTGGACGCTGCTGGCGGTCACCATGGGGCTCGCGGCGGCCGGCCGGACGGTGTGGACGGTGCAGCGGCTCGGCACCGACGACCTGCCGCACACCCCGCTGATCGGCGCGCTGTTCGTCCTCGGTCTGGTCACCGGCACGGCCGCGCTGCTCTGCGCGAACGCGGCGCCACGCAACGCGGTGGGCCGGGCGCGGGCGGTGTTGGACGGTGTGATCGTCGGCCTGGCCCTGATCCCGATCGGCTGGGTGGTGGTCTTCCGGGACATCGCCGCCGCCGACCTCATCGATCCACTGCGGACGATCGGCCTGCTCTATCCGATGCTCGACCTGATGCAGCTGACCATCCTGGTCGCGGTCGCCGGGCCGTCGCGGCGGATGTGGCCGGCGCTGACCATGATCGGGGTCGGGCTGGCGATCCGCGCCGCCGCCGACACCGGGTACGTGTCGCTGGTCGCCCACGGCACGTACGCGCCGGGGCATCCGATCGACCTGTGCTGGACGTTGAGCTACCTGCTGGTGGGCCTCGCCACCGGGTACCCGCCGCCACCGGCCGGTGACGGCGTCGACGACACCGCCGAGTCGCCGCTGCCGCCGTGGTGGCGGGTGGCCCTGCCGTACCTGCCGGTGGGCGGGGCGATCGTGGCGGTGGTGCTCTCCCGCCGTCCCACCGGGCAGACCCCGCACCTGGTGTTCTACGGGATGATGGCGCTGCTCGGCGTGCTGGCCGTGCGCCAGGGGTTGGCCGCGAACGAGAACCTGCGGCTGGTGGGCCGGCTGCGCCGGCTGGCCTACTCCGACCAGCTCACCGGCCTGCCGAACCGGCTGATGTTCAACCGGCGGCTGCGCCGCGCTCTGCGCGATCGGGCCCCGGTCGCCGTGCTGCTGCTGGACCTGGACGGGTTCAAGCAGGTCAACGACCGGTTCGGGCACGCCGCCGGGGACCGGCTGCTGACCGGCATCGCGGAGCGGATGCGGGAAGTGGTCGACGACGCGGGGACCATCGCCCGGCTCGGCGGGGACGAGTTCGCGGTGCTGGTCGACGGCACCCGGGGCGTGGCGCCGGAGCGGCTCGCGGACCGGCTGCTGGCCGCCCTGCAACCGCTGCCCGGCGAGGAGGACCTGGGCGTGCACCCGTCGGCCAGCATCGGCATCGCCGAGTACGGGCCGCAGCACACCTCGCACAGTGATCTGCTGCGTGACGCCGACATCGCGATGTACGCGGCGAAGGCGGCCGGGAAGTCGGCGTACCGCACGTGCACGCCGCTGTTGCGCGAGTCGGCGGTGACCCGGGCGGAGCTGATCGCCGACCTGCGGCGGGCGGTGGACGAGGGGCAGCTGCACCTGGAGTACCAGCCGATCGTTGACCTGGCCACCGGGGCGGTGTGCAGCGCGGAGGCGCTGGTCCGGTGGCGGCATCCGCGGCTGGGCCCGCTCACCCCGGCCCAGTTCCTGCCGCTGGCCGAGGAGACCGGGCTGATCCTGCCGATCGACCGGTGGGTGATCCATGAGGCGTGCCGGGCGGCGGGCGCCTGGCGGCAGCACGCCCCGGAGGCGACGGTGGCGGTGAACATCTCGGCCGCGCACCTGCGCCGCCCCGACCTGATCGCCACGGTCACCGGGGCGACGGCCGGGGCGGGGCTGGCGCCCCGCGCGCTGACCCTGGAGCTGACCGAGTCGGCGCTGATCGAGGGCAGCGAGGTGGTGCTGGAACGGCTGCACCAGCTGCGCGAGTTGGGCATCCGGATCGCGATCGACGACTTCGGCACCGGCTACTCGTCGCTGAGCTACCTGCACCGGATTCCGGCCACCGAGTTGAAGATCGACCGGTCGTTCGTGGCCCGGCTCGACGACGACGCCCGCGCGTACGCCACGGTGGAGATGGTGACCCGGCTGGCCGGGGCGTTCGACCTGGCGGTGGTGGCCGAGGGGGTCGAGACGCAGGCGCAGCACGAGGCGGTCGCCGCGATCGGCTGCCTGCACGGCCAGGGCTGGCGGTACGGCCGCCCGGTGGGCCCGGCCGAGCTGCTCACCACGCTCGCCCCGATCGACGCGGCCCGCTGACCGGCCCGGCGGGGGCGGGCCGAAGGTCCCGACTGGTACGGGGGGTTCGGCCCTGTCCCGCACCGGTGTCGCACCGCGACGATGGTACGGACATCGACCAAGCCGACCATCCACTCGGGAGCCGGACATGAAGCGACGCACTCTGGACCTGCTGTTCAGCATCGGCGGGTTGGGCCTCGCGGTCCTGCTGCTCGCCGTGGGCATCGTGCTCACGACCAACGCCAACTTCGCCAACAACTACGTGCACGACCAGCTCGCCGCGCAGCACATCGGCTTCAAGCCGGCGGACCAGCTGACCGACGAGGAGAAGAAGGTGGACTGCCTGCGCGAGTACGCCGGGCAGAAGCTGACCACCGGCAAGCAGGCCGAGTGCTACGCCAACGAGTTCATCGGCCTGCACCTGAAGTCGATCGGCGGCGGCAAGACGTACGCCGACCTGGGTGAGCCGCAGACGGCGCTGAAGGAGCAGGTGGCCCAGGCCCAGCAGGCCAAGGCCGCCAACCTGGCCGACCTGCAGAAGCAGCTGGCCGACGTCACCGCGCAGCGGGAGACCGTGTTCAAGGGCGAGACGCTGCGCGGCATGCTGCTCACCTCGTACGGCTTCAGCGAGTTCGGCCGCAAGGCCGAGCAGGGTGCGCTGGCCATGTACCTCGGCGCGGCGCTGCTCCTGCTGCTGTCGGCGGCCGGCCTGTGGCACGCCTTCCGCACCCCGGCCAGCGAGACGTTCGCCGCGCCGGACCGCGAGCGGATCACCACCTGACCCGGCCCGCCGATCCGGCCGTCGCCCCCGGGCTGCCTGCGCTCCCTCCGCAGGCCCCGGGGGCGACGCCCGTCTCCGGGCAGGTCCGGGCGCCTATTCGGCACCCTACGAACTTGATGTCGTAACCGAATCACCCCGGACCTGTCCCGGGGGAAATCGCCCGTTTCGGGGTGCCCACGGCGGCCCGGCTGATTCGTTTGAGGCATCAAGCTGGTAGGCGCCGAACGCGGTCTCGGGCGCCTCGGCGAACGGAGGCCCCGCGCCTCGGCGGATGGGGGTAAGGCCGGGCCGGCGCGACCGCGTTCCTGAGCGCGCATCGGGTTTGACGTCCCGCGCGTCGCCTTGGTCTAATTCACTAGTTGACTAATGAAAGGGTGTGGGTGGTGATCGAGTTCCATCTGGACCGCCGCTCCGGCGTCGCGAGCTATCTGCAGCTCGTGCAGCAGGTCAAGCACGCGCTGCGGCTCGGCCTGTTGCGGCCCGGGGACCAACTGCCCACCGCCCGGGAGGTCGTGATGAGCTTGGGCATCAACCCCAACACTGTGCTGAAGGGCTACCGAGAGCTGGAGCGCGAAGGGCTCGTGGAGGCCAGGCCCGGCCTCGGCACCTTCGTCCGGCGGTCACTCGGCGAGGTCCGCCCGGCGGAACAGGCGCAGCTGCGCAGCCAGCTGAGCCAATGGGTCCGGGCCGGCCTGCGCAGCGGCCTGGATCCGGAGGACCTCGAAGCGATCTTCGCCTCGGTGGTGCACGACGTCACTCGGGAGGACGTCGCATGAGTGGCGCTGCGAAGCCCCGGCCGATCCGGGCCGGCCACGACGGGCCGGCCACGACGGTGCCCGCCTTCCGCGCCACCGGCCTGGGCAGGCGCTACCGGGGCAGTTGGGCGCTGCGGGACTGCTCGCTTGCGCTGCCGGCCGGTCAGGTGATCGCCCTGGTTGGCCCGAACGGCGCCGGCAAGACGACCCTGTTGCATCTCGCGGTCGGGCTGCTGGCACCCAGCACGGGACAGGCGTGGGTCTTCGGTGAGCCGGTGTCCGGCGCCAGCGCGCTGCCTCGGGTGGCATTCCTGGCCCAGGACAAACCGTTGTACGCGGACTTCACAGTCGCCGAGATGCTGCGCTTCGGGCGGCTGATGAACCCCCGATGGGACGACGACCTGGCCCGCCGCCGGCTCGACGAGCTGGACATCCCGTTGGACCGCAGGGTGGGTCGGCTCTCCGGCGGTCAGCGCACCCAGGTCGCGCTGACGCTTGCCGTCGCCAAACGGCCCGACCTGCTCGTCCTCGACGAACCGCTGGCCGATCTCGACCCGCTGGCCCGGCATGACGTCACCCGGGCCTTGATGGCGGCGGTGGCGGAGACGAACATGACCGTGCTCTTCTCCTCGCACGTGGTGTCCGATCTGGAGGGCACCTGCGACTGGCTGGTGGTGCTCAACCGGGGCCGAATCCAGGTCAGCGCGGACCTGGACGAATTCGTGTCGGCCCACCGTCTGTTCACCGGGCCGGACGACAGCGCCGACACGGTCGCCGATGGGCATCAGGTGATCGCACGCAGTGGCGCGGGGCGCCAGGTCAATCTCCTGCTGCGCGGCACGGCCGCCGTCGCTGACCCCCGCTGGACGGGCCGGGCAGCCGGCATGGAGGAGATCGTGCTGGCCTACCTGCGCGATCCGGATCTGGCGGCGCTGCCCCGTCCCACGCTCGCCGTCCTCTGATTCCACCGCCGAAGGGAAAGATTTCGTGCTCTGGTTGACCTGGCGGCAGTACCGCGGCCAGTTCCTGGCGACCGCCGCACTGCTGCTCCTGTTGGGTGCGGTGTTCCTGATCTCCGGGGTCGAGGCGACCGTGAATGTCCTGCGGGACGCGCCGCCGGGTTGCCCCGGCCCCGGTGCCGGCTGCCGGGACGTGAACCTCGCGCTGTCCGAGCGCTACCAGCTGGTCTACCAGGGCTTCGGCTTGCTCCCGCTGGTCGGTCCCGCGCTGGTCGGGGCCTTCTGGGGAGCCCCACTGATCGCCCGCGAATACGAGCGGGGCACCCAGCGGCTCGCCTGGACCCAGTCGGTGCCGCTCCGGCGGTGGCTGCTGGTGAAGCTGGCGGTGCTGGTCGCCGCGGTGGCCCTCGGTGGGCTGATGTTCTCGGCGATGACCAGCCTGTGGCTGCCGATCTTCGCGGCGGTGCAGCCGGGCTCGTTCGCCAGCCCGGACACCTTCAACGCGACCGGGGTGGCGCCCGCCGCCTGGTGGGTCTTCGCGTTCCTGCTCGGTGCTGCGGCCAGCGCGGTCCTGCGGCGGACGCTGCCGGCGATGGCCGCCACCGTCGCGGTCGTCGCGCTGACCGTCCCCGTGCTGGTCCTGACCCAGGGGTGGTACGCCGAGCCGATGCGGGCGGTGGTCAGCGGCACCGATGAGCTGGTCCGGCAGAACGCCTTGCTGACGGGGGAGGCCTGGGTCGACGGCACTGGCCGCGAGATCGGCGGGCGGCCGGAGGAGACGTGCCCACCGGCACCGGGCGTCGACGTGTCCACCCCCGAGCGTGCCCAGCGGGCGACGGCCGCATGCATGACGCAGCGCGGCTACCAGTATGTCGTCTTCTACCACCCCGCCGACCGCTTCTGGCGCTTCCAGCTGTTCCAGACGGCGATCCTGCTCGGCGGCGGCGCCGCGTTCGCGTTCGCGACGATGGCCTTCGCTTGGCGGCGGCGAACCTGATCGCGCGCCCTCACCAGCGGCGGCCCGGCGCTGACCGGCCCGGCCGGAGCCGCACGCCAACGGCGTTGCCGAACCGCTTGACCCTCACGCGGCGGGAGGCCGCAGGCTGGATCGCAGAAGGGAGGGAACCATGGTTTACACGGTGGGACAGGTGGCGAAGGTGGCCGGCGTGACGGTGCGCACGCTGCACCATTACGACGAGATCGGCCTGCTGTCGCCGAGCGGGCGCACCCCGGCGGGCTACCGCCGCTACGACGACGCGGACCTGGAGCGGTTGCAGCTGATCCGCTACTACCGGGAGCTGGGGTTCCCGCTGGACGAGATCGCGGCGATCCTGGACGACCCGGCCGCCGACCCGGCGGCGCACCTGCGCCGGCAGCACGAGCTGCTCAGCGGGCGGATCGGGAAGCTCCAGGAGATGGTCGCGGCGATCGAGCACGCGATGGAGGCGAGGCGGATGGACATCAAACTGACCCCGGAGGAGCGTTTCGAGGTCTTCGGTGACGTCGACCCCGAGGTGTACGCCGACGAGGCGGAGCAGCGGTGGGGTGGCAGCGAGGCGTACCGGGAGTCGAATCGGCGGGTCGCCCGCTACACCAAGGACGACTGGCTGCGGCACAAGGCGGAGACCGAGGACTGGGGGCGGCGTTTCGCCGGGGTGCTGGACTCGGGCGTGCCGGCGGACTCGGCGGAGGCGCTGGCGCTGGCCGAGGAGCACCGGCAGTTGATCAGCCGCTGGTTCTACGACTGCTCGTACGAGATCCACACTGGGCTGGCCGACATGTACCTGGCCGACGAGCGGTTCACCGCGCACTACGAGGCGATCCACCCGGGGATGACGGCGTACCTGGCCGAGGCGATCCACGCCAACGCGATCAGCCGCGCGTAACCGTGTCGGGGCGCGCGGAACGGGCTGCCGGTCCGGCATATTTCATGCCGGAGCGGCAGCCCGCCGCGCGATCGGAGGTCGTCTTGTTCATCGTCGCCGGCACCCTCTACGTCGACCCGGCGCAGCGGGACGCCTACCTGGCGTCCTGCGTCGAGGCGGTGCGGGCCGCGCGGGCCGCGCCGGGCTGCGTCGACTTCGCGGTCAGCCCGGACCTGGTCGAGCCGGGCCGGATCAACGTGTACGAGCGGTGGGAGTCCGAGGAGCAGTTGCTGGCGTTCCGCGGCGCCGGGCCGAGCGAGGAGCAGTCGGTGGCGATCCGCGGCGCCGAGGTGCACCGCTTCCTGATCTCCGGCGTCGAGGCCCCCTGACGTCCAGTCGCGGCCCGGCTCAGCCGGGGAGGCAGCCGCCCTCGGGTAGCTCGCCCACCACGCGGGTTTCGTCGCCCTTGCGCCGTGGGTGAACGTAGCCGAGCAGGCACGCCACGCCGACCGGTACGGCGAAGATGACGGCATCGCGCGGAGCCGGGTCCTCCGGTCCGGCCGGCCGGACAGTCACCTCGGGGAGGCCCGCGTTGCGCAGCGACCCGCGGATCCGGTCGGCGAGCTGTTCCGGGCTCTCGGCCAGGGCGAACATCCGTTGCCGGGCCTGCCTGGCCAGGCAGTCCTCCTCGCTCAGCTGAGCGCAGTCCACGGTGGGCCGGCGCAGCGCGGCGGTGATCTGCTTCGCCTTCGCCTGCGCGGCGGCGCGGTCGGGCTCCGCCAGTGGGCGTCGGCGGGCGGCGTCGGCCGCCATGCGGTCGCAGTACCCGTCGTCGTACTGGTTGGCCGGGCCGAACCAGGTGCAGCGGATGGTGGTGGTCGAGGGCGTCGCGGCGACGTCCGCCCACTTGTCCCCGACGGCCGGTGTGGCGGAGGCGTCCGACCACGAGGCGGGAGTGGAGGGCGTCTGCGTGCGGGCGAGCAGCGCGACGCCGACGAGCGTGCCGACCACGACGGCGCCGACCAGGGCCATCGACAGCGGTCCTGGCCGGCGCCGGGTGGAGGCCGGTTGCGTCGAGCGCTCTTCGGGCATCGGCGCAGCCTATCGACGGCGACGGCTGCGCGGGTGCCCGTGACCGGCCGCTACAGCAGCAGGTCGAGGGCCAGCACGCCGAGGACACCCCGGCGTCCACCAGGACCTGCTTGAAGCCACCGCCGGCGGCCACGATCAGCAGGATGCCGGCGATCGCCGGCAGCGAGCCGCCGAGCACGGAGGAGACCTGGCCGCGGTTGAAGTTCGCCGCGAAGCCAAGGGTGAACACGGCGAGGATGACGCCCCATCGTTCCGGTTAGGTCACGGTTCGAGAACAAAGGTGGACTTTGACGTGTCCGTCCAGGTAGTGGCGGCAGTTGAACCGCACGGACACCCCGGTTGGCTCGCGCGGCGAAGGAGTCGGCGTGGCGGAAACGGATTCGACGGGCTCGACCTGGCGGTACCGGTGGGCCCACCGGCAGAACGAGCGGCGGCAGGCCGCGTACCGCGACGTGGAGGCGGCGTGGCGGCACCGGGACGAGGAGCTGCGCCGGCTGCATGCCGCCGCGGCCGACCTGCGGGGTACGGCCGGCGGCGGCCTGCCGGTCGAGCTGGCCCCCGGCGAGGTGGTCTTCTGGACCCAGCCCGCCGCCCAGTTGGTGGGGGTGCGGCACACCGCCGTGTTGCCCGCGCCCGACCTCGCCGTCGACCCGGCACCGGCCCCGCTGCGCCCGCGCCGCCCGGACGGGGTGAAGGTCCTCGACGCCGGGCTCGCCGTGATCACCAATCGCCGGCTGGTGCTGCTCGGCGGTCGCGGCCGGCGCGACTGGTCGTACGCGAAGCTGACCGGGCTGGCCCACGACCCGGCGGCGCCGGTCACCCTGCTCCAGGTCCTCGACCGGCGCGGCACCTCCGGCCTGCTGCTGCCGCCGGCCGCGGCGGCCGAGTTCCGGTTCACCCTGACGCTGGCCTTCGCCGAGGCGATCGAGCAGCGCGACGCGGTGATCGCGCAACTGGACGAGCTGATCGCCGAGCACGGGCAGCGGCAGCCGTTCCGGCCGGCGATCATCACCCCGGCGCAGGCGCGGCTGTCGGCCCGGGTGCCGGGCGGCCGGCGTACGGTCGCGGTGGCCGCCGCCGCGGCGCTGATCATCCCGGCGGTGCTGCTGGAGTCCGACCCGCCGGCGCGCACCGACATCGCGGTCGCCGCCACCCCCGCGCCGACGCGCACCGCGACCGCGCTCGGCCCGGCGGGCCCGGCCGCGCCCAAGTCCAAGTCCACGCCGAGGCCGTCGCCGACCGGTGAGCCGCGCTGCGGAGCGCCGGGCAACCCCTTCGGGTACGACTTCTGCGGCGGCGAAAAGATCCGCAAGCCGCCCCGCAAGGTGTGCGACCACTTCGACTGCGCCCCCGGCTTCTGGCGGGGCAAGGGCTGGCTGGTGCAGTGCCGCGACGGCCAGTACAGCCTCAACGGCGGCCGGCCCGGCGTGTGCCTGCGACACCAGGGCGTCCGCCGCAACGTCTACGCCTGAACTTGTACCACCAACTTGACACAAGCTCCGCGCCTCCGCCATGCTGCGCTGCAAGGAGGGGCCCCCGCTTAACGCTTTCTGCATAGGCGGGGGCCCCGGTTAACAGCCGGCCGGCGAGCGGGGGGCGTGATCATGGCAGCGGGGCTGCTCCTGGGTGTGCTGGTGCTGGCGTTGGGTGGCGCGGCGGTGGTCGGCCGGCCGCCGGCCGGGGACGCCGCGCCGGAGGCGGTCCGCCGTACGCTGCGCCGGTGGCGCTCGGCCGGCCTGGTCCTCGGCGTGGCCGCGGCCGGGATCGCCGTCGAGGCCGACGACCTGGGCCGTGGCGTGCTGGTCGCCGCACCGCTGTTCGGGCTCTGCGTACTCGCCGGGGTCGTCACCGGGGAGGCCCGGGCCGTGCGGCTTCCCGACCCGGTCCGTACGGCCGCGGTGGAGACCCGGCACCTGCGGCACTTCCTGCCGGGCCGAGCCGCCGCCGCGGTGGCCGCCGCCGGCTTCGCCCTGGCCGCCCTGCTGGCCCTGACCACCGTGGCCGGCTCCGCCGACGACCTCGGGCGGGCCGGCCGCGCGCTCAGCTACGCCTGCGCCGACTTCGCCGGCAGAAACGGCCCGTGGCCCGGCTCGTTCTACAGCCTGCCGCTGTCGCTGGTCGTCGGGGCCGGGGCGGTGCTGGCCGCGCTGGCGCTGCGCCGGGTCGTCGGCCGGCCCCGCCCGGTCGACGACGCCGGAGACCTGGTGCGCGACGACGCCGAGCGGCGCCGCTCCGCGCGCGCCGTCACCGGCGCGGGCGGCCTGCTGGTCACGCTGCCCCTGATCGGCGTCTCGCTGACCACCGCCAGCGCGCTGCTGGCCAACCCATGCCGTCCACTGTGGTGGACCGTGGCCGCGTCGCTGCTGCTCCTGCTCGTTCCCGGCTGGCTGGCGCTGCTCGCCTGGAGCGCCGTCGCCGTCGTCACCACCGACGTCCGCCCGTCCCGAGCCACGGTGACCTCCGCGCGATGACGCCGATCCTCCAGGTCGACGTGGCCGACCCGACGCCCCCGTACGAGCAACTGCGCCGGCAGTTCGTCGACCTGATCGGCTCGGGGGCGCTGCCCGCCGGGGAGCGGCTGCCGCCGCTGCGGCAGCTCGCCGCCGACCTCGGGCTGGCGGTCGGCACGGTCGCCCGCACGTACCGGGAGCTGGAAGCGGCCGGACTGGTCCGGTCCCGGCGCGGCGGCGGCACCCGGGTGACCGCGAGCCCCGCGCGGCCCGCCGGGGAGCGGGCCCGCGCCCTGCACGATCTGGCTGTCGGGTACGCGCGGCAGGCGCGGCTGCTCGGCGCGGACCGCGACGCGGCGCTCGACGCCCTGCGCAGGGCCTGGCCGGCGGAGGGCTGATCCCGGGCCGGTCGCACAATCCGCACCGAACTCCGGCCGGCCTCGCTGCCCTGGGGTGGCGCGGGGATCGCATCATGGTTGCGTGATCAAGTTGACGCGTGACCGGCGCCGGAAGAAGAAGCGGGGGGACTCCTGCTCCGGCTGCGACGTGCCAAGCTGCGACGTACCCTGCTGCGACCTGGGACTTTTCTCGATGCTGCTGACTCTCGGGTCGGTGGCCGCCGGGCTGACCCGGGCGCCGGTTGCCGACCGGGCGGGGCGGGCCGCCATCCTCGGCTACCGGCGGTGGCTGTCGCACCGCTGGCCCGGCCGGTGCCGGTTCACCCCCAGTTGCAGCAGCTACGGCCTGGCCGCGGTGGAGCGGTACGGCCTGGCGGTGGGCGGGCGGCTGGCCGCCGACCGGGTCCGCCGCTGCCGGCCCGGCGTGCCGCGCGGCACCCACGATCCGCTGCGCTGACCCGGCCGCAAGGCCGGCCGACTTCACTCGGGGTGACGACGTGCGGCCTGATCAGGACGCCGTGAAGTCCGGCACCGTCAGCGTTCCGTCGTCGGCCAGCGGGAACCCCGGGTTGTACGCGATCTCCCACACGTGCCCGTCCGGGTCGGTGAAGCAGCCCGCGTACCCGCCGTAGAAGGTCTCCCGGGCCGGCCGGGTGAGCGCCGCCCCGGCGGCCACCGCGTCGGCGAGGATCGCGTCGACCTCGGCCCGGGACCGGACGTTCTGCGCCAGGCTCAGCCCGCCGAACCCGTCGTCGGCCCGGTCGGTCACGCCCGCGTCCTCGGCGAGCTTGCCGCGCCCCCACAGCACCAGCGCCAGCCCGCCGGCCTGGAAGAAGACGGTCTCCTCGACCTCCTGGCCGCGCCAGCCGAGCCGCTCGTAGAAGGCGCGGGCCCGGCCGACGTCGGCGACCCCGAGGGTGATCAGGCTGATCCGCTGCTCCATTCCCGCACCCTAACTGCCCCCGGGCCATCCCTCGCGGTCGCGCACGGGGTGCCGGCGCGCTCAGCGGCCGCGGCGTTCGCGGGCCAGGGGCAGCAGGCCGGCGAGGACGAGCGCCGCGCCGACCGGTAGCAGGTCCAGTTCGATTCCGATCGCCGTGAACCCGGCCAGCACCAGCAGCGGCGCCCACACCGGAGCCAGCCGCACCGGCACGGCCAGCCCCAGCAGGACCAGCAACCCGAGTTCGAACAGCAACGGTCCACCGAGGAGGACCACGTCGGGCGTCTCGACCGCGTCGGCGAAGCGGGGGAAGAGGTCACCGACGATCACCCAGACGAACGCGACCGCGCCCACCAGCCCGGCCACGGTCGCCACGTCGGCGAGCCGACGCCGCCGGGGTGCGCGCCCACGCAGCACGCTGCGCAACTCCACCAGCAGCACCGCGAACACCAGGATGCCGAGCAGGAACAGCACGTGCCCGACGTTCCACGCCCAGCCGCCCTTGTCGCGGTGTCCGTCCACGCCGTCGAGCAGGCGCAGCAGGCCGTAGCCGAGCAGCAGCAGCGGTGCCGTCACGGCCGCCGGCCGTAACCAGGGAACGAGTTGTCACGCCCAGCCTTACGGGCATTGCTGATCATCATTGGCTCAGCCTGGCAGCGGCCCGGGCCGGGAACATCCGGGTACGACCCGTACCCGGCCCGGAGCGATGGACCCTGGCACGGCTCAGGGTCGGTCCGTCGGACACCTCGACGAAGGGCCGGCTCGGACACCTCGACGAAGGCGCGGCGGTGACGGGGCTGTGGCTCGCGGCGACCAGCCGCATGACGAACCCGCCTGGCCGGGGCTATTCGGGACGGTGGCAGACCGCCTCGACGTTGTTGCCGTCCGGGTCGCGGACGAACGCCCCGTAGTAGGTCGGGTGGTATTCCGGCCACAGCTTCGGCTCGTGCAGCACCTCCGCCCCGGCGGCGACCGCGGCGTCGCGGAACGCGTGTACGGCGGCCCGGTCCGGGGCGGTGAAGGCGATGTGCGCCTCCAGCGGCGCGTTGCCCGCGCCCGCGGGCACCAGCCAGAAGTCGGGGCTGTCCACGCCGTAGCCGATCGGGCCGGGCTCCAGCATTCGCCGCCCGCCCAGTGGGGCCAGCACGGCGTCGTAGAAGGCGGCGCTGGCGGGCAGGTCGCGCACCTGGACGGAGAAGTGATCGAGCATGTCAGTCCCCTTTTTCGTCGAGTCGGCGCGGCCAGCCTAGGAGCGGTCTGTGACACTTCCCGGCGTCGTCCTGGAAATCGTCGGATCGGGCTGCTCTCATGAGTCCTGTGACGGAGCCCGAGGCAGCGCGGCGCACGGTGGAGACGGTCTGGCGGATGGAGGCCGGGCGGGTGGTCGCCGGCATCGCCGGGGTGGTGCGGGACGTCGGCCTGGCCGAGGAGTTGGCCCAGGACGCGCTGGTCGCGGCCCTGGAGCAGTGGCCGCGGGACGGGGTGCCGGCCAATCCGGGGGCGTGGCTGACGACCGTGGGCAGGCGCCGGGCCGTCGACGCGATCCGCCGCCGGCAGGCGCAGCAGCGCACCCTCGCCGAGCTGGGCCGCGACCTTGACGAGCGGGTCAGCCCAGATCTCGACGCCGTGGTCGAGGAGACGATTGACGACGACCTGCTGCGGTTGATCTTCGTGGCCTGCCATCCGGTGCTGTCGCCGATCGCCCGCGCCGCGCTCACCCTGCGCCTGCTCGGCGGGTTGACCACCGGCGAGATCGCCCGCGCCTTCCTCACCACCGAGTCGACCGTCGGGCAGCGGATCACCCGCGCCAAGCAGACCCTCGCCACCGCGCACGTGCCGTTCGAGGTGCCCGGCCCGGCCGAGCGGGCCGAGCGCCTCGACTCGGTCCTCGAGGTCGTCTACCTGATCTTCAACGAGGGGTATGCGGCGACCGCCGGCGACGATTGGGTGCGCCCCGCGTTGTGCCAGGAGGCGCTGCGGCTGGCCCGGCTGCTGCAGGGACTGATGCCCGGTGAGCCTGAGGTGCACGGGCTGGCCGCGCTGCTGGAGATCCAGGCGTCGCGCACGGCTGCCCGCGCCGGCCCCGACGGCGCGCCGATCCTCCTCAACGACCAGGACCGCAGCCGCTGGGACCGGTTGCTGATCCGTCGCGGGCTGGCCGCCCTGGACCGCGCCCGAGCGCTCGGCGACTCCGGCCCGTACACGATCCAGGCGGAGATCGCGGCGTGCCACGCGCGGGCGCGTACCCCCGGGGAGACCGACTGGGCGCGGATCGCCGCCCTGTACGCGGACCTTGCGAGGATCGTGCCCTCGCCTGTGGTGGAGCTGAACCGGGCCGTGGCCGTCGCCCAGGCCGACGGCCCCGCCGCTGGCCTGGAACTGGCCCGGAAACTGGCCGACGAGCCGGCGCTGGCGCACTACCACCTGCTGCCCAGCGTGCTCGGTGACCTGCTCGCCCGGCTTGGCCGGCACGAGGAGGCCCGGGCCGAGTTCGAGCGGGCGGCCCGGCTCACCGGCAACGCCCGGGAGCGGTCGCTGCTGCTGGAGCGGGCCGCCGGGTGCCGGTCGAAAAAATCTTGAAACTCGATGTCGGATCCGGGTCGTGCCGATCGACGGGTCAGTGAGAGCGCAGATACGAAATGATCGAGAGGAAGCACTGAGATGCGTTACATGCTCATGCACAAGCTGGACGAGAACACCCCCGGCGCCTTCGACCCGAGCCCCGAGTTCATCCAGGACCTGGGCGGCTACATCGAGGAGGTTGCCAAGGCCGGTGTGCTGCTCGCCGCCGAAGGGCTGGAGAAGAGCAGCAACGAGTCGGCGCGGATCACCGTGACCAAGGGCAGGACCACCGTCATCGACGGGCCGTTCACCGAGACCAAGGAGCTCATCGCCGGCTTCGGCCTGCTGGAGGTGCGGTCGAAGGAGGAGGCGGTCGAGTGGGCCAGGCGGTACGCCGACCTCTTCGGCCGGCACGGCATCGACGTGGAGGTGGACGTGCGCCGGGTCAGCGAAGGCCCGATGGAGAGCTGACCCAGCGCCGACGGGGGGTCACGGGGGTGTCCGCGGTCGCGGCACCCCGGTGGCCGGTCGGTCACATGCCCGGGCGGTCGGCCGTCAACTGGGTATGAGAACGATGGTGCGTACCCTCACCGCCCTGCTCAGCCTGCTGACGGGGGTGGTCGGCGTGTGGGCGCTCGTCGCGCCCCGGTCGTTCAGCGAGTTCGTCGGGTTTCCGCCGCACGAGCACTTCGTGCACGACATCGGCGCGTTCCAGCTCGGTATCGGGGCCACCCTGCTGCTGGCCCTGATCTGGGCGGACCCGCTGATGGTGGCGCTCGCCGGCTTCCTGGTCGGCGCGGCCGCCCACACGATCAGCCACCTGATGGACGACAGCCTCGGGCAGACCGCCCAGGTCGCCCTGTTCGCCGTGCTCGCCACCGCCGCCCTGGTCGCGCGCTGGCGGGAGCGGGGCTTCGTGGTCGGCCGGCTCGATCCCGCGCCGGCCCCGGCCTGGGCGGCGTTCAACGGGCAGAAGACCGTCGCGCTGACCAGCTACCGCCGCGACGGCACGCCCGTCGCCGCCGCGGTCAGCATCGCGGTGTGCGGGGACCGGGCGTACGTGCGCAGCTTCGAACGGGCCTGGAAGACCGTGCGGATCCGCAACAACCCGCAGGTCACGGTGGCGCCCGCCAGCGCCCGCGGCAAGCCGGTCGGGCCGGCCGTCCGGGCCGTCGCGCGCCGGCTCAGCGGAGCGGAGTACGCGGCCGCGCGCCGCGCGCTGGTCGCCAAGTACCCGTTCCTGCAAGGGGTGCTGGTGCCGTTCTTCCACCGGGTCGGGCGGCGGCGGACCGGACGGACCGTGCACTTCGCGCTCACCGTGGAACCAGCCCCGGCTCCCGGCACGTCAGAGTCGGTGGAGGTGCCCGGGGATGATCGTACGGCGGTGGCTGCTCGCGATGGCCGCTCTCACACTGCTGGCCGGGTGCGGCCCTGAGGTCGTGAATCCGGGCCCCCTGGAGGTGGGTGATCCTGGCCCGGAGGAGCTGCGGCAGCAGGCCCGCGCGGCCCTCGACCGGTACGACCAGGCGGTCCGGCGGGCTGGTGACGGGCCCCGGTTCGTGCCGGTCGGCCGGCTGGACAAGCAGTTCGGCGACTGGGAAGCGGGCAACGAGCAGAACAAGAGCGCCCTGCTCGCCGGGCTCGTCTCACTGGCAGCCGAACTGCCCGCGCTGCCCCGGCCCGCCGGCGTCGTCGTCTGGGCGGACGGGACCCGGTTGACGGTGCCGCTGGCCGCGGCCGGCGCGAGCCTGTCCGGCTACCGGGTCGACGGCAGCCCCGACTGCGACGGCTGCACGCCGCTGCGGGTGACCGGGGCGAAGCTGGGCACCCTCGCGGTCGACACCACCCGCGGGCCGGCCACGGTCCCCGCCTGGGAATTCACCCTTGCCGGCACGTCCGTGCGGCTGGCCCGGGTGGCGGTGGACCCGTCGGTCCTGGTCCAGGTCTCGCCGCCGGTGTGGGATGCCCGGTCAGCCGGGTCGCTGCGCGTCGAGGCGGCCGTCACCAGGCGGGGGAGCCGGTCGCTGACCGTCTCCTTCACCGGTTCCCGGGCGACCGGGGACGAGCCGTGCGGGATGGACTACACGGCCGAGGCGGTGGAGTCCGACTCCGCCGTGGTGGTGATCGTATACTCGCATCCGTACCCGTCGCCGCTGCCCGAGGGGCAGGGATGCCTGGCGATCGGGGCGGAACGATCGGCTGCGGTGGAGTTGGGGCGGGAGCTGGGGGAGCGGGCGGTGCTGGACGCCCAGCAGGGGCTGCCGGTGCGACTCCTGGTCAACTGAGCCGGCGAGCCGTCCGAAAAGGATTTGCCCCCGACGGTACGATTCACCGCGGGTAGCGGAAGCTGCCCTCAGAGTGACGGCCGGGGTGCGCCGGAACTGCTTCGGGCCGGACCGTCCATCGTGCGGACCACACGGGGGAAACGATGTTCGAGCGGCTGGGCAGGTTCGTCGTGCGCAGGGCGTGGTGGGTGATCGGCGGTTGGCTGCTCGCCGCCGTCGCGATCATCGTCGCCACCCCGTCGCTGAGCGACATCACCTCCGCCGACCAGGAGAGCTTCCTGCCGCACAGCTATGAGTCGGTGCAGGCCACCGAGCTGGGCAAGAAGGCGTTCCCGCAGCAGGTCGCCGCCACCGCGGCCATCGTGGTCAAACGCGCCGACGGGCAGCCGCTCACCCCGGCCGACGAGGCGAAGGTGGGCCAGCTCGCGCAGACGTTGCAGGGCAAGAACATCGCGCACACCTCCGGCTACCTGACCGGCCCGCAGGCCGTCGCGCCGGACAAGTCGGTGCAGCTGGTGAATGTCGGGCTGGTCGCGACCGCCCCGGACGACCCGGCGCTGCTCGACGCCGTACGCGAGCTGCGGGCGGCGATCGGCCCGGCGCTGGCCGGCAGTGGGCTGGCCGCCGGCGTGGGTGGCGACGTGGCCAGCTTCGTCGACAACGAGGACACCTTCACCGACGCCTTCGCCATCGTCGGCGTCGCCACGTTCGTCCTCATCATCGGACTGATTCTGATCATCTTCCGCAGCCCGATCGCCGCGTTGCTGCCCATCGCGGTGATCAGCGTTGTGCTGTCCGTCACCACCGGGCTGGTCGCCGCCGCCGGCAAGGCGTTCGACCTCAACGTCAGTCAGGACCTGCAGACGATCCTGCTGATCGTGCTCTTCGGCATCGGTACCGACTACATCCTGTTCCTGCTGTTCCGCTACCGGGAGCGGCTGCGGGCCGGCGACGACAAGCGCACCGCGATGATCGTCTCCGTGCAGCGGGTCGGCGAGGTCATCACCTCCGCCGCCGCCGCGGTCATCGTCGCCTTCCTGGTGCTGCTGCTCGCCTCGCTGGGCTTCTTCGGCTCCCTCGGCCCGGCGCTGGCCATCGCCGTCGCCGTCATGCTGATCACCTCGCTCACCCTCATCCCGGCGGTGGTCTCCCTGCTCGGCCGGTACGTCTTCTGGCCGTCGAAGGCGTGGCAGCGTACGCCGAAGGGCACCATGTCCCGGCGACTCGGCACCGTCATCGGCCGGCGGCCCGCGCTCGTCGCGTTGGGCTCCGGTGCCCTGCTGGTCGCGCTCGCCGCCGGCGTGCTCGGGTACAAGGCCGACTACGACTTCAGCTCCGGCTTCCCGCAGGACACCGAGTCGGCGAAGGCCGCCGCCGACCTGCAACGCGGCTTCGCCGCCGGTGCGCTCGCCCCCACCGAGGTCTACCTGACCACCGGCAACGGCAGCCCGCTGACCGATCAGCAGGTCAACGACTTCGCGGCGGCCGCCGCCGGCGCCCCCGGCGTGGGCCGGGTGCAACCGGCCGAGCGGGGCAGCGACCCCAGCGTCGCCCGGATCAACCTGCTGCTCAACGAGAACCCGGTCTCCAACGAGGCGATCACCCTGGTCCGCGGCGACCTGCGCGACGCCCTGCACGCCGCCGCACCGGACGGCACCCGGGCGCTGGTCGGCGGCACCACCGCGATCTTCGCCGACATCAACTCGGCCAACAACCGGGACCTGTCGGTCATCCTGCCCGTCGCGGCCGGCCTGATCGCGCTCATCCTGGCCCTGCTGCTGCGCAGCCTGGTCGCCCCGATCTACCTCGTCGTCGCGGTGCTGCTCAACTTCGCCGCGACGCTGGGCGCGACCGTCTACCTCTTCCAGGGGTTGCAGGACAAGCCGGGGGTGACCTTCCAGCTGCCGATCATCCTCTACCTGTTCGTGGTGGCGATCGGCACCGACTACAACATCCTGATGATCGCCCGGCTGCGGGAGGAGGCCCGGGAGGGCAACGAACCGCACGAGGCCGCCGCGATCGGGGTGGAGCACGCCGGGCCGACCGTCGCCGCGGCGGGGCTGATCCTGGCCGGGACGTTCGCGGTGCTGATGCTCGCGCCGATCTCGTTCCTCCAGCAGATGGGGTTCGCGGTGGCGATCGGGATCGTGCTGTCGGCGTTCGTCATGTCGATGTTCTTCGTGCCGGCGTTGACGGCGCTGATCGGGCACGCGGCGTGGTGGCCGGGGCACGGGGACCGGCGGCGCAATGGCGGACGGCACGCCGAGCCGGAACCGGAGGCCGTGGCGCAGGCGTAGGTCAGCCGTCGCCGGGGCGGACCAGCCCACTCTCGTAGGCGATCACCACGAGTTGGGCGCGGTCGCGGGCTCGCAGCTTCTGCAGCAGCCGGCTCACGTAGGTGCGGGCGGTGTCCGGGCTGAGGAACAGCGCCGCCCCGATCTCCGCGTTGGACCGGCCGGCGCCGACCTGGGCGAGCACCTCCCGCTCCCGGGTGGTGAGCCCGGCCAGCCGGGCCGGGTCCGCCGCCGGTGAGCGGGCCGCCGCGGCGAGGACCCGCCGGGTGACGGCCGGCGACAGCAGGCCCTCCCCGGCGGCCACCACCCGTACGGCGTCGCGCAGCGCGTCGGGCGGGGTGTCCTTGAGCAGGAAGCCGGCCGCCCCGGCGCGGATCGCCTCGAACAGGTACTCGTCGTCGTCGAACGTTGTCAACATCACCACGTGCACGCCGGCCAGCTGCGGGTCGGCGAGGATCCGGCGGGTCGCCTCGATGCCGTCCCCGCCGGGCATCCGCACGTCCATCAGCACCACGTCGGGGCGTTCCGCCCGGACCAGCCGTACCGCGCTCTCGCCGTCCCCGGCCTCACCGACCACGCTGAGGTCCGGGGCGCGGTCGAGCAGCGCGCGCAGGCCGGTGCGCACCAGATGCTGGTCGTCGACGAGGACGACCCGGACGGCATTCACGCGGTGCCCTCCTTCGTTCGCGGCTGCGGGGCTCGCAACCCCGGCTCGCTCCTCGCGTTCACGCGGTGCCTCCCTTCGTTCGCGGCTGCGGGGCTCGCAACCCCGGCTCACTCCTCGCGTTCACGCGGCGGCCCGCATCAGCGGCAGCCGGACGTACACCCGGAAGCCGGCGGTCCCGGTCGGGCCGGCCTGGACGGTGCCGCCGAGCAGCGCGACCCGCTCCGACATGCCCCGCAGCCCCTGGCCGGGGCCGCCCGGCGACGAGCCGCGACCGTCGTCGACGACCTCCAGCGACAGCCGGTCCGGCGCCGCCCGGACGGTGACCGCGACGCGGGTGGCGTCGGCGTGCCGCAGCACGTTGGTAAGCGCCTCCTGCGCCACCCGGTAGACGGTGCTGCCCACCACCGCGGGCAGCGCGTCGACCGCGCCGTCCACCCGCAGCTCGACCGCCAGCCCACCCTGGCGTACGCCGTCGACCAGCGCCGCCAGCTGGGCCAGGCCGGGCGTCGGCTCGCGTGGGCCGGGCTCGCGGCGCAGCGTGCCCAGTGTCGCGCGCAGCTCGGCCATGGCGGTGCCGCTGACCGACCGGATCGCGTCCAGCGCGGTCTCCACCTGCGCCGGCTCGTCGTCGGCGAGGGCCTCCTTCGCCACCGCCGACTGGAGCGTGATCACCGACATGGTGTGGCCCAGCGTGTCGTGCATCTCCCGGGCGATGCGCAGCCGCTCAGCCTCGACCTGGTGGGCCGCCTCCCGGCGCTGATCGTCGGCGGCCGTCACCGCCTGGCGGACCAGCGCCGCCCGCAGCGAGCGCCGGTTGCGGACGGCGTCGCCGAGCGCGATGACGGCGAGCATCAACGCCGCCTCCGACCCCAGCTCCACCCCGACGACCACGGAGACGGCGTCGCCCTCGACCAGCCGGGCCGCCACGGACACGGCGAGCAGGCTCCCGCCGACCACCGCGGCCGGCACCACCCGGCCCCGCTCCGCGACCCGGTAGAGCACGGCGGCGGCCGGGGCGGCCAGCCCCACCGGCGGCAGGTCCAGCACGTAGTAGCCGAGGATGCCCGCCGCCGTCGCCAGCAGCGCCGGCACCGGCCACCGCCGCGCACACAGCAGCAGCCCGCCCAGCCCCATCCCGAAACCGCAGGCCAGCGCCGCGCGGGGCAGCGCCGCGCCGTCGGTGGCCACGGCCGCCGCGACCAGGCAGAAGGTGGCCGCCGCGAGCAGCAGGTCGGTCCGGGTGGGTGAGATGGGCTGCATCCGGCCAGCGTAGAACCGGCGGGACCGCCGCCGCTGTCGTCCGTGGGCGTCAGGGTTCACCCCCGGGCGTACGTCGAGAAGCGACCCCCGCTCGCGCGGCTGCGCGGCAGACGGCCGACCGGGGCGGACCTAGCGTCGTTGGTGTCCTCTTCGCACCGTCTTCCGAAGGAGAAACCCCTCGATGTCCCGCGCCAAGCTGACGTGGACCGCCCTGATCGTGCTGACCTGGACGGCGATGATGTCGTTCGGCGGGGTCGCCGCCGAGACCGTCATGCTCTACCCGAACATCTTCGGTGACCCGCCCGCCTCGCTGGACCGGGCCCGGGAGTTCCTGGCCACCAGCGGCCCCAGCGACTACTTCCCGCCGCTGGGCGCCACGGTGGTGCTGGCCAGCGTCGCCGCGACGCTGCTCACCTGGCGCGACCGCCGGCTGCGCTGGACCGTCGCCGCCGGGGCAGCCGTCTTCATCGCCTGCGAGTTCCTCTTCTCCGTGGTGTTCTTCTGGCCGCGCAACGAGATCATGTTCGTGGACCCGCCCGGTACGCACTCGGTGGAGTACCTGCGGCAGGTGGCGGACGAGTTCGTCGCCGGGCACTGGGTGCGGCTGGCCGGCGGGGCGGTCACGGCGGCGCTGGCGTTCACCGCGCTGCTGCGGTTCGCCCGGCAGAACCCGGTGGAGGTGTCGCGATGAGCGGGGCTCGGCGTTCTCTCGGGTTTTCCTGGCCGGTGCTGATCGGGCTCGCGGCGCTGGCCGCGCCCCGGGTGGTGCTGCACGACCTGCGCCTGGTCGAGAGCCCTGTGCTCGCGGGGCTGCTGGTGGTGGTGCCGGCGGCGTGCTGGATCGGGGCGGTGCTGTGGCGCCGTCCGCCGCACCCGTTCGTGACGGTGCTGGTGATCGGGGCGATCTACGGGGTGTTTCTCGCGGTTGGTCATCAGGTGTTGTGGGATCGGGCGTTCGACGGGGCCACTCCGTCGCTGGATGTGGTGGATACGTGGGCGCAGGGGCCGATCCTGCGGGTGGCGGCGTTCGTGTCGAGCCTGTTCACCGGGGTGGTGGTGGGGGTCGTTACCGGGGCGGTGGCGGCGTTGCTGTGTCGGGTGGTGCCGCCGTCCGGCAGAGCCGGCTCTTGATCAACTGGGTCGGCGTGCGGTATCAAACACGGGTGACGACACCGCAGTGCCCCCAGCCTGGCCAGCACTACCACACCGAGGTCAACAAGGGTTCCATCCGGATGCAGACCTGGCAGCGCCACCTCAACGACATGTACGCCAGCGGCTACAAGCTGGCGCATGTCTTCGAGCAGGACGGCAACACCGTCCAGGTGTACGAGCACCACTGGCACCCGGACGGCTACCGCGCCTGAAGCCGGCCGGGACCGGCTAGGTCAGCGAGACCTGGACCGCGACGTCGTGCTTCGGGTAGTGCGCGTCGAACTGGTCCGAGCCGTACTTCTCGCGGAACATCCGCACGATGTGGTTGACCCGCTTCGCGTCGGTGATCGGGGTGGCGGTGCTGCTCACCGCCGTCCCGTTGGCGCTCAACTGCACCATCGGCGTCTGGCGTACGTTCTTGTACCACTGGCTGTCCGAGCCGGTGATCGGGACCAGGAAGGCGCTCTCCTCCTCCTGGACGAACCAGACGGGGCGGCTGATCTGCCGGCCGGTCCTGCGGCCGGTCACGGTCAGCTCGACCTCGCTGGCGTCGCTGAGGGCTTCTCTGACGGCCTTGGTCACGGCGACCTCCGTCGCAACGTCTCGACATGCTCTCCACTGACAGGCTAGGGACGTTTGCAGGCGGCCGGAGCGTGTTCCGCAGAACACCGCAGGCCCCGATCTCCAGACCTCAGCAGCGCCGCACGTCGGGTCGTCGCTATTCGGTGGCGGCGAAGCGTTCGACGTTGTCGATGGGGCCGACGACGAGGATGAGGTCGCCGTAGCTGAGGACGGTGTCGGGGGTGGCGTGGGTGAAGCCCGGCTTGTGTCCACCGATGCCCGCCTGCGGCTTGACGGCCACCACGGTCACCCCCCATCTGCTGCGCAGCCGTGACTCCCGTAGCGGAATTCCGACGACGTCGCGCGGGGGTGTGGTTTTGATGACGGCGAAGTCCGCGTCCACTTCGACGTAGTCGAGGATGCGGCCGGTGAGCAGGTGTGCGGTGCGTTCGCCCATGTCGTGCTCGGGCGCGATGACGTGGTGGGCGCCGACGCGGGTGAGGATGTTGCGGTGTTGCCCGCTGACGGCCTTGGCCCAGATGTCGGGGATGTCGAGTTCGGACAGCAGGGAGGTGGTGAGGATGCTGGCCTGGATGTCACTGCCGATGGCCACGACGGCCCGGTTGAAGTCCCGGACGCCGAGTTGGCGTAGCGCCTCGATGTCCGTTGCGTCTGCCGTGAGCACGTGGGGGATCTGCCCGACCAGGCTCTGGATGACCTTTGGGCGGTGGTCGATGGCGAGGACTTCGGTGCCTCGTTTGACCAGTTCCAGGGCCAGCGCGGTGCCGAAGCGGCCCAGACCGATCACGACCACCGGTTCGCTGCGGATGTCAGCCAACGATCGTCCTCTCCTCGGGAAGCTCGAAACGCCGATTGCGGTCCCGCAGGGCCAACGCCGAGGCCAGGGTGAGGGGACCGATCCGGCCAGCGAACATCAACACCACGAGCAGCAGGTCAGCCTGCGGTGGCAGGTTACCGGTGATGCCGGTGGACAGGCCGACAGTGCCGAAGGCGGACACCACCTCGAACAGCACCGCGTCGAGCCGATGTGGGGTGGTGGCCAGCAGGATGAAGGTGGCGACGACCACGGCGCCGGCGCTGAGCAGTACGACGGCGAGGGCCTGACGCTGGTTGCTGGCGGGGATGCGGCGGTGGCCGACGTTGGCGTGGGTCTCGCCGCGCATTTCCGACCACAGGACGAAGGCGAGTAGTCCGAAGGTGGTGACCTTGATACCGCCGGCGGTGCCAGCGCTGCCTCCGCCGATGAACATGAGCACGTCGCTGGCGAGCAGGCTCTCCGGACGCATCGCGCCGATGTCGACGCTGTTGAAGCCGGCGGTGCGGGTCATCGCCGAGGCGAAGAATCCGGCCAGCAGCTTCTGCGGCCCGTCCAGTGGACCGAAGGTGGCCGGATTCGAGTATTCGGCGATGGTGAACATGACGGTGCCGGCGGCCAGCAGGGCGGCGGTGAGCGCGACGGTGATCCGGGTCGTCACCGACCAGAGCGCCGGCCGCCGCCAGCTGCGGGTGAGTTCGAACACGACCGGGAAGCCCAGGCCGCCGAGGATGACCGCAGCCGAGACGGTGAGTGTGATCCACGGGTCGGCCACGTATCCCGTCAGGCTGTCGGACCGGGTGGAGAAGCCGGCGTTGTTGAACGCGGAGATCGCGTGGAAAACACCGTCGTACAGCGCGGATCCGATCGGCTGCCGGTAGGTGGTGGCGAACCGGATGGTGAGCAGTACGGCGGCCACGACCTCGCTGAGCAGACTGAACACCACGATGCGGCGTACGACGCCGCGCACGTCGCTGAGGCTCAGGCTTTTGGTTTCGGCCTGGGCGAGGAAGCGGGCCCGTAACCCGAGCCGACGTGACAACAGAACGGTGAACAGGGTGGCCAGCGTCATGATCCCCAGGCCGCCGACCTGGATGAGTAGCAGGATGGCGGCCTGCCCGAACCCGGACCAGTAGCTGCCGGTGTCGACGGTGATCAAACCGGTGACGCAGACCGCGGAGGTGGCGGTGAACAGGGCGTCCACCAGCTCCGCGCGCTCACCGGACCGGGTCGCCGCCGGGAGGGAGAGCAGGCCGGTACCGACCACTACGGCTGCGGCGAACCCGGCGGTGATGACCTGTGCCGGATGCCGGAAGCGATCGCCGCGCCGCTGCCACGCCGGCCGGCGGGTCAGTAACCACACGGTTCGCCACCATACGGAGGTGAGGGATGCCCCTGGCGGTAGCCAGGGCCAGCAGGCAGAGGAGTAGGCGGCGCGACGGTCTGGGAGCTGAGCCCGCGCCGGCGGTGGGCGGTTGACACGGTGCGGATCCTGCCACGTCTGCATGCGGTAACGCCGCTAGAACTGCGGCGGATATGGCCATCGACACATGCCTTCAGAGCGGTGCGACCGTGGGTGGCGGGGCGGGGGCGGGCAGGGCCAGCCGGAAGGGTGTTGCGAACTGATTGAACGAGTGTTTAATCTGGTGTCATGGCGTCGGGAGACGTGGTGTCAGGGGATCGCGATGGCGAGTTCGCCACCGCGAGCCGGATCCGTGATGCCGCCATCGCCCGGTTCGCCCGCGACGGTTTCCGGGTCGGGTTGCGGGCCATCGCCGCCGATGCCGGTGTGACGGCCGGTCTGATCGTTCACCACTTCGGCTCGAAGGACGCGTTGCGTCGCGCCTGCGACGAGCAGGTGCTCACGGTGCTGCGGGAGGAGAAGGCGAAGGCGCTGACCGACGGCAGCGGCGCAACTCTGCTGGCGCAGATGGCCGGGGTCGAGCGGTACGCCCCGATGGTGCAGTACCTGCTGCGCAGCCTGCAGGCCGGCGGAGCGCTGGCGACCACGCTGATCGAGCACCTGATCGCTGACGCCGAGGAGTACCTGGCCGCGGGTGAGGTGGCCGGGGTGGTCCGCCCCAGCCGGGACCGGGCCGCTCGTACGCGGTACCTGGCCTACCAGGCGACGGGCAGCATGGTGCTGTGGTTCACCCTGCACGGGGCCCAGGCCACTGCGGAGGAGTTCCCGGCCCTCTTCCGCCGCTACATGGACGATCTCGCGCTACCGGCGCTGGAGTTGTTCACCGAAGGGCTGCTCGTCGACCGGTCAATGCTCGACGAGTACCTCATGTACGTCCCGGATCCGCCGGATCGCGACGCGGACAACACCGCGCGCTAGCCACCACGCCCCGGCGTGGCCTTCCTCCTCCTTCCGGTTCCGCGATCCACGACATTGGAGCCCAGGCTGCCCTGGGCCCTCCTCGAATGAGGTCTGTGACCATGACTCCTGCCATCGACATCCACCACCTTGGCAAGTCCTTCGGCCGGGTGAAAGCCCTCGACGGGCTGGACCTGCGGGTCGACGCCGGCACCGTGCACGGCTTCCTCGGCCCCAACGGCGCCGGCAAGTCCACCACCATCCGGATTCTGCTCGGGTTGCTGCGCGCCGACGCCGGCCAGGTTCGGCTGCTCGGCGGTGACCCGTGGGCGGACGCGGTCACCCTGCACCGCCGGCTCGCCTACGTGCCCGGCGACGTGGAACTGTGGCCCAACCTCACCGGTGGCGAGGCGATCGACCTGTTCGCCCGGCTGCGCGGCGGCACCGACCCGGTCCGCCGCGACGACCTGTGCCAACGCTTCGACCTCGACCCGAGCAAGAAGGGCCGCACCTACTCCAAAGGCAACCGGCAGAAGGTGGCCCTGATCGCGGCGCTGGCCAGCGACGTCGAGCTGCTCCTGCTCGACGAGCCCACCGCCGGGCTGGACCCGCTGATGGAGGCGGTGTTCCAGGAGTGCATCCGCGAGGCGAAGGACGCCGGCCGGACCGTGCTGCTGTCCAGCCACATCCTCGCCCAGGTCGAGGTCCTCGCCGACCAGATCTCGATCATCCGCCAGGGCGCGATCGTCGAGACCGGCTCGCTGACCGACCTGCGGCACCTGACCCGGACCTCGGTCGACGCGATCACGGACCGGCCGGCCGATTCCCTCACCGATCTGCCCGGGGTGCACGGCCTCCGGTCCGAGGACGGCCACGTCCGCTTCGAGGTCGACGGCGACCACCTCGCCACCGTGGTACGCCGACTCGGTGAACTCGATGTGCAAGGGCTGACCGTCCGGCCGCCGACGCTGGAGCAGTTGCTGCTGCGCCACTACGGCGACCAGTTCGTCCCCAGTGGTGCGACGGAGGTGGCGTGATGGCCACCACGACGGTTCGCCGCCCGGCGGCGGCAGCACTGTCCCCCGCGAGCGCCGTCGCCGGGACCGGCACGCTCCTGCGGTTCATGCTGCGCCGCGACCGGATCCGCTTCCCCGCCTGGACCCTCGGGCTGGCGCTGCTGATGACGTACTTCGCCACCGCGTTGGACACGATCGTCAAGAGCCCGGAGGACCTGGAGGGGCTGACCGCATTCTCCGGCAGCCCGGCCGGCGCGCTGTTCGGCGGGCCCGGTTTCGGCTTCGACCAGCTGACCATCGAACGGTTCCTCGCCGGCCAGTACGGCCTCTACGTCGCCATCGGCGCGGGCCTGATGGGCCTGCTCACCGTGGTGCGGCACACCCGCGCCGAGGAACGCTCCGGACGGGCCGAGCTGATCCGGGCCAACGTGGTCGGCCGACACGCCCAGCTCACCGCCACGCTGGTCCTCACCGCCGCCATGGCGGTGCTGGTCGGGCTGCTGGTCGCCGCGACGATGGCCAGCCGCGGATTCGATGCGGGCGGGTCGCTGCTGTTCGGCGCGTCCATCGGCGCGACGGGGCTGGCCTTTGCCGGCGCAGCGGCGGCCACCGTCCAACTGTCCGAGTACCCGCGGGCGGCCTCCGGCCTGGCCGGCGCCGCACTCGGCGCCGCGTTCGTCCTGCGCGGGCTGGGTGACATGGCAGCGGTGCAGGGCAGCGGACCGTCCTGGTTGTCCTGGCTGTCGCCGATCGGCTGGTCCCAGCAGACCGCGCCGTACGTCCACAACCGCTGGTGGCCCCTGGCGATATCGCTGGGATTCGCCGTGGCGGTCGGTGCAGTGGGGTACGCGCTGTCGACACGCCGGGACTTCGGTGCCGGCCTGGTACGGCCCCGCCCAGGCTCGCCCCGGGCCGCCGGCTGGCTGGCCAGCCCGCTCGCGCTCGCGTTGCGGCTGCACCGGGCCAGCCTGATCGGCTGGAGTGCGGCACTGCTCGTGGCCGGGCTCGCGTACGGCTCGTTCACGCAGCCGCTGCTCGACGGTTTCGCCGACGCGCCCGAGGATCTGGTGGCCGTCATGGGAGGGTCGGAGAACCTGCTGGACGGCTACCTCGGCACGATGGGCCTGACCATGGCGCTCGTGGTCGGTGTCTACGCGGTGCTCGCCGTACAGTCGGTGCGCGCCGAGGAGACCGACGGGCGGGCCGAGCCGGTCCTCGCCACCGCGGTGAGTCGGACGGTCTGGCTCGCCAGCCACGTCGCCGTCGCGGCGGTCGGCGCGCTCTGGCTGCTGCTGGTCGCCGGCCTCGGCATGGGAGCAGGCGCGGCGATCAGCACCGGCGACGCCGGGCTCATCGGCGAACTACTGCTCGGCCACCTCGCCCATGCCCCGGCGGTCTGGCTCGTCCTCACCGCCGCGGCCTTGCTCTACGCGGCGGCACCGAGGGCACTGCCGGTGATCTGGGTGCTGCTCGGCTGGGGGCTGATCGCCGGCTATTTCGCCCCGATCCTCGACATCCCCGACGCCGCACTCAGGCTGTCACCGTTCGCGCACATCGGCGAGTACCCCTTGGAGGACATCAGCCTGGTCGCGGTCGCCGTGCTGACGGTGCTCTCGGCAGCGGTGTTCCAGGCGGCGGTGGCCGTGTTCCGCCGACGCGACCTGACCGGTCGGGCCTGAGCGCCGGGGATCTGCCCGGTGCTACGCGTCGGAGCACCGGGCAGGTCCGCCATCGGCACCAGGAGTTCGGCGGGTTCGTGGGCGCAGGGCCCGGTCCGGCGGGTGGCCGCCTGCGCCGGCAGGTGCTCGTTCCGCACGGGTGTGCTGCGCTTCCTCCACAAGGCCGGGCGCGTTGCCGGGAACCGATTGCGGATCGCGGCACGTCACAGTCGGTGGAGGTGCCCGGGATGACGGTACGACGGTGGCTGCTCGCAATGACCGCCCTGACGCTGCTTGCCGGGTGCGCTCGTCACGATCCGCCCCCGGCACCGGCCGTCGACCTGGCCGTCCCCGACCCCGCCGCGGCAGACCCCGGCGGCGGAGACCCTGAGGCGCAGCAGCTGCGGCAGCAGGCCCGCGCAGCCCTCGACCGCTACGAGCAGGCCGTCCGGCGGGCCGGCAACAGCCGGCGGTTCGTGCCGGTCGGCGCGCTGTACGACCAGATCGGCGACTGGGAGGCCGACAACGGCCAGTACAAGGCCGCCTTCCTGTCCGGGCTGGTCGAGCCCGCCGCCGCCCTGCCGCCGCTGCCCCGTTCGAGGGGCCTGGTGCGGTGGGCCGACGGGGAACGGCTGGCGGTGCCACTGGCCGGGGCCGAGGCAACGCTGGCCGGCTTCCGGACCGGTCACGGCGCTGACTGCGGTGGCTGCCCGGTGCTGCGGGTCACCGGGGCGCGGTTGACGACCCTGCGGGTCGACACCACTCGCGGCCCGGCCACCGCGCCCGCCTGGGAGTACACCCTCGACGGCACGTCGGTACGCGTCGTCCGGCTGGCCGTGGACGCGTCGGCTCAGGTGCGGGTCGAACCGCCGTCGTGGGACCCGAACGCGCCGACCGCGTTGGGGATCGACGCGGCCGTCACCAGCCGGGGAAGTCTGCGGCTGAGCGTGTCGTTCACCGGTGCGCCGGAGACGGGGGACAAGCCGTGCGGGAAGGACTACACCGCCGAGGCGGTGGAGTCGGAGACGGCGGTGGTGGTGATCGTCTACTCGCATCCGTACCCGTCGCCGCTGCCCGAGGGGCACGGATGTTTGGCGATCGGCGCGCAGCGGAGCGCGGAGGCGGAGCTGGTGCGGGAGGTGGGGGAGCGGGCGGTGCTGGACGTCCAGCAGGGGCTGCCGGTGCGCCTCACCGTCACCCGGTGAGCCGGCCGCCCGCGAACCTCCGTCTGCCGATTCCACGAACTCCTTCCGTTGTCGGTCTTGAGCGGGAACGGATCGGTCAGCGCCCCCACTGGACTGATTCGGCAGCCGGGCCGTGCGAATTCGGTTGACTCGCCTGACGTTCCCGGGCGTACTCGATACACGTTCCCGCGCGGCGGACTGGCCGGGGTGGGCCCCCACGAGGTGAGCACGGTCGGTCCTCCTGGGGTTTCCTGCTCGTGGTCGGGCCGGTGCGGCCGGGAGCGTCAACGGATGGGAGGTCCCCCACATGCAGGATCGTCAGTCGGCGAGTTGAGCCGCTCCACCGGGGCGTCTGTCGCTGCCGGTGGTCAGAGCGTTGACCGCTTCTGCGGCTCGGCTTGTCCGTCCGCCCACGTGTCCGTCCCTTGACCGCACCCTCTGCGGGTTGAGGTGCCCCGGCTGCCCCGGCATCCGGGGTTCAGCCGGACCACGTTTCGGCCGTCACCGGCCCTGTTCACACGACGTCCGGCTCGCCGGGCGTCGACAGGGTCGCGCCTGTCCGACACGTAGTCCCGGGACGGGCGCTGGATGGACGGGCTTCGTCTCGCCGTACCGAAGAAGCGGGACCACGAACATGATCACAGCGCATACGAACCGCACGACATCGGCGGCTGCCTTCTCGGCCCGCCTGCCGACGATGCCCCCACCGGTGGCGTCATCCGGGGGCTGTGTTGACAGGTGGTCGGCCGTTGGCCACGCCTGAGCAGCGACCTTCCGCCCCGCCCGCGTCGGTGCCGTCAGGGCGGGATCGGCTGGAGAACCGAATACAGGTGCTGATCATGCTGTTGATCGGCGGTGCGGCCGGCGCAGCGTCGTTCCGTCACGTCCATGACGTCGCGGCGGCACACGGCCAACCGGGCTGGTCGGCCTGGGCCGACGCGGTCGTGCTGGAGTTGGCGTCGATCGCCGCCGGTCTGGAACTGCGCCGAAACCGGCGCCTGGGCAAGAGCGTCGCCTTTCCCGCGGCCGTCCTGACCGTGGCGGTGTTCCTGTCCCTCGCCGCCCAGGTCGTGGAGGCCGAAGCGTCGGCGATCGGCTGGATCGCCGCCGCGCTGCCGGCACTCGGCTTCCTGACGATGGTGAAGATCGCCCTCGGCCGCGCCGACGCCACCCCACCCGAGCGCACCGTCCATCCCGCGGGGTCCGAGCCAGGACCAGCCCCGATGGTGGGCGCCGCGGTCCCGGCCACCCGCAAGCCGGTCCCCGCGAAGAAGACCGCGGTCCCGGCCACCCACAGGGTGCCTGCGCGGCGGCCTGCGGTCCCGGACGGCCGCAAGCCGGTCCCTGCCCGCACCGGCGCGGTCCGGGACCGGACCACCGCGGTCCCCGACACCGGGGGCCAGGACCCGACGGTCCGGGACCGACCCGGCACCGGCAGCCCGGTCCGGGACCGTGGCCCGGACATCAGCGCGCTGGTCCCGGCCGGCCGGGCCGCCGCCCGCACCCTCGCCGAGCAAGGGCTGCCGCTGTCCCGCAAGGCCCTCTCCCAACACCTACGCGCGGACGGGCACCAGTTGTCCAACGCCACCGCCTCGGCGCTTCTGCGTCTCCTGCGCGCCGAGGCCACCCCGGCGGCTCTGACCCATCAGGAGGCGGCGTGAGAGCAGCACGGCCCGCGTCGCCTGTCAGAACCGGTTCCTGTCAGGCGCGCGCCTGTCAGGTGGCCTCCGGTCTGACAAACCCTGACCCGACCTGGCAGAACACCCCGGCCGGCCCGTCACGGCGCTACCGTCGGCGCCGGTGTCGCCTCTGCGCCTGCGTCCCGATCCTCGAAGGAGCAACGAGCATGCCGCCCCAGCTCAGCTGTCCCGACCTGTTGCGTCGGTGGTGTCACCGTCGCCCGTCACTGGTCGTCTCACACCGGCGTCGCCGGGTAGGTGTGGGTGGCCGTGTGGGGGTCGGTGTCGGTGTCCGTTGCACCGTCCGCCTTGACACCGACCCCCGAACCGACCCCCCGATGTCAATGACAGCGCAGGTCAGGGCCGGTGTGGCTGGCGGGTGCCGGCTCCCGACACACCCTGTGTGGGGTGTCTCCCCCAGGGGGCGACGTGCGTAACAGACGACTGCCCGCTGCGGACCCGCTGCTGCGGCTGCAGGCCAGCATCACCGCCCGCGACGACCGCCTCCTCGGCTGGCTCTACGACCACGGAGTCCTCACCACCGACCAGATCGCCGCCGCGCTGTTCCCGTCCCTGGACTTCGCGCAACGCCGACTGCTGCGCCTCACCGCCCTGCGGGCGGTGGACCGGTTCCGCCCCAACCGCGCCTACGGCGGCTCCTACCCGTACCACTACGTCCTGGACCAACTCGGCTACGACCACGTCCACGCCCAACGGGGACTCGGACCACCACGCCGGGACCAGGCCCGCCGCCGCAAACAAGCCCTGACCGCCCGACCAGACCTGCCGCACCTCCTCGGCGGCAACCAGCTCTGCATCGACCTCGCCGCCCACGCCCGCACCCACCCCGGCACCAGCCTGGACCGGTGGCAGCCCGCGTCCGCCTTCCACGACCTGGGCGCGTTCTACCGGGAAGGCGGCAACCTTCAGATGATCGCCCGCGGACCGGCCGGACTACCCCGCCCCGACGGAGCCGGGGTCTGGACCGAGCACGGACGGTCCGTGCCGTTCTTCCTTGAGTACGACACCGGCAGCGAACGCCTCGACATCCTCACCGACAAGATCGCCAAGTATGAGCGGCTGTATGCGCTGAGCGTCTCGGCGTGGCCGGTCCTGTTCCACCTACCATCGGCCCGCCGGGAAGCGAACCTGCACCACCGCCTCGCCGCCGCCCGCGTGGGGACCATCGTCGCCACCACCACAGCGGAACTGCGCGCCTGCACCGGTGCCAGCCCCGCCGAGCAGGTCTGGCAACTGGCCGGCCGCACCGGCCGCCACCGTCTGATCGACCTGCCCTACACCGACACCGAGTTCCCCAACCCCATAGTGCCCCGCCCAGACGGGACGGCGGCCTGACAAGCCCAGATGCGCGTCGGGCGGCGTGGGTCACATGCCGCCCGACCGGGTGCCTCAGGCCAGGGTGGCCCTCACGTGCCGGTGCCCCGGCAACGAGCGGCAACCGGGTTACGTGAGGGAGACCTGGACCGCGACGTCGTGCTTTGGGTAGTGCGCGTCGAACTGGTCCGAGCCGTACTTCTCGCGGAACATCCGCACGATGTGGTTGACCCGGTCGGCGTCGGTGATCGGGGTGGCGGTGCTGCTCACCGCCGTCCCGTTGGCGCTCAACTGCACCATCGGCGTCTGGCGTACGTTCTTGTACCACTGGCTGTCGGAGCCGGTGATCGGGACCAGGAAGGCGCTCTCCTCCTCCTGGACGAACCAGACGGGGCGACTGATCTGCCGGCCGGTCCTGCGGCCGGTCACGGTCAGCTCAACCTCGCTCGCCCCGTTGAGGGCTTCTCTGACGGCCTTGGTCACGGCGACCTCCGTCGCAACGTCTCGACATGCTCCCACCTGCGAGGCTATGCACGTCTGCCCGCGGCCGGGGCGCGGTCCGCGAAGAAGACAGGCCCCGACGCCGCTGAACCGGGTGGTGCCGGCGGGTGAACCAGGCTGACCTGGCGGTTTGCCCGGTTGGTGGCGGTGTCGGGGTGTCGCCAAGCCGGCGGCACCACGGCTGTGGTTGAGTACCCCGGGTACGCGGCGCCCCACCGCCATGGAGACGTGATGACCGACGGCATCCGGGAGATCGAGGTCAAGTACCGGGTCGCCGAGCCCGCCATCCTGATCCGGGCCCTCGCCGCCAAGGGAGTCGTCTTCTCGGCGGCGTCGCGGCAGGACGACCAGGCCTACGCGGCGAACGGCTGGAGCTACGGGCAGAGCAAACAGGGCAGAACCTTCGCCCGGCTGCGTACCCAGGACGGCCGCCATCTGTTCTGCGTGAAGACGCCACTGGACAACGAGCTGGCCTGCCAGGAACACGAAACCGAGGTGCTCGGCCGCAGCGAGATGCACGCGGCGATCCTGGCGATGGGCTTCTATCCCACGGTACGGATCGTGAAGACCCGCCGCACCGCCCGGCTCGGGGACATGGTGCTCTGCCTGGACGAGGTGGACGGGCTCGGCGCCTTCTTCGAAATCGAGGTGATGGTCGGCGGGGGCAGGCCAGCGCAGCAGGTGCAGGCGGAACTGGACCGGTTCGCCCGCTCGCTCGGCGTCGAACTGGAACGCAGCACGGAAAGCTACGACTCGCTGATCAGGTCGGCGTCGACCATCGGGGTCTGAGCCGCAGCGCTGTAGGCGTCGCTGCACACTGAGAAATCATCCGGTTCGTCGTCGGCCTTGGCAGCGTTGCCCTTCGCATTCGCAAGGGCTCCATTGCTGCGGCCAAGTCCCTCTCAAAGTCGGAGAAGGAGGGCGGGGCCGAAAGGCTAATTCGCACGGCTGCGACGTGCCGCGTCACAGCTTCAGCCCTTTCTGCGATTTGCTGAGAGTTTCCACAGCCTGTGGATAACCGGGCGGAAGCAGGCTTCCGGCCGGTACCGACCGGGCGGAAGCACACTGCAAAACGACCGGAAGCCTGCTTCCGGACCGGCCGGAAGCAGGCTTCCTACAAACCGTCCTTGAACCATAAAGAACCGTCCTTGCGCGCCGCGCCCTCCCGGGCGGCGGTGCCCGCACCGCCGGACCCTCGTCGGGGCAATTCCCGAAGCACCGGGGATCTTTCCGCTAACTGCGCCCCATCGATCTGGGTCGAGCGCCGCGCTGCTGCCCTGGTGGTCGCCGCACCGAACGGCGGATATCGCCACCGGGCATGCCGAGGAGCCTGGCTGCGTTTCAAGATCCGGTCGCGGTCTCCTCACGGATCGCCTTTGACGGCGGTCGAGGGTCTGGCTAGCTCAAATTCTCTTGTCCGCCGCTCGCGTCCGTAATACCGTGGCGTCGTGGATTTCTTCTCACACTTCTGGCCTGCGTTGTGCACTGCGGTCGTAGAACTCCCCGACAAGGGTGCAATCCGCGAACACGCGAGATCCTGACTGACATGGTGGTGCCGGTGCTACGCGGCGAGTGGTTCGCCCTTGAACACCTCTCGGCGATGCCAGGAAGTGTGTTCGCCGGCAGGGACTTGAGTGCCGGGGCGTGGTCGCAGCCGCTGTCCATGAAGCTGGTAGGTGGTGCGGCCGGCCTGCGTGCGCGCAGTGAATGCCGCCGACACGTGGACGCGCAGTTCGCTGTCGAGACCGAGCGCGCCGAAGTCGAAGAGCTTGTGGTGAAGAACGCAGAGGGCCAGGCCGTTGTCGAGGCTGTCCGGGCCGTCGAAAGCCCACCACCGTACGTGCGCCGCGTCGACGCCGACCGGGACGTGGCCGAGCTGACCGTCGTATCCGCAGAAGGCGCACTGCCGATCCCATGCCTGCAGAACTGCTGCCCGCCAAGCCGGGTCCCGCCGTCGGCGGGGGATCGGGGCGACGCACGGCGCCTGGAGGATGTCGTCGGCGTCCAAGCCCGCAGAGGTCAGGACGTCGGGTGCGATGGTGGGCGGGAAGTGTTGTTCCACCAGGGCGCGGGCAACCTGTCGCAGCAGCTCGGGGTTCTGGCGGAGTTGGGACTCAGTGCCGGTATCTTGGCGACCCACCACGTTGTGGGTCGCCAACGGCCCGACCAGATCCATGGGTACGTTCCGGTCTAGGGTCCAGATGCCGTCGCTCCGGAGCCGCGTGAACGGGTATGCGGCACTCTGCGCCCGCCCGGTCTTCGACGCCGGTCCGAACTCGGCGATGAGATCGCTGAGCCGCTCCTGTGCTTGCGACCACTGCAACTCGCTGGACCCCTTGCGGATGAGTTGCCCGAGTGCCAGCAGCACCAGCAGCGGCTTGTGTGGTGCCCGGCGGCCGTGTTGTTCGTGCAGGCGTAAGGAGGTCAGGCGTTCCACGACGTCCTGGCGAGCGTTCACGCGGCGAGGGCGCGGGCGGCGGCGTACACGTCGGCGGGGAGCGAATGCTGCAGCTGCCAGAGGATCCGCATCGGCCGGTCCCCGGCGTGGTCCTGGTACGTCATCGGCCCGGCGTACAGGTAGGGCGGTGCACCGAGGTCGTGGTCGGTGACCTTGGTCTCCCGGATGAACAAGTGCACCGTCGACCCGCGTTCGGCGTGATGTATGTACCGCTGGCCGGTGGCCGAGGTCGATGAGGTGGTGCTCTGTGACTCCCACTGGAACAACCTGTTGGTGATGGCCCGGTCGGCGTACATGGTTGTGGGGGAGTAGTGCTGCTCGGACTTGACCAGGGTGACGAAGAAGAGGTCCGCGTTTTCGTTCTCCAGCCACTTCACGCCCTCGCGCAGCGACCCGGGGTTCGGCATGCCGAAGGCAGCGCACGCCTCGTTGCGGCTGTAGCGGGCGTGCACCCGTAGCGGCACCCGATCCGACGCTGGCTCCTCCGTGGCCCGGTGAATACGATCCCGCAGCACCTCGGCGACCTGCCGCAGCTCGGCGCAACGCGCCGGCTCCGCCCAGAGCCGCGGCCGCAGCTCCGCCACCAGCCCGTTCTTTGAGGTCGGCAGAGCCGACTTCAGGTTGGCGAGCACGATGTCCTTTGCCACCCGGTCCAGCTCGATATGGCAGCCGCTCGGCAGCGACGGGAAGTCATCCCGCACGGCCGCCTCGACGGCCCGCCGGCTCACCCCGGCCAGCGCCCGCCAGCGCAGGTCGAACCGGAAGGTGGCGTGCTGCCCGCCAATGAAGTCGAGCACGGTCAGGCAGGGCTTGTCGTCGTCCAGGCGCAGACCACGGCCGAGCTGCTGCAGGAAGATCGTGGCGCTCTCGGTCGGCCGCAGCATGAGGATCGTGTCGACCATCGGCAGGTCGACGCCCTCGTTGAACAGGTCCACGGTGAAGAGCACCCGCAGCTCACGGTTGCGGAAGGCGGTCAGCAACGCCTGCCGCCCGGCGGCGTCGACCCGCGAGGTCACCGCGCCGACGGCACGCCGTGCTTGGTGAACCAGTCCGCCATGAACTCGGCGTGCCCGATGCTCACGCAGAAGCCGAGCGCCCGCATCCGCCCGACGTCGGCGGTGTCGCGTACCGCGCGCAGGATCATCCGGGCCCGGGCGTGGTTGCCGGTGTAGACGCCGTCCAGCTCGGCCGGGTCGTACCCCTGCCCACGCTTCCACCGCAGCTGCGACAGGTCGACATCGTCGTGCAGGCCGAAGTACTGGAACGGCGCCAGCAACTGCCGTTCGAGGGCCTCCCACAGTGCAGCTCCACCGATGCGCGGCCGTCGAACCACCGGCGCACGTCGCCGCCGTCGCTCCGCTCGGGGGTCGCGGTCAGCCCCAGGAGTACGCGCGGCTGCAGCCGTTCCAGCAGCCGGGCGTACGTAGGCGCTTCGGCGTGGTGGAACTCGTCGACGATCACCATGTCGTACGCCTCGGGGTCGATCTCCTGCCGGTGTAGTGACTGGATCGAGGCGAATACGTACTTCCAGTCCTTGGGCCGGTCGCCGCCGACGAGAGATTCGCCGAAGCTGCCGTCCCCCATCACCTGTCGGAACACCGAGCGGCTCTGCCGCAGGATCTGCTCCTGATGGGCGACGAAGAGCAGCGAGTCAACCTGGCCGGCCTTGCGCAGCCGGCGGTAGTCCAGGGCGGCCACCACAGTCTTGCCCGTGCCGGTCGCCATCACCACCAGGTTTCGCCAGCGGCCGTGCACCAGCCGCTCGGCGTCCAGGTCGTCGAGGATCTCCTGCTGGTACGGGAACGGCCGGACGTCCAGGTTCGCGATCTCGGTCGGCGCCCCGTCGAGGCGCTCGCCGCGCAGCGCGATGCGCAGCCGGTCGGCGTCCTTCGCCGGGTCGTACGCCTCGAAGGCCGAGTCGTTCCAGTAGTCGGTGAACGTCGCCTCGAAGGTGTCGATGACGTGCGGCTGTTCCAGGTTCGAGATGCGTACGTTCCACTCCACGCCGTCGACTAGCGCGGACTTGGAGAGGTTCGACGAGCCGACGTACGCGGTGGCGGCGCCGTTGTTGCGGCGGAACAGCCGCGCCTTGGCGTGCAGCCGGGTGGTCCTGGTCTCGTACGAGACCCTTGATCTCGGCGCCCAGCTCGGCGAGCCGGTTCAGGGCGCGCTGGTCGGTCGCACCCAGGTAGGTCGTGGTGATGACCCGCAGCCGCCGCCGCGGGCGATGAGGTCGCGGATCGCGGGCTCGATGATGCGCTCGCCGTGCCACTTGATGAACGCGCAGAGCAGGTCAACCTCGTCGGCCGAGGCCATCTCGTGTGTGACCTCGTGGCCGATCCGCGGCTGGTGACGGCCGTTGACTAGCAGCGCCGGTGGAAAGCGGGGTGGTGGGGCCTACCGGGAAGGTGAGCGCGGCGGGCGGCGCCGGCGGCGCAGCGATGGCGTGCAGTAGGCGATGCGCGTCGGCAACCTGGTCATCGGCGCGGACCGCGCGGATTGGGGTGCGGCGCGGCAGATGCAATGCAGCCGGGCAGGTTACTTCAGCCGTCTAAGCCGCTCGGCTATCGACGCCCAAGGGATAGCCGGCGTCAAGTAGCTCCATGACATGCGGAGGGCCCCGGCAATCTGCTCGTCCGGTAGTCCTGCTGCACGGAGGACGTGGCTTGGCTCGTAGCTCTGAGAGGTGCAAGCCGACCCGTTCGAGATCGCGACCAGGTCCTTAAGTGCCACGATCGTCGCTTCGGAATCTACGCCAGGTATTGAGAAGTTCAGGGTGTGCGCTGCCGTTCGTTCGGGATCGCCGTTGAGCACTATGCCGAGTGGCTCAAGGACCCGAAGTGCTTCCGCCTTGATTGCTGCACATCGCTTCCTCCGCTGCTCATGTTCGCTGAGCGCCAGCGATGACGCCAAGCCGAGGCCGGCGACGAGTGCCACCGGCAGCGTGCCTGGACGTAGGCCCCGCTCCTGGCCGCCGCCGTGCATCAGTGGCTGAAGGGGCACGCGCCGGTACCCGCGCCGCCGCGCGACGAGTGCCCCAACGCCCTTCGGGGCGTACGTCTTGTGGCCGGAAATACTCAAGAGATCAATGCGCTGGTTGCGCAGCGACTCGACGAGCTTCCCGTAGCCCTGCGCGGCGTCAACATGCAGGAAGGCCTCGTGGCCATCCAGGATGGTCGAGATCTCGTCCAGAGGTTGCACGACGCCCGTCTCGTTATTGACCGCCATGATGGACAGCAGGAGTGTGTCAGGGCGCAACGCGCCTCGAACGGCCTCCGGGTCAACCCACCCTCCGATCGTGGGTGGCACCAACGTCACCTCGAAGCCCCGCCGGGCCAGCTCTTCGAGGGGCTCCAGCACTGCCTTGTGCTCGATCTGGCTGCTGATGATGTGCCGCCGGCCCGACTGCTCTCCGTGAGCGGCGAGCCCCAGAATCGCGAGGTTGTTGCTCTCCGTGGCCCCACTGGTGAACAAGACTTCCTCAGGCTTAGCATCGACGACCGCAGCGATTTCCTGCCGGGCGCGGTTGATGCGCTCCTTCGCCGCCTGGCCGTAACGATGCGTCCGGCTGCCAGCGTTCCCAAACTCCTCGGCGAGGTAGGTCAGCACCTCGGTCTGCACGCGCGGATCCAGGGGAGCGGTGGCGTTGCAGTCCAGGTAGACGGGCGGCCGCCCGACCTCCGCGTCGCTTGAGGCTGGGCTGTCGGTGGACATCGCTACTGTCATGAGCGCCATCCTACGCATCGGTTCGGAGCCATGTTTGGAGACACGACCATCCCTGTACGGACCCGGACTTCCGTACAGGGTCCTCTTCTGGTAAGTCTTAGACGTGGCACAAACCAAGATCAAAACTAGCGGCGTCGTGAGAGCGTCGGGGCGGGGACGCGCTGGCGCCTTCGAGTACGTCTTTCCCGCCATCCGCGGGGTCCAGGCAGGGCGGGAGTACTACGTCACTATGTGCCCGCTACGGCTTATCCCGCGGCTCTTCGTGTTTGACGAAGAGGAGCTGCCTCCGGAGATGCGCGCTCAGCGCACCTTGAACAAGTCTCGCGTACCGGAGATCGCCCGCTACGTTGTCGACAACCCGCAAAGCTACGTCTTTTCCGCCCTCACGGCATCGGTCAACGCCGAGGTTGCCTTCGAGCCGTTCGGCGTCGGCGGCGGACCGGGAGAGCGGGTAGGCACGCTGACCATCCCTATGTCGGCAAAGTTTGTGATCAACGATGGTCAACACCGGAGGGCGGCCATCCAGCAGGCGCTCATCGATAGTCCGGAACTCGGCGACGAGAGCATCGCCATCGTCATGTTCCTGGACATCGGGTTAAACCGATGTCAGCAGATGTTCGCTGACCTGAACCGTTACGCGATCCGACCCGCCAAGTCGATCGGCGTGCTATACGACCATCGTGACGAGATGTCGGCCATCACCAAGCTGGTGGTCATGCGTTCAACGTTCCTCAGCGATCTGACCGAGATGGAGACCAGCAACCTCGCCGCCCGGTCCCGGAAGCTGTTCACGCTCTCGGCGCTGTACAACGCCAACAAGTCGCTGCTGGACGGTGTGGAGACCTCGCTGGAACGCCGCGTCGACCTGGCGTCGACCTACTGGCAGCTGGTCGCCAGCCAGTTCCCGGAATGGCACCAGGTGCGCAACCGCTCGGTGAGCGCAGGCGAGATCAGGCGCGACTTTATTCACAGCCACGGCATCGTGCTGCACGCCCTTGGCAAGATCGGCAATAGCTTGGTGCTGGCCAGCCACGACTCCGCCGTCTGGGAACCGACGCTTCGCAACCTGCGCACCCTCGACTGGCATCGGACCAACGCTGCCACATGGGAAGGGCGAGCGATCCTAGGCGGCAAAGTTAGTAAGAGCGCAGCTAACGTACTGCTCACCACCGCGACCATCCGTCGGGCTGTCGGACTGCCGCTGCCGCCCGACGAACAGCGTACCGACGAAGCGTTTACCAAGGGAGAGAAGTGACTCGCAACCTTCCCGTCCGCAGTCGTTCAGCGTTCGACGCGGCGGGCTTCGCCGGTACCCTTGACACTCTCGTGGCCCAGACGCAGAAGCTCTACCTCGCTGACGGTGTGCCCTGGGTTGTGGGGTACTCAGGGGGCAAGGATTCGACGGCAGTCCTGCAGCTGGTCTGGGCCGCGCTCGCGGGTCTCAGTCCCGAGCAGCGAACCAAGCCTGTCCACGTGATTAGTACTGACACGCTGGTCGAGAACCCGGTGGTTGCCGCCTGGGTCACTCACTCACTCGACGTCCTGTCGGCGTCCGCCGCAGAGCAGGATCTGCCGATCACGCCTCACCGGCTCACCCCCTCGGTAACTGACACCTTCTGGGTGAACCTCATTGGGCGTGGCTATCCGGCGCCTCGGCCGAAGTTTCGTTGGTGCACCGAACGCCTAAAAATCAAACCATCAAACGCCTTTATTCGTGACATGGTTCGCTCCCACGGCGAAGCAATCCTGGTGCTGGGTACCCGTAAGGCTGAAAGTGCCGGTCGTTCGCACCGCATGACCGCTCTCGAGTCGCGGCGGGTGCGAGACCTCCTTAGTCCCAATGACTCTCTGCCGAACTGTCTCGTTTACTCGCCGATCGAGAGCTGGTCGAACGACGACGTCTGGACGTTCCTCATGCAACGTCCCAACCCGTGGGGGTACTCCAACAAAGAGCTGCTGACGATGTACCAGGGTGCGTCGGCCGACGGAGAGTGCCCTCTGGTGGTTGATGCCAGCACCCCGAGCTGCGGCGACAGCCGCTTCGGCTGCTGGACGTGCACCCTGGTCGATAAGGACAAGTCGATGTCTGCCATGATTCAGAACGACGAGGAGAAGGAGTGGATGCTGCCACTCCTGGATCTTCGCAATGAACTTGATGTGGCCGACGATCGACACCTGCGTGACTTCCGACGCATGAATGGCTCGGTGCAGCTGTTCCACGACAGACCGATCCCGGGACCATACACACAGGAGGCCAGAGAGCGCTGGCTCACCCGTCTATTGGAGGCGCAGGCGTGGATCCGTGAGAATGGCCCTCACTACGTGCGCTCACTCGAGCTAATTACGCTGGCCGAGCTCGAAGAGATCCGCCGGATCTGGGTCGTTGACAAGCACGAGTTCGAAGACAATATGCCCCGGATTTACGAAGCGACGATGGCCGAGAAGTACCCGGGCAGGCCGCTCGATGAGCACCTGCCACTTGGCCCCGAGACGGTGGAGGTGTTGCGGTCGATTGCGGGGGAGGATCGGCTGCATTTCGAGCTGGTACGCGAGCTGCTCGACATCGAGCAGCGTCAGCGGGCGCAGGCCCGGAGGGCCGGTCTCTTCGAGTCGCTGGAGAAGGCGCTTCGGCGTGGCTTCTATGATGATGAAGCGGACGCCACTGCTCGAGCACATCATCGCAGGTCCGCGATGGACCGTAGTGCAGCGAGGTCGACAAGCCCTGAAGAGCCGGATCCGCTTGATCTTGCGGATGGATTCGTCCGCCCGACCAACGCTGGAGTCGGCCAATGATTCTCGATAAACTGATCCTTCAGAATGTCGGCACGTTCGCCGGACGCCACTCGATCATCTTGGCTCCGCCGTCGAGCCGAGAGCCGATCGTTCTTATCGGCGGCTTGAACGGGGCGGGTAAGACGACCATCCTGGAGGCCATTCACCTTGCGTTGTACGGCCCGTTGGCCCGAATCTCGGGACGCCGCTCAGGCAGCTACGACAACTACCTGCGCAGCCTCATCCACCACGGCATCCCCCACAGCGAGGGCGCATCCATCGAGCTGAGCTTCCACGCGCATCAGGAGGGCGTTGAGCGGCAGTACCGGGTCCGTCGCAGCTGGCGGAGCAGTGGTGCAACCCTTCGCGAGATCCTAGATGTAGCCGTCGATGGTCGCCATGACGCCGCGTTGACGTCGACATGGAGCGAGCAGGTTGAGACCTTCTTGCCACGCGGCATTGCGGGACTGTTCTTCTTCGATGGCGAACAGATCGAAGCGCTTGCCGACATGGAACGTTCGCGTGAGGTCCTCGGATCGGCCCTGGCAGCGCTCCTGGGTCTGGACCTTGTCGAGCGCCTGAACACCGACCTGTCAGTGCTGCGCCGGCGGCACCGGAGTCGGCAGGTGCCCGATGGGCTGCGCGAAGCGGTCGAGGAGCGGCAGCGCTCCGTGACATCCCTGCGGCAGGCGGAAGAAGCTGCCGCTGGCGCCGTGGCTACCCTTCGCGTCGAGCTTGAGCGTGCTGACAAGCGGTTGTTTGAGTTGACCGAGCGCTACCGCTCCGCAGGCGGAGAGCTCCTGGATCGCCGCGATGCAGCCGAAACGACCGTCAGCATGTTGCGGGCGGAGCTAACGCGGATTGAGGAGGAACTTCGCGAGGAGCTGGCCGGTGCTGCGCCCCTACTCCAGGTCGCCGAGGTCTTGAAGCAGGTCGGCGAGCAGGCCGGCCGCGAAGCCGAAGCGGGCCGGCAGCGGGTGGTTGCCGATGTGATTGCAGCCCGAGATGCGGCCGTCATCGAGCAGCTCAAGGAGGCCAAGGTTCACGGCCCCGCCCTCAAAACGATCGAGGATTTCCTCGCCGCGGACCGCGGCCAGCGGCTGGACTCTGCGGAGGTTGCCACCGTCACGGGGCTGTCGACTGCTAGCTCGATCAACCTCTTGCTGGACTCCAGTCTGCCCACGGCCGCTCGCCGCTTGAGCGCGCTGCTCGAGCGGCGCAGTGAGAAGCGCGCCGAGCTTGACCAGGCAGAGCGCGTCCTCGTCGCCATGCCTGACCCCGAGCTTCTGACGCCGTTGCGCGAGGAGCGTGACAACGCTTCCGCCGAAGCGATCCATAGCAGGGCGGCGCTGACTCACGCGGAAGAGCGGCTCAACAGCCTGCGTCAGGACCGTGCTCGTGCAGACGCGGCGTACGAGGCCGCCCTCGACAGGGCGGCCCACGCCAACCTCGCTGCAGATGATGGTCGCCGGCTCGTCGAGCACATCGATCGCGTCCGGCTGACCTTGGAGCACTTGCGAACCGCGGCGACGGAGCGGCACCTAGAGCGGATCTCGCAGCTTATCTTGGAGGCGCTTGGTCGCCTGCTTCGCAAGGACAAGCTGGTCACCGAGATTCAGATCGACTCCAACACACACACAGTCAGCCTCACAGGACTAGACGGCCGTCCGTTGTCTTCACAGGAACTATCCGCCGGAGAACGCCAGCTTCTGGCAGTGGCCCTGCTTTGGGGCCTGGCGCGAGCTGCAGGACAACCGCTGCCCGTCGTGATCGACACACCACTGGGCCGTCTAGATGGCTTTCACCGGGAGCACCTGCTAGAGCGGTACTTCCCAGCAGCGAGTCACCAGGTGGTTCTGCTGTCTACGGATACCGAGATCGACGAGGCGGCATTCGGTCGCATCGCCCAGCATGTCGGCCGCTCCTACCGCCTGGAGTTCGACCCCAGCACCAACGCAACGTCCGTCGAGCCCGGATACTTCTGGAAGTAGCCACCGATGACCATCGAGCACATCCGGCTGTCGCAGCCGGCCCGCGACCAGCTGATCACTCTCAAGCGTCGCACCGGCATAACCCATTGGAACGTCCTGTGCCGGTGGGCTCTGTGCCGGTCGCTCGCTGAGCCGGCGTCGCCCCCCACGATCAGGCTGGTTCTCGATAGCAGCGTCGAGATGACATGGCGGGTTTTCGCCGGTGAGTTTGGTGATGCCCTGTGGGCGCTGATGCGCTACAGATGCCATCAGGACGGGTTGGCCTTGGACGAGGAGACCTTGGCGCAGCAGTTTCGGCTGCATTTGCACCGCGGCATCGGGTATCTCGTCGGCGATGCCCAAGTGATGGATCTTGCCGGGCTCGCGCGCCTAGCCCTTGCTGAATCCGCCACCGCATGACCACTGCAGTGGCGCGTCATCGCACAGCGATGAGCCGTTCTGCTCTGTCGCGGCCGCTAGTTACGGCGCTCGGCGACCAGCTCCTGGGCCCCGGCGTGACCGTGTTCGACTATGGATGCGGTCGGGGAGACGACGTTCGTAACTTGGAGTCGCTCGGTTACGACGTCGACGGCTGGGATCCGAGCCATCGACCGCAGGCTGACCGTAGACCTGCTGACGTCGTGAATCTCGGCTATGTCATCAACGTCATTGAGCGTGTCGATGAACGTGCACAGGCACTGCGTAGCGCATGGGACTTGGCCCGCCAGGTGCTGATCGTCTCCTCTCGACTGACTTGGGATGCGCGGGATCTAGTCGGCCGGCCGCTCGCAGACGGGCTGGTGACTAAGACCGGGACCTTTCAGAAGTTCTATGAGCAGGCGGAGCTAGCGACCTGGATCGAGCAGACGCTGAATGTACAGCCACATGCGGCCGCTCCGGGTGTCTTCTACGTCTTCCGTGACTCTGCGCGTGCTCAACAGTTCCTGGCCAACCGTGTCTACCGCTACCGACCGCGGGTCAGCATCGATCCGCATGCCACCTACGAGCAGCATCGGGAGCGGCTTGCTCCAGTTCTTGCCTTCCTCAGCGACCACGCTCGTCCGCCGCGTCCAGGAGAGCTGCCGACGGACCAGGAATTGGCCATTCAGGACTCGCTTGGCAGCCTGGGTCGCGCCATCCGTCTGATCCGGCAGGTTACGGATGATGCGTACTGGCAGCGCGTTACGAACCAGCGGCGGGCAGAGTTGCTCATCTACATCGCGCTGTCGCGCTTTGGTCGCCGGCCACGCTTCAGCCAGCTCGGAACGACCCTCGCAGGCGACATCCGAGCGCTATTCGGGACTTACCAGTCGGCATGTGTCCAGGCGGACCGACTCCTCCTAGCCTGCGGGGACCCCGCAATGATCTTCGTTACCGCCCGGAGCTCGCCGATCGGCAAGCAGACACCCACCGCGTTGTACGTGCACCGTTCGGCCTTGGCAGAGCTACCTCCCGTGCTGCAGGTATACGAGGGATGCGCACGCGCGCTGACCGGAACGGTCGACGGTGCGAACCTCATCAAGCTGTCAGTGACCCAGCCTCAAGTCTCCTACCTCGCCTACCCCCGGTTCGACCGAGACCCTCACCCGACCCTAGCTGCGGCGGTCACGGTGAACCTTCGCAAGCTAACCGTCGATTGGCGCGACTACACCCGTTCGGATAACCCTCCGCTGCTACATCGCAAGGAGGAGTTCATCGGAACTGATGACCCGCGCCGGGCGCTGTACTCACGGCTAACGCGCGCGGAGCAGCGCGCAGGGTTGTACGAGCACCCGGAACGCATCGGCACGCTCCGGGGGTGGCAAGCGACTATGGCCGGGGCGCACGTCGAGCTTCGAGGGCACCGGCTCGTGCGCCGTCCAGCTGAGGAAGGCTGACGCCGGCTAGGACAACTGCTACCAGCTAACACCGCCTAACAGCTCGTCGACCGAGACCGGCTTCGCCCCCCCACTGGCGGACAGCGCCTCGGTCACGAGCGTGATGACGACCAGACTTGCGGTCTGGTGGCGCACGTTGACCTGCTCCTGGATGTACTCCAGTCCGCCGTTGGCGTACTCCTCGAAGATGGTGATGCGCTCCTCGAGTCGGAAGCTGTCCATGATCTCCGGGTCCTCGGCTAATTCGTTCGCCGCGATCATGCCGATGAGTGCTTCCGAGAATGTCGGCGCGGTCAGTGTCTCGTAGCGGATTGGGTCACCGGCCGCAGCACTGAACGAGACGCGGCGCTGGAAGTAAACGCCGACGGCGGCCGCGTACAGCAGAATGTCACGGAAGGTGGAGAACGATGCCTCGTCCCGTAGTTCGGCCATCAACGCCTCATGCTGCTGCGGGCGCCGCACTCGTACGTCGCTGATGAGAGCTGTCACTTGATCACCTTCAGCTCGGCTCGGTCGGCGTCTGCCGATGAGCGGATGTACGGGTAGGCGATGCCGTCCAGCTCGATGTCGTCGGAAAGGTCGCCCTTTGCGGTGGTGTGGGTGACGATGACGCCGAGGTGGTTGACGTATGGCATCAGCTCGCCGACCACGTGGCCCAGGCCCTGGCTCTTGCTGACAAGCACCACCAACTGCGGCGCCATCTGAGCCAGGGCGCGGGATACCTCCCGCTGGTAGTTCTGGTCCAAGCTTCCGAATGCCGCGTCCATGACAATCGGGTAGGTGCCGCCATCCTCCGAGAGGTGGCCTTCGGCTCGCCGTTCCTTGCGGATCTGGCGAGCCAGCTTCGACACGGCGGCGACGAACGACAGACTGAGGATCTGGTTCTCGCCGGTCGACTTCGGTACGGGCAGTTCGACACCGTCGACATCCTGATAGAGCGTGAGCTCGAAGCCCTCGCTGAGCCGCGGCATGTAGCGCTTGATTGTAATCTGGCCGAAGACGCTCTTGAGCTCGGCGTCAAGTCGTTTGCGCATGTCCTCCGAGCGAATCGCCAGAATCTCTTCGAGCGCACGGCGGACTGACTGGACGAGGTCCGAACGGGCACGGGCCTTGGCGGCCAACTCGTCAGTGACCTCAGCCTTGCTGCGCTCCGTTGTCTTCTGGACGATGTCTTTTTGGGTCTGCTCCAGCGATGACTTGACCGACCCGATCCGCTCCCGCTTCACCCCGATACGGCTGTCGAGGTCGAGCCGCTTGTTCTCGAGCTGCTGCACGTCTTCCAAGCGGCTATCCTTGAGCTGACCATCCAGCTCCGACATCTGCTCCTCGAGGCGGGCAACCCGATCGCGCTCGGTCGAGATCCGCTTGATAATCGTCTGCAACGACTCTTGAAGCTCCAGCCGTGCACCGGAGAGCGGAGCCATTTGGCCACTCAGCTGTTGCCACGCCGTCTCGACAGCCTGCAGCCCGGCGCGCTGCCGCCAGTCGCGAACGTTTCTAAGGGCATCGCCATGCTCTGCGAGCGGTGTCCCGCAGATGCAGCGCCCGTCTTCGATCAGTTGGTCGACAAACTCGCGCTTCAGCGGCGCCGGCAGGGCGCCCTTCTGGTAAAGGGTGGCGGCCATAGCGCTGGTCGCGGTGGCGAGCTCGTTCGTGAAGGCCAGGAACCCGCGGGAGGCGACTAGGGATGCGCGTTCGCCCTGGGCTAGTTTTAGAGCGGCGCGTGCCTCATCCAGCTCAGTCTGGACCGCGTCGCGCTGCTTCTGGATCGGGGCCACGCTGGCATGTTGGCGAAGCAGCTCGGTGACGCTTTCCCGCTCCTCGTTGAGGGTCGCCAGGGCGTCCTCCAGTACCCGGAGCTCATCGCGGGCAGAGCTCTCGCGCTCGCGCAGATCATCGATCGCTGTCTGAATCGCACTGGCTTTCTCCCCGCCATACTTCTTGAGGTCGGCCGTCAAGCGCCGGTCGACTTTCGGCAGATGGGCGATAGCCCGTTCAACGTGCTCCAGATCCAGCAGCGCCTTGATGTCGTGCTGAACCTCGCTGTATGCCCCCTTCTGGACGAGCTTCTCGATACGTTCCCCGTTGAAGAAGAAGAAACGGCTTACGCCACGCGGCAAGATGCTGTAGATCCGTTCCTGTGGTGCGCCCACCATCTCTGACGAACCGTCCGTCCGTGTCTCCCACAGCTGCACCCCGGGCGACGGTCGCTGCTGTTCGTCAGACAGCTTCCGGACGTCCGCGCGCCGCAGGAGCCGATAGTTGTGTCCCTCATGATCGAAGGCCAGCTCGACTGCGACCTGCGTGGTGTCGCCAATAGGCAGAGATCGCCAGACGGTGTCGGTCACCATGCGATCCTGCTCTTCGACGTCATCCGACATCTGACCATAGAGCGCCCAGGTGAACGCGTTCAGGAGCGTGGTCTTGCCTGCACCGTTGGCCCCGAACAGCAAGGAGACCGGTTTGAGTGAGTCGGAGCGCAGCTCGAAGCTCTGCTCTCCGCTGAACTGTCGGAAATTAGTCAGCTTGATTGCATGGAGTCTCATGGCAGGATCTCCTTGACCGCGCCCACCAAGTCGTCTGTGAGATCGGCGGCCCGAACGTGCAGCCGCGCCCGCTCGATCTCCAATACTCGCTTCAAAAGCGCGCGCTCCTCATCGCTTAAATCTTGAAGCACGTCTTGCTCGGTCCTATTGGCCGTGCTCACCTACTGCTCCTTCATTTGGCGCTTCCGGGGGTGTTGCTTCTCACAAATGCATGAGCTGGTACTGCTCCTTCAAGGGGCGCAGGACTTCGAGGGTTGCTTCGTAGTTTTCGGCAAGCTTGCCGAACTCATTCGCCCGCTCCAGCTCGCGAATCAGAAGCTTGCGCTCGACGTCGAAGTTGATCGGCGCGCCGGCCTGCGGGATGGCTATGTAGTCGATGATCTCGGCCGTGTCCTTGCCGGGTGCGCGCCGCAGGATTCGGCCCCGCCGTTGAATGAACTGTCGCGGGTTGCTGCTACTCGCAAGCAGGTATCCAACGCGTGCATCGGGAATGTCGACGCCTTCATCCAAGCAGCGCATGGCGACCAGGACACGTAGGTCAGTGCCGGTACCGAAGCGGCGAAGCAGGACCCGTCGCTCGGGACGTAGGGTATCGGCCACATAGGAGTGCGCCGCCAGACCAAGATCGTTGCCAACCACGTTCATGATCTCGGCTACCTGGTTCGGTCCGGGAAGATCGCCGGGCTCCACTGGACGCCGCCCTTCGGCGCAGTAGACCAGCTGATACCAGAGGTCGCGGCGCGCCTGAAGGTCGCTCCGCAGGAGAGCAACCTTGCCTTCGGCGTGGCCGAGAACACTGGCCCGCTGCCGCAGCAGGTACCCGATGGGTGAGTCGGAGTCGCGGGCTTCCAAGCTGTCACCTGCTGCCAGCCTCTTGGCAATCTGCGTGGTCAGGTCCACGTATCGCCCGGTCTCCTCCTCCGTCAGCTCCACTAAGCGAGGCACGTAGCGGTACCGGCAGAGAGCACCCATCGCGATTGCCTCGCCGAGGCCCAGTTCGAATACAACCGCGCCGAAGTAGTCGATGAGGGCGTCGGTCCCCTCGTCGTCGAACCAACGCTCAGGCGTTGCTGACAGGGCCAGCCGATACGTGGCATTTGGGGGCAACGATGCGCGGTAGGTCGAAGAACCCAAGTTGTGCGCCTCGTCCGCGATTACGAGCAGCGGGGAGCTGATCCGCGACAGTACCGACTGAAAGCGCTCCCCGGCGAACGAGGCGTTCGTGGCTACCATGACGACCACCGGCCGTTGACCCATCCGTGCCGAGGCCAGCTGTTCCTCTACGACAGGAAGCCAGCGCTGACTGGATTCATACACGGCAACCGGCCGAACACCGAAGAACTCGACCTCCGTGATCCATTGGTCAACGAGGTGCTGCAGCGGCGCCAAGATGAGCACGACTAGCGGGTCTTCCCGTTGCCTGAGCACACCGGCAAGCTGACAGGCCGCTGTCATGGCGGTCTTGGTCTTGCCCGTGCCCGTCGCCATCTTGAGAATGCCTCGGCCCTGATTCCTGAGCCAGGCCTCCACGGCCTCTCGCTGGTAGTCACGAACGGTCAAGGATGCGGGAATGGCAAGCGGTGAGGGGCTGGCCTCGGCAGGCGGGGGCGGGGTGAGCGCGTCGTCCCGTGCCGGCAGCCTGCCCGCCCGCCTGCTCCGCCCAATCTCGATCAGTCGCTCCTGGGCAACATCCGGGAAGGGCTCAACTCGCAGGTTCTTGGTCCGGTCAGACCACAGATCGTCGAAGTCAGCCTCGATGCGTAGGGCGCGTGCGCCGTCCCCGGGAACCCAGCCCGAGTAGACCTCGATCGACTCAAAGTTCGCCAGCAGTCCCCCGAGCGTCTCGTTGGCGCTTCCGGTGAAGGCGATCAGATCCCCGATTGCGTCCCGGAATACGCCGATCTTCTCGTGGTAGACGCCGATGCGCCCCGCATGCTCTACGAAGGCGAGCTTGATGTCGAGGCAACCTTCCGCGATGAGCCGCCCGACGACGCCAAGCCCGTCGAGGACGGCTTCAGGCGCTTCCTGCTCCAGCGATCGCAGCGCCGCCCGCTCAATTACCGCCCGGAGGTCGTAGCCGCGCTCAATGTCAGTGATGTCGTCGGCGTCCAAGTGCGGCGACGCGATCAGGCGCATAGTGCCGCCCACTTGCGCAAACCGCTCGATACCGCGCGAAAACAACGCCATGCTGGTTGACGTGAAGTAACCGACCGCCCGGCTGTAGCTGGTAGCGACGGACAGAGCCGGTACGTAGAAGCCTTTGACCACGTCCTCCTGGTCGCTTCGGTACCGACCTGCGATGTCGAGGGATCGAAGCCCGGGCCGACGTTGTTCAGCCGTACTCACAGCAGATCCAAGATGTCGTTTATCTCAGCAGCGCGCACCTGCCGCGACGGCGCTACGCCATCCTCCAGCGCTGTTCGCGCCCTCACCAGCAAGTCCGCGACCTCGGTGTCGCCGCGTTCGCGGTAGCCGCCGATGACGCTTGAAACCGGCGACTCCGCTGGCAGGCCGATCGCAACCGCGAGCGTGGCTCTGGGCCTCTCGGAGCCCTCCTTCGCGCCGACAAGCGCAAGAGCGTCTCCGAGGGAATCGCCCGTGAGCGGTCGCACCGGCTCAATCCCGAAAGTGCCGTCGTCGCCTATCACCAGGAACAGGTCGCCGTCAGTCTCGATGTCGTCGGCGACCAGAAATCGTCGGATGGTGCCGAACGCTGGTTGGTTCCCCGTCCAGTTGATCGACTGCGGACCGAGGGGTGTCTCAAGCAGCCGCGTTTGGCCAAACTGAAGGCCCAGGATGCTGGCGATCGCCATGGGGGCGACCGAACCACTTCCGCGGAGATGGTCCTTCGTGACACGAATGCGGTAGAGCCAGCGGCTGCCCCGGCGGTACAGCCGCCGCGTGCGCTCCGGAGTCTTGCGAATGGACGGGTCCGATCCAGCCAGGCGCACGATCCCGTTCCGAGATTCGAAGGGCGCTGCGCTAGCGTAAGCCACCACGCTGTTGGCCGTGACGCTATAGGTCCCGGTGATGCGCTCGATCAGCGTCTCCATCGGCACCTGGCCGCCGGCACGAGCGACCTCTTCACGGACGAGAGCCCGGATACCCGTGTATGAGGCGAACCCCCACTCGGCGAGCGCCCAGCGGTCCCGATCCACTCGCTCGAAGCGCTCGTCGATAGACATGGCGTTCCGAAGTGACCCCACGCTTCGCCGGACAGCGAACCGGTCCAGCAGTTCCTGTGAGGACATCGGCGAGCCGACGATGGACAGGATCGCCCCAGCCCAGTCGCCAACCGATTGCGTCCGGGTGAGGACGTGTTCGCCGTCGACCGTGTATCCGCAGTGGCGCAGCCAGGCGACTAACGCATCCTGCTGACTATCGGCCGGCACATTGGGGTTGAGCTCATCGATGTCTATCAGCCGAACAACGCCGTGGGGGTTGGCGAGTTCCAAAAGCCGGGTCTGCGTTGTGGTCTGTGCCGCCACCATCGTGGGGGAAACGCACCAGCCGTCCTCAATCTCGTAGGCATCGTCCAACCGGTCGAGCACCCGCCACGCGGGCTGCTGTACCGAATCGACAGTCCGGGCCAAGGCGGGCAGCAAATCGAGCAGGCTATTCAGCGGCAGCACCGTGCCGATGAGTTCGCGAGCAGCCGCGCCGATCAGTTCCAGCGGTTTGCTTGGCTGAAGCGCCTCCACCATGTTGGCTCGCGCCTTGGCTTCAATCTGTCGCACTCGCTCCCGGGTTACCCCCATCGCCCTACCGAGCTCGTCGAGGGTCTCGGGAGCATCGGCGAAGAACCGTCTGGCGAGGATCTCCTGTGCCCGGCCGTCTAGTGCCGTTATCTCGCGCTCAAGGAGCTCGGCGGCGTCCAGCCCGACCTGCTCGTCGTCCAGGACCTCTCCGGCGCTGAGCCGCTCAATACGCTGCCGCGCCTTGGCGATCTCTGGCGGTGTCCCCGCCCTTAACGCAGTGCCGAGGAGTGATTCCTCCGGGACGCCGAGCGCCACGAGCCAGCTGGCCACGAGCTGGATATCCTCGATTAGTGACATCGTCCACGTTGGAGGCACGGCACTTCTTGCGGCGCTGGCCCCGTGGGTGGGTGCGTCAGGTCCCCCCACTGGCAGCAGGAGGGGTGCAGCAGTCCCGGTGGCCGCGTCGGCAAGGGCCTGGAGGATGCAGTCGACTGTGCCAGCCCCGACTTGGTGCCAATCGAGGATGTCGGTCAGCTCGATGCCTTGGAGATCGGAGGCTGTTCGGTACCCGAACCGACCGAGCGCGTTGCGGGCACGAGTCGTCAGTGGTAGCCCCTCCAGCCACGTTTCGGCTGGCAACCCGGGGAAGATCTGACCAATCGTCCAGCGGCCGAGCCGCTCGAGGGCGAGATCCGAGATCTGAGCCAGTTGCCGTCTCCGGTACTCGCTGCCCGGGGGGTCGATCGGCTGGCGCCACCACGGTGAGAGCGGTCCTGCCGGGCCGTCCTTAGCAGCGACTGCCTCCAACCATGGAAAGGCGTCTAGCCAGCATTCTGCGGGCCGGGATGTCACCACGAGGTCGTCAGTCACGCCGTCCTCCTCTCGCTCCTCGTGGCGTCATAGCTCACGGCACTGACAACAGCAGATGGTCGATGACGGAGGCACCCTCGGGGGCGACACGGGACCGACCCCTGTATGGACGAGCGTCCTAACATGGGAGTGTTTGCTTCGTCAACCAGGGTCATCGGCTGACCCGTTCTCGGCCGAGGCCCCGTGAGCGACTCTGCCCGACCACCGGCGGCCGCAGCGACGCGCAAGATGCTCTCGTCGTCAAGCATCGTTAGTAGCTCCCCGTTTCCTGAGAACCTTCCACGGCCCGCGCCGCCGCGAGGTCGCTGATGACCGTTGCCACCGTGTCCCGTAGCAGGATGCTGCCGATTCCCTGGTCGGCTCGCGTGTGGTCGTCGCGCCACGTGCGCCGTACGCGAATCGGGGTCTTGGCGCCCTCGGCGCGGAGCAGCACCTCGACCTCGCAGGGCGACCCGCAGTGCGTTTGCGCCAGCCGTCCTTGAAGACGCTGTTGCGGTCGGCCCAGCGGGCGCTGTTGCCGGTGAGGCCGAGCTCGACGGCCTCGGCGTAGCTCGACTTACCGGAACCGTTCCGCCCGATGACCAGGGTGAGCCCGGTGTGGGGCTGCAGCCGCAACCTCTGCTGTGGACTGACCCCCCGAAAGCCCGCGACGGTGACCGACTCCAGGAAGAGCGGCTGCGGACGCGGCCGCGTAGACGGGTCGCGCTCCGGCAGGTCCGCCGGCTCCCCGCTGAGAACGGCATCGAGCGCAGCATTGCCGACGTAGGCCCCGAGCACGAGGTCCACCACCTCGTCGGCGACGTTGTCCTCGGCTAGCCGCTCGAAAACCTGGTCGAGTAGGGACTGGTCCCCAGCCATTTGGCTCTCCCTTCCAGACGCCACCGTAGGTATGTTGACGCACGGCAAACAATCCGGAGGATGGGGGATTGCTGGAAAACACTGGAAACCTGTAGCATGCCTCTCGTGGCTGAGTCCATAGAGAACCTTGAGCGTCGGATTGACGACCTCCGAGCGTCGGTTCGTCGGGCCGTCATCGCGCGCGACCAGCCTCGAGCCCGGGCGCTGCGTGCCGAGCTGCGAGGCGCCGAGCGCTCCTGGGAGCAGGTCCTCACCGACCTCGCCGACGACGCCGATGTCGAGGCTCAGCCGTCGGAACCCGACGCCCCGCTGGTGTCGGTGCGTGAACAGGTCCACCACGCCCTCACTCTGCTATCGGCCCCTGCCGCACCAAAGCTGATCGCCGAGGTGCACGGCGCCTTCTTCGGCTCGGCCGCGACCGGTCTCGCCGCGGGCAGGCTGACCCACCTGCGCCGCGACGAGGAGCGCTCCTTCCGCACCGCACGGCACTCCCGCCCGTATTACCTCTGCTCAGCGCTGACCGCCGATCACCTGGCGCCGGCCCGCGGCCTGCTCGCCGTTTCTACCTGGCCGCTCGAGCGGCGCATCATCGGGCCGCTGAGCCCTCGTGTCGATTTCCTGACCGCTACCATCAAGGTCGCCGAGCAGGCTGCACGTATCCGGGAGGAATGTGCCGGCGTCGCTCGCCTCCTCCGGCGGTTCGCGACCACGATCCCGGGTGCAGCCGAGGGGTACGAGTTTGTGGACCCGGCCGTCGTCATCAAGGCCGCGCAGGCCGAGCTCGACATGCACGCTGCGGAGGACCGATCGCAGCGGGAAGCGGCGGCCGAGCGTGCCCGCCGGCAGATGGACGGGGCCGAGCAGCTTTTCGGCAGCCGGCTGCGCGTCATCAGGGGGACGGCATGACGAGCATCGGCTAGCGGCTGGCGGTGATCCGGGGTGAGGTCGAACCCGCTCGGCACAATGCCCGTACGATCGGCGCCCTCACCGGCAACCCTGGATGCGCCCGTCGAGCCGTTCTCGACTGCGCTGGCCTGGACAAGCAGCGCCTGGCCGCCTACATCGACTACCCGGCCCGGTTCGGCGAGTCCCAGTTCGCCATCACCCGAGGCAACGCCTTCGAGGCCCAGGTCAAGGCAAACGGCTGCGCCGAGCTGCTGCGGTTGCTGCTCAACCTGCACATCCCGGAGATCGCCTACGACGACCTGAAGTCGGTCGCAGGCCACGAGAGCCAGGACCTCCGGTACGCCCGGTCGCGCGCCCTGCTCGGCCGCCGCCCAGGCCGTGGGCGCCGGGACCCTCTTCGACCACCCGCTGCTGCGGCTCGAGGTCGCGGGTCAGCAGGCCTACCTCGAGCCGGATCTGATCGCGTTCCAGCACGCCGGCCGGTTCCACGTCGTGGAGATCAAGTCCTTCGCGGTCATCGACGGGCGGGCCGACCCCGGCAAGGTGGCGGCCGCCGCGATCCAGGCGGCTGTGTACGTCCTGGCGATGCGCCGGATGCTGGAGGAAGCCGGCTACGACCGGGCGAGCTGTCGACACCGCACCCACCGAATCAGCGGCCCGAGCCCCGCTTGTTGAGTTCGTCGAGGCCTGGGGCGAGAAGTATCCGGCGATCGTCCGGCTGTGGGAGCAGGCCTGGGCGGAGTTCGTGCCGTTCCTGGCCTTCGACGCGAGATCCGCACCGTCGCCTGCTCCACCAACGCCATCGAGCCGGTCAACGCCCGCATCCGCCGAGCCCTGCGAGCCCTGCGAGCCCGCGGGCACTCGAAGGGATGATGAGCGCGGTAGTCGGCGGTGATGCCGGTGCGGACGGTGAACGACATGCGTCGACACCGGACTGGGGTAGTCCGCGCGGTCTTACCCGCGGCCCAGCCCGCACAGCGCCTACGTTAAGCCATCAACGTGGGGAGCAGCCGTACGCACATAACCGGGCTACGGCATCCTGAGAACCCCAGGACACGCTCGTCCCGATGGTGTCAGACTAATATGGCGCGCTGGTGAGAGGCGTGTCCTGGGTCGTTGCAGAGCCAGAAAGGGACGGGATTGCCATGAGCGGACGTACATGGACGACCGAGCAGTTGCGTGCCGAGGTAGAACGGTACGAACGCGTCATACGGGACGCCAATATGGCAGAGGAGACAGTCGAGTCATACGTCAGCAGGGCGAACCGGTTCGTGTCCTGGCTCAACGGCGATTGGAAGCCCCGCCACGACGAATACCGACACGCTCACAAGTGATGGCCTACGTGCTGATTTGCAGCGAGCCTTTCCGCCCGTTTGGACCTCACCCGCCAGCATCTCGGCCCGCTCCTGCCCGCCGTGCCTGAGCAGTACTGCGCCCTCGTTGCTTGCTGGCCGACGGTAACCCGGCGCTGCGCGCTAGGGCGAGTACGCCTGGGGTTGGGGGGAAGCGCGGGACGGCACGGAAGGATGTTTGCCAATCGCCAGCTCTTCCGGTTCGCCTAACTCCGCATGCAATATCCCCTTCGACGCGCACGCCGGTAGGGTGTTCCTGCGCACCCAGCTTGCCGACTACGACGACCTAGACCGCATTTCTGGATTGCGGCCCGACGCCTGTACCCCGAGCGTCCCGGTAAGGTCGACTACCCCGCCTGGCTAGTTGGACGACGATGGTTCGGCGCCGGGCGAGGCCTGCGTTCTGCGTGAGGTCAGCCGTCGCGACGGTTCCGATGTGGACCGAGCGGCGGTCGTTCGATGCAACTGATCAGGCGCTCACGCCCCGTCGACGGTAGGTTCTCTGCCGTCGCTCATTCTCTGGACGACTTGTCTCGATCGGTGACGAAGACGCCTAGGCCTTGGTGGCCGTGCAGCTCACCCGTCTCGATGAGGATCGTGATGGCTTGGCGGACTGTCGATTGGCTGCCGACCTCGTACATCTCGGCAAGCGCCTTTGTGGACGGCAGTTTGTGGCCGGGAGGCCACTCGTCTGAGGCGATGCGCCCCCTGATGTCGGCGATGATCCGCCGGTAGTGCGGCTCGAACTTTCGTGCGGGCATGCGAAGTACTCCCAGCTAGGCCCACACATCTGATCACGGGAGCCGGGAGGACTTCAAGGGCAACGTTGACTTTACCAGCAATGACGGTATGGTGCGAAGGTGAGGAAACACCCCAGCTAGGCACTGCGGTGGATCCTTCGTCGGAGCAGCAGTCGCTTCGGCCAGCTGGATGACCCGAGTCTGTGCTGGTCAGCGCGCTGCTCCGACGTCCCGGACTCTTCCGCCGCAGCCGCTGCACGGACCGAGGCACGAGCAGAGAAGACGGATACCGGCCGTGAGGCAGCGGCGGGAGAAGCAGGCAGGCCCGGGGTGGGTGCTGGGCTCCGGTCGGTACGGACGCGCGGTCGTACCGGTCGTCCCCGCCCGCCTCGGTGCCGCAACCATCCGACCAGGGAGGGTCATGGACTCGATCGACGAAATACTGGGCGAACTACCCCTACCGCCCTACGTCACCGCCGAAGACGTCACCTTCGCCGTCAGGGCCGTCACCGTGCACGCCGCCGAGCAGTGGCCCGACGGCCCGCGCTGCCGCAACGACCGCGCCCCGCACCCCTGCCGCCTGCACCGCTGGGGCCGCCAAGTCCTGATCCGCCGCGGACTGCGCGAGCGCGAAATCGAGGTTCTGATCACCAAACAGACAGCGGGTCAACCGTGATCTACGTGACCGGGGACCGCCTGCAATCGCACCAGGTCCGTGCCGCCGCCTTCGACACCCGCTGGCGCGGCCTCGACCCCGACCAGGTCCATGCCTACCTCAACCAGCTCGCCGACGAGCTCGACCGCCTTCACCGTGAGCTGACCACGGCCAACACGGAGGCCGAGCGCATCCGCCAGGCCCTGCGCCAGTGGCAGACCCGCCACGCCGGCTGCCGCTTCACGGACCCGGACTGGTCACCCAACAACCGGTGGCAGCGATGACCGCACCTCGCTGGATCATCCACCTGCCCACCACCCTGACCAGTGTCGCCGCCGCCGCCGACCTGGCCGCCGCGCTGTGCGACTCCCTCGGCCACGTCCCCGCCCTCGACTTCGGCGAGACGACCCTCAGCGAGGAGGACACCCAACACCTCCGTCACCGGGTCTGGTGCGATGCCCGGCTCGATGGCGGCCGGCGCTGCCGGCTCCGCGACAGACACCCCGGATCGTGCGGGACCACGGGAGAGGACTGACACCGGTACCGTCCGGGGATGCTCGACGTCGAAGATCTTCTGGCGAACTTCACGCCTCCCCAGCCGTACACGATGGAAGCCGCCGACGGCGCTCCCACCTCGCCCGGCGTGCATGTGGTCCTCGACCGCGGCACGGTCGTCTACGTCGGCTACACCGGAAACCTCCGCAACCGCCTCAGGCAACACCTGACGGGCAACCGGGACTCGTCGGTGCTGCACGAGCAGGTTGGCCAGCTCCTCGACAAGCCCGGCCACGAGGCGTCCGCCGTTGACATCGCCGACTGGCTGGGCCGGCGCGAGGTCCGCTGGCAGGAGACGGACAACCCAGACGGTACGAAGGAAGCCCTGGTCCTGGCCCTCAAGCCGCGCTTCAACCGGCAGGTGCCGAAGTAGCGCCACTGAAAACGCGGCGGCTCCTGTCGGCCGAGGTACGGGCCGCAGGCGCGTCAGTCCTATTTGCTGCCCGCCGCGCGGCCTGCCAACGCCGCCTCGAGGTGGCCGGCCATGACCGACAGGATTCGGACGGTCTCGGCGTACTGCTCCGAGGTGAGCCCGCGCAGCAGCAGCCGCCGCGTCTCGCCGACGCGTTCGGCCGCCCTGCCCTGCACCGCGCGCCCCTGCTCGGTCAAGGTGAGCGCGTCGCCGTCGTACCTCACCCATCCGGGCGTGGCCAGGCCGTCGGTGCCGCCGAGGGCGGCGTCGAGTTGGGGTATGCCATCCGGCCAGAACGGTGCGAGCGCCTGCTCTATCTCGCTGCGGCTGCGCGTTCCGCCGGAGAGCAGGTTCAGGATCTGCCACTGCCGGCGGTCGAGGCCGAGGTCGCCCAGCGTCGCGCCGAACTGCTCCTCGATCAGGTTGTGCAGGTGCTTCAGCCAGTAGCCGATCGGCTTGTCCATGCCGCCCACCACCGCCTCCTATCGGGTAAGTCCTTTCACCACAATTCGCCCCGGTGTCAAGTGGCGTCGGGTACCTGGCTCCGTGGCGCCGCCAGGGTCACGGGCATGACCGCTTCTACTCCTGCCCTCTCCCGCTTCCGCCGGGGCGGGGCCATCGCGGCAGCCCTCCTGGCCGCGGTGGCTCTCGGCGTCGTTCCCGGGGCCCGCGCCGAAGCCGCCGGCGACACCCTTCCGCTGGGCGACGCCGACCTGTCGGAGGTACGCAGCAGCCGCGCCCTGGCCGACGGCGTCACCCTGACCCGGATCGAGCGGGGCAGCGAGCCGGCACCGGCCGACCAGATCAACACCACCACCGGGGCCCGTGGGTGGTCAACGTGCTCACCATCGACCCCAGCCAGGCCCGCGGGCACCTGAAGGCGACGTACGGCCCGGACCTGAGCCAGGTCGAGAAGACCTCCGAACCCGTCCGCGCCTCCGGCGCCCTGGCCGGGGTCAACGCCTCCTTCTTCACCTTCACCGCCAGCCAGCTCTACCCCGGCGACCCGGTCGGGCTGGGGCTGTTCGGCGGGAAGCTGCTCAGCGAGCCCACCACCGATCCGGCCGAGGTCAACTTCGTCGTCGACGCCAACAGCAACCGGGCCCTGACCGGGAAGCTGACCTGGTCGGGCAGCGTACGGAACCGGCAGACCGAGGCCACCCTGCCGCTGGAGTTCCTCAACCACCCGCCGGTCGTCCCCGCTGGCTGCGCCACCCTCGACGACCAGACGCAGTGCACCCTCCCCGGCGACGTCGTCGAGTTCACTCCCGAGTTCGCCACGCCCATCCTGGAAGCTGGAACGAAGGGCGGGTGGACGCACGCTACGAGTTCTACGTCTCGCGCGCTCCGCCCGGTAGTGTCGGCCGTCATGCGGATGGTGTAGACCTCGGCACCGGACCAGATCTTCGTCTCCGCCCGCGACCGGCTGGTGCGGCGGTTCGACCGTTGGGCGCGGCGGCGCCGCCGCCCGGTCGACGCGTTCGTGCTCGAGTCGTTGCTCGACCACCGCTGGGCTGACTGCGACGGCCTGCTCGGGCGGTGTTGACCTTCAGCTTTTTGGGGCGCGTACTGGTTGACCTGCTCGGTCGGCTCGTCGTAGGCGACCACGACGACGACCTTTTCGAACGGGCTGAGCAGGGCCAGCTGTCCGCGGCTGAGCGTGAGGCTGGACTTGCGGTTGAACTCGACCTGCCGCGTCATCGAGTGCCGCTCGTCGATGCCGATCAGTCGCACGTTCCAGTTGTGCACGCTGATCGGCTTGATCTCCGTGGGTGAGTCGAACGGGGCGAGGCTGCTGCCATCGCTGATCGTCGTGCCGCCGACGGTAATGTTGTCGATCAGCCAGCCGCCCTCGTTGACGCCGCCGTCGCTGACGTAGCGGAAGCCGAGCAGGATGCTCTTGCCGGCATACGAGGACAGGTTGTACGAGTGCGCCTCGAACCCGGTGGTCGTTCCGTTGATCGCCGGGCCGAGCGGCCCGTCGACCGTCTTGTTGCCGGGGATCGCGGTGTAGGTCGCGCCGCCGTCGGTGGAGACGGTGACGTAGCCGTGGCGGTCAGGCTGTGGCGGTGGCAGAACCCGTTCGCGTTCGGCGGCTCGGTGACCAGGAGGGTCAGCAGCTGCTGAGGATCATTCGTAGAGGTACCGGCTCGCCGATCCGACTGCGGCGGGCGATGGTCGTGCTAGATCCGCTGGCAGGAGACCGACCACCCGGAGGGTACGAAGGAGGCGCTGGTCCTGGCGCTGCGGCCCCGCTTCAACCGGCAGGTGCCCAAGCCCCGCCCTTAGCTCTGCTGGTCGAGGAAGGCGAGGGCGACGGCCGCGAACAGCGGCGACATGAAGAGGTTGTAGTGGGTGAGCCCGGGCAGGATGGCCAGGGCGTGTCCACCCTTGGGTCGGCCCTCGCCCATCCAGCCGCCGTCGCGCAGCCCGCCGTCGAGCAGCTTGAACACCTCGACGAAGTGGCTCGGCGGGGCCAGGTCGGCGTCGGCGGCGACCACCAGCGTCGGCACCCGCAGGCCGCGGACCTCCTCGGTGAAGTCGAAGTCCTGCGCCATCGCCGCGCCGATCTTGTCGAGCAGCCCGCCGAAGTCCTCGGGGCGGGGCGCGACCCGCTGGTACAGCTCGTACATCGGGGTGGCCTTCATGAACTCGACGGCTGCGGCGTTCACCTGGCCCTGCTGGGCGAGGATCTCCGGGTACGTCGCGTCGCGGCGGATCTGCGCCGACGCGCTGACCAGCCGACCCACCTTCTCGGGGTGGCGGACGGCGAGTTGGAGCCCGACGCCGCCGCCGAGGGAGTAGCCGACGACGTCCGGCTTCTCCAGGCCCAGGTGGTCGATGAGCGCGGCGATGTCGTCGGCCATCAGCGCCAGGTCGAGCGGCCGGTCGACGTCGGCGGTGCGGCCGTGTCCCTGCAGGTCGGGCAGGATGACCTGGTGCCGGCCGGCGAGGGTGGGCAGGATCGGTGCGAACATCTCGCCGGAGCCGAGCCCGCCGTGCAGCAGGATCATCGGGCGACCCTGCCCGTGCGTCTCGTAGTACAGGTGGACGCCGTTGACGTCGGCGTACTCGCCGGTGGCGGTCTGCTGCGCGGTGGTCATCAGGTGCTCCTTCGGGTCGTGCGTTAGCTGACATCCGTGTTGATCGGGCGGGCACCGGAAACTCATCGGTGCCGGCGACACGTTTTTCGCCGCCCCAGGTTGTCGGGGGTGGGGGCTAGATTGGCGGCGTGAGTGACGTGGCGACCAGCAGATTGCCGATCAGCACAGCGGCGACCAGCACATCCGTCGAGACGCTCCTGGAGCCGTTCCGGACGGAGCTGACCGGCTACTGCTACCGGATGCTCGGCTCGGCCTTCGAGGCCGAGGACGCCGTGCAGGACACCTTCCTGCGGGCCTGGCGCAGCTTCGAGCGGTTCGAGGGCCGGTCGGCGCTGCGCACCTGGCTCTACCGGATCGCGACGAACGTCTGCCTGACCATGCTCTCCAGCGTGCAGCGCCGGGTCCGCCCGATGGACCTCGGCCCGGCCGGTTCCGGCACCGCGACCAGCGCGGGGGAGCCACGCCCCGAGGAGATCTGGGTCGGTCCGGTGCCGGACAGCCGGGTCCTGCCGGAGGGCAGCGACCCGGCCGAGGTGGTCGCCAGCCGCGAGTCGGTCCGGTTGGCGTTCGTCGCCGCGTTGCAACACCTGCCGCCGAAACAGCGGGCCGTGCTGATCCTGCGGGAGGTGCTGGCCTGGTCGGCGCAGGAGGTGGCCGAGCTGCTCGACACCACCGTGGCCAGCGTCAACAGTGCCCTGCAACGGGCCCGGGCCACCCTCGCCGCCGCCGACACCGGCGGCGACGCGTACCAGCCCCTCGATGACGAGCAGAAGACGCTGCTCGCCCGCTACGTGCGGGCCTTCGAGGCGTACGACCTGACGGCGCTGACCGCGCTGCTGCACGAGGACGCGACGCTGTCGATGCCGCCGGTGCCGCTGTGGCTGCGCGGCCACGACGACATCCTCGCCTGGATGACCGGCACCGGCAGCGGATGCCGGGGTTCCCGGCTGCTGCCGGTGGCGGCGAACGGGCTGCCGGCGTTCGGACAATACCGTCCCAACCTCGACGGCCCCGGCTTCCACCCGTGGGCGCTGATCCTGCTGGAGACCTCAGCCGGGCGGATCGCGCGCGTCAACAACTTCCTCGACACCGACCACCTGTTCCCGCTGTTCGGGCTGCCCGACCGGCTCGCCTAGCGCACCGGCCAGGCCCAGCAGGTCGGTCAGCTCGCGCAGCCCGTCACCGCCGCCGCTGACCACCAGCCGCCAGCCGTGCCGCCGCGCGGTCAGCAGCAGCCGGGCCAGGGCCTCCACGGCCACCACGTCGGGGCGGGCCACCGCGGTCACGTCGCAGACCACCACGCCGCCGTCCCGGTCGCGCAGCACCTCGGCCAGGTCGGCGCAGAGCGCGGGGATGTCCGCCCGGGCCAGCGACCCGCGCACCGCGAAGGTGATCGTGCTCATCCCGGTAGGACCGGGGGACGCCGCCGAACTCATCGGTTCCGGATCGATGAATCCCGCACCGCACCCCGATCTCACCGGCATGACGATTCGACGCACACTCCGCATGGACGGCCCGGTCTACTGGCCCGGCGACGACGGCTACGACGCCCACCGCAAGCCCCTCAACCCCGACCTCGACCCGCGGCCCGCCGTCGTGGTGCGGGCCGCCGGCCCCGCCGACGTACGCCGGGCGGTGCTGGCCGCCCGCCGCCACGCGTTGCCGTTCGCCGTGCAGGCCACCGGCCACGGCACCCACGTCGCGCACGACGGCGCGCTGCTGCTGCACACCGGCGCGATGACCTCGGTCCACGTCGACCCGGACCGGCGGGTCGCCCGGGTGACCGCCGGCACCCGCTGGCGGGACGTGCTGGCCGCGGCCGCGCCGTTCGGGCTGGCGCCGCTGTCCGGCTCGTCGCCCGACGTGGGCGTGGTCGGGTACGCGCTTGGTGGGGGCCTGGGCTGGCTGGCCCGCGAGCACGGCCTGGCCGCCGACAGCGTGCTGCGCGCGCAGGTCGTCACCGCCGACGGCACCGTGCGGACGGTCAGCGCCGACCGGCAGCCCGAGCTGTTCTGGGCGCTGCGCGGCGGCGGAGGCTCCTACGGGGTGGTCACCGCCCTGGAGTTCCGCCTCCACCCGGTCGACCGGGTGTACGCCGGGGCGGTCACCTTTTGCCGGGACCGGGCCGCCGACACCCTCGCCTTCTACCGCCGGTGGATCGAGCGGGTGCCCGACGCGCTCAGCACGGCACTGCTGCTCACCCGCGACGGGAAGCTCGTCGTGAAGGCCCTGTACACCGGCGACCCGGACCGGGGCCGGGCGCTACTGGCCCCGCTGTGGCGGGCCGCCGGACCGGCGCTCGACAACGGCATGCGGGTCGTCGAGTACGCGCAGGCGGCGATGGGCGGCACCTTCGCCCGTACCTTCGACCAGGTCCGCGCCCTCGACGACGACCTGCTGGCGGCGCTGGTGGCCGAGCCCGACGCGACCGTCGAGATCCGGCACTGGGGCGGCCGGATCGCCCGCGACCGCGGCGCCGCCGCCCACCGCGACGCCCCGCTGTCGGTCATCCTCGACACCGTGCCGTCGCCGCGGGTCGCCGCGGCGCTGCGCGGCGCCGGACTGGGCAGCAGCTTCCTCAACTTCCTGGCCGACCCGGCCCGCATGTCGACGGCGTTCACGCCAGAGAACTGGACGGCGTTGCGGCGGATCAAGGCCAGCTACGACCCGGAGAACATCTTCGCCGCCGGGCTCGCGGTGCCATCCGCGCCGGTGACCCCGCAAGCCGTGGCCGTCGAGCGCGCCGGTCGGGGCTATCTGCCGTCCGGGTCGGCGGCGTTGAGCGTCTCGACCCCCTTGTCGTAGTCGCCGCGCGCCTCCGCGTACCGGAGGAACTTCACCCGCTCCACCTGGATCTCCGTCGCGTCCGGCTGCGCCTCGATCAAACCGACCACCTCACCCACGAACTCGTCCAGCGGCATCGCGATGTCGCTGCTCTCCTGCCCGGGCAGCAGCGCCGTACGCACCGACGGCGGCACCAGCGAACCGGGTACGACCGGGCGCGACGACCTCAGTCCAGCCTGCGGCGGCCCATCGACGTCGGTTCCCGGCCGGCGAGCAGCCACCCGGCGAACGCGGCGAGCACCGGCAGCCCGACGACCGTCGCCGCCAGGTGCGCGACCGGCACGCCGCTCAGCGCGCCGAGGTCACGGTGCAGCACGCTCACCAACCCGATGTACGCGCCGGCCAGGCCGAGAAAGGCGCCGAGGAACGCGAGCGCGCCGGCGGTCGTGCCGGTCAGGGTGCGCCGTACCCGCCGGGGTGCGCCGGTCGCGGCCAGGGTGCGCAGGTCGCCGGCCGCCTCGCCGCGGATGAGGCCGACGGTCATGGCCAGGATGCCGAGGGCGAGCAGCGCGCCGGCGGCGACCGCCCCGGTCCGCAGCGTGGTGAGCGAGGTTTGCTGTCGGCGGGATTCGACGGTGAGGCCGGCGCTGGCGGCGAGGTTCTGGGTGGTGGTCAGTTCCCGTTCGGTGAGGGGGTGGTCCGCCGCGACGAGCCAGCCGACCCGCGCGGGCGCCCAGCCGTGGCGGGCCATCATGGTCTCGGTGACCAGTGAGTTCGGCATCGAGGAGTATCGGGTGTCGGGCAGCGCCTGGGTCTTCGGGTGGACGCCGCGTTCGGGGATGTTCACCAGTTGGAGCGCCCCGGTGCGCACGGTGAGCACCTCGGTGCCGGCCGTGACCGCCGCGGGGTCGAGGTGGTAGAGCCGGAGCAGGTCCGGGGTGGCCACGTAGAGGGGGTAGGTCGTCAGTTGCTGGCTGTCGGCGACCGGCGCGCCGATCTCGACTGCCGGGTGGCCGGGTCGGCCGCCGGGCTGGCCCGGGTCCGTGTGCGACTCGACCACCGCCGCGTCGAGCGGGGTCACGGTGGGCGTGCCGAGCCGGCCGGCGATCGTGTCGAGCTGGGCCTGCAGGCCGGCCAGTTCCGCCGGGGTGCGTACCGGGACCACCGGGCTGGGTCGGTCGATGCGGACCAGGAGCTGGTTGTCGGCCAGGTTGCCCAGCCCGGCGGACCGAGTGGCCTGGTACTCGGCGGCGGCGGAGCCGGCGACGACGGCCACGGAGATCCCCAGGGCGAGACTGATTGCGGCGAGTGCCGCGCCGGCCCGGGCCTGGTAGCGGACCAGGTCGGTCAATGCCAGCCGGACGGCCACCGGCATCCCGCCGCGCGCCGCCGCCAGCAGCCGGATCGCCGCCGGCCCGACGAGGAGCACCCCGACGGCCGTCGCGACGGTGCCCGGGGAGATCAGCACGGGATTGTTCCCGCCGGACAGCACCAGGCAGGTGACGCCGGCGGTGAGCAGCAACCCGGCGGCCGCGGCGGTGCGTCGGGCCGGTCGGGGCCGGGGCGGCCGGGCCGACAACGCGTTCATGATCGGCGTACGGGCGATGGCCCGCGCCGGCCACCAGGCGGCGGCGGTGGCGGTCGCCACGGCCAGCAGAATCTCCGCGCCGATCGTCGGCCAGGGCAGGTCGAACCGGTCGATGCGGTGCCCGGCGGCCGTCTCCACCCGCCCGGCGACGGCCAGCCACGCGGCGACGCCGATGGCGGTGCCGAGCACCGCCGCGACCGCGCCGACGACGGTCCCGTTGGCCAGCATCACCAGCCGCAGGTGCCGGCGGGTGGCGCCCATCGCGGCGAGCATGCCGAGCTGGCGCAGCCGGCGTTGCGCCACCACGATGAACCCGGCCGCGGCGACGAGCGACACCAACAGCAGTCCGACGGTGGCCAGGGCGAGGGTGACGGCGGCGATCACGGTACGGGTCGTGCCGGGCCGGGACTCGCGCACCAGCGGGCCGTCGAGGGTGTCACGGAACGCCTCCAGGGAGGCCTGGTTCCCGGTGACGAGGACGGTGACGGTTTGTGGTGGGTCGGCGTGCGCCGGGTCGACGAGGGCGAACTCGTCGGTCAGGTCCTTGGGGTTCTCCACCACCCCGACGACCAGCCGGTCGTGGCCGTCGAGGGTGACCAGCCGGCCGAGCCCGGTCCGCAGTGTCCGCGCCACCGCGTCGGTGACCGCGACCTCGCCGGCGCCGGCCGGTAACCGGCCCTGCCGCACCGCCAGCATCGGTGCGCCGTATGCGCCGTGCGGGTCCTGGGCCCGGACGTCGACCGGGTCGAACCGGCCCGGCACCTCCAGGTAGCGGTGGCCGATCGCGTCGATCGTGCCGAACCACGCTCGTGCCGCGGCGAGCCGGGAGTCCAGCTCGGCCGGGTCACCGCCGTCGAGCCGGAGCAGGTGGTCGGCGCGCCCGAACGTCGCGTCGCTCGACGCGGCCATGTTGTAGGTCGCGGAGACGGCGAAGGTGGCCCCGGCGACGGCGACCGTGAGCAGCGCGAGGGTCAGCACCTGTTGGCGCCATTCGCGGCGGAACAGTCGTACCGCCCAGCGGATGACGGCCCGGCGGGCCGGCAGGCCGCCGCCCGGGGCGCGGCGGGGTGCCGGCCGGGTGGCGGCCGGCGGGGTGGCGGTCGCCGTCACGGGGTCACGTCCCCGGCGAGCAGGGTGCCCGGGCCGACCGACGGCGCGGTCTGGTCGACGACCCGGCCGTCCCGGAGGAACACCACCCGATCCGCCCAGGACGCGAGCTGCGCGTCGTGGGTCACCAGCACCCCGGCGATCCCGCGCCTGCAGGCCGCGCGGAGCATCCGCATGACCGCCTCGCCGTTGGCCGAGTCCAGCGCGCCGGTCGGCTCGTCGGCGAGCAGCAGCCGCCGGTCGCCGACCACCGCGCGGGCGATCGCGACCCGCTGGCGTTCGCCGCCGGACAGGTCGTCGGGGAAGTGCGCGGCCCGCTCGGCCAGCCCCAACTCCTCGAGTACGCGCAGCCCGGCGGCGCGGGCGGCCCGCGCGCCGATGCCGTCGAGTTCGAGCGGCAGGGCGACGTTCTCGACGGCGGACAGCCCGGCGAGCAGGTTCAGGTCCTGGAAGACGAAGCCGATGGATCGGCGGCGCATCCGGGCCCGCGCGTCGGCGGACATGGTCGACACGTCGTCGCCGCAGATCCGCGCCGCACCGTCGGTCGGCTCCTCCAGGCTGCCGGCGATCGTCAATAGGCTGCTCTTGCCGGAGCCGCTCGGGCCCATGATCGCCACCAGCTCGCCCGCCCCGACAGTGAGGTCCACCTGCCGCAGCGCGTGCACGGCGGCGTTGCCCGTGCCGTACACCTTGGACACCTGGCGCAGGCTCAACACGGCGCTCATCGGCGGGCCTGCTCGCGTGCCGGCGCGGATCCCGCCGGTTCGGCGGCGGGGCCGGCCGGTCGGGTCTGCTCGTTGGGCGCCGCGCCCGCGGCCGGCGCCGGTCGGCGGCGGAGCCGGGCGTCGGCCGCGTCGAGCCAGCGGACCACCGATTCGAGCCGGAACAGTTCCGCGTCGACGACGAGGCCGAGCGCGATGTCGTCGGGGTCCGCCTCGGCCTTGAGGTGGGTGTACCGCTGCATCTCCTCGACCAGGCGCCGGCGGTGGACCTGAAGGATCTCCCGTACGTCGACGCCGGGCATGCGCACCGCCACCTGCACCTTGATGACGAGTTCGTCGCGCGGTGGCGGCGTGGCGTCGGGCGGGGTGCGCAACCACCGGTCCAGTTCCCGCTGGCCGTCGGCGGTGATCCGGAACCGCCGCTGCGCGCCGTCGCGCCCGGTCTCGTCGGACGCGACGTGCCCTTCGCGTTCGAGGCGCTGCAGTGTCGTGTAGACCTGGCCGACGTTGAGCGGCCAGACCTCACCCGTGCGGGCCTCGAACTCCTGCCGCAGTTGCAGGCCGTACTTCGTTCCCTCGGTCAGCAGTGCCAGCAACGCATGTCTGATGCTCATGGCCCCCCACCCAGCGTAATAATACCGGGTATAATACTCAGTATAATTACGCTGTCCAGCCACTTCCGACACGAGTTGTCAGCCGGGCATCCCGTGGTGCGCCGTCCACACCGCACCGACGGTCAGCGGCTCGCTCTCGCGATCAGCGGAACCCCCTCGCGGTAGGTCGGCACCGCCGGAGCCCAGCCCAGCTCGCGCTTGGCCTTCGCGTTGGAGACGCGCATCGAGGTGGTCATCAACGCGTGCACGTACGGGATGGGCCGCAGCAGCCAGCTCGGCACCCGCCACGGCCGGCCCGCCCCGAACGCGGCCGCGAGGGTGTCCAGGTAGTCCCCCCAGCGCACCGGCTCGTCGTCGACGATGTTGTACGCCTGCCCGGCGCGCCCCTTCTCCAGCGCGGCCACGGTCGCCGCGGCGGCGTCCTCCAGGTAGACGAAGGTGGCGAAGCCGGCGGACGAGGGCACCGGCAACCGGCGCTTGCGCACCAGGTTGACGATCATGCTGGTCATGCTGTCCTGGCCGTAGAAGAGCCCGTAACGCAGCACGACGCCTTCCATCTCGTCGGCCGAGAACGTCTGCTCCTCGGCGGAGCGCATCGCGGCGACGGCGCCCCCGAGCATGCCGCTCACCGGCTCGCCGAACGGGTCGTCCTCGGTGATCACGTGCGGGCCGTGGTCGCGGTAGCCGTACCCGAACACGATCGACTGGGTGACGAAGCGGCGGGCGCCGACCACCCGGGCCGCCGCGAGCAGGTTCGCGGTCCCGGTGGTACGCAGGGCGTTCGTGCCCTGAAGCGCGTCCCGCATCTTCGTCGTGCCCAGCGCGGTCAACTCGTGGATCACCCCGTCGGCCCGCACGCCCCGTACGGCGGCGAGCAGGTTCTCGCGGTCCATCACGTCGGCGACCACGGCCTCCGCGCCGGCATTGCGCAGCCGTTCGGCGTTGGTCCGGCTACGGCTGATGCCGACCACCTCGTGGCCGGCGGCGATGAGCTGGCGGGTCAGCGGCGTACCGACAGCGCCCGAGGCGCCGGCGAGCAGGACTCTCATGGCTTTGGTTCCTCTCTGCGGGTCACACACCGAAGACGAGGCAACGGCCAGGCGTGTGATGCCCGGACGGTGTGCCGTCCCGCACACCCGGCGGGCCGCCCACGCCGACGCCTGAGAAAGTGTTGTGATACCTGGCCGTGATCTTCGCTGACTGTGTCAGCGAAGATCACGTGTGTGTCCCTGTGTCTGTAAACCGGCGTATGCGTCGT